>JAAEUI010000657.1 GCA_024227475.1 Paracoccaceae bacterium | reverse complement strand
GGTTTGAACCGATGAGTGGATACTAAAGTGTTGCGGCAACCCGTTGAGTTCACAGCGACGAAACGGATGTTGGTTCCATATCCGGTCCGTCTCGCTCACGCGGAGGCATTTGCCAATCAACGTGACAAGCAAGTGCCCAGCATAGTACAATTCGCGAATTCCATCCAGCATCTGGGAGGATTAGCAATGAAACTGGCCTTTCTTTCATTCAGCGCTTTCGCCGCGATGGGGTTTGGGCTCGCGACCGCATCCGCGCAGGAAGAAGTCACGTTTCGAGCCACGCCGATCCAACCCTCAGCGTTCAAGGTCAAGAAAGCCAAAGCCAAGGGCATTGAACTTGAACCAACGCCGGGGATTGAATTGAAGGGTCGTCAATACCTTCCTGATGGTGCTGGACCAAATCCGGCAGTGATAATTCTGGTAAGCGGTGATGGGCTGACACAATCGCATCTTAACTGGGCCGAGACACTTTCCGAAGCGGGATACGTGGCCCTCGTCGTCGACAGCTTTGGTGCACGAGGCGGCGGGAATTATCAAGACACGTCGGCACTGAACATGCCCGACGATGCCTACAGTGCCTTTCGGTATCTAGCCGCGCGAACGGATGTTGATGTGGGCCGTATTGGCCTTCTTGGGTTCTCACTGGGCGGCTTCCACATATTTACAGTGGTGAGTGCGACGAATGCCCGTGTTCCGGATGGGTTCAGCCCGGTTTCGGCGATTGCCGTCTATCCCGAATGCCAGCCGGACGGTGCTGTCACGGTTCCGATGATGATACTGGCTGGTGATGCAGACCAACTGATGTCTCTTTCAACTTGCCGGGCATTTGTTCAGCAGACGGAGAACAGCGAGCACCCGGTTACACTTCATGTCTATCCGGGCGTGACTCATTTTTTTGACAACCCTGCTTACACGAAAGGTGAAGGCACCTCCCATGAGGAGCCAAAGCCCTTGTGGTTCGAAGGCAACCATTATGACAAAACAGCGCACGCTGACGCAGTTTCTCGGATTCTGGAGTTTCTGGAAGCCGCCCACCCCTAACTATTGCGCCCCGACGCAAGCACCTGAAATACGATGTTTCACTTGATATCCGGGTTAAACTCGAAACTTTTTAGAGAGTTTCACAATTAGTCTGATCCAGATTGAACGTGAAACGCTGGTCTAAGCGTCTCGTGTCACAGCTTTTCACGGTTCACTGATGATTCCAAAAAAAACGTGAAACCTCTAAAAAGAAACAGACTTCCTAGTATTGACGATTTGCATGTCCACACCATCAAACTCTGACCGCCATTTGGTTTTGGAAACCCGACAGGTCATTTGCTGGCCGTAGTTGTTTTTCACATTCTCTATTCTCTTGAAGTGGCTGCCGCTTGCACGACGGACCCTGACTCCTCCGATTTCAAACAGGAACTTGCCAAGGAACTTTGGCATCAAGGTCGCATGGGTGCCGTTTCCGGTTAACATTGCATAGGCACCGCACACGGCCACTTTGCCCGATACCTTCTTAGCGGCGTAGAAGACATTCGCCGCCTCGTCGCCCGCGATTTCAAAGGTGAGCACAAGGTAGCTTGTGTCGATAGGCGAACTAAAGGTGCGGGCCGTGGCAGGTTCACTGCCCCAAACCGCGATCAAAACAAGACTCTGTAAGATTTTCGAAGTTGATTTTACTTTGCCACGCCAGAAAAACCGGCCCACGCTGTACGCTGCTGTTTGCTGTGTTCTCACCAAGCGCAATAATCAGCCGGAAGCATCAAACCGCCCCCAGCCATTTCAGCAATGCGTAATACACCACGCCAAACAGCATCAGGTTGATGACCAGAACACCCAGCCAATTGATCCGTTCCCGCGCCTTGTCTCGCGCAACATCGACCTTGTTCAGCAGCTTCAGCGAATGATCCCGCGCCTGCTCAACACGGCGCACGTCCATCAACCCGCGCCTGCGTGGGTGGGCTGTTCTTTTCCGCACCGTCTCAAGATAGTCAATATCTTCTGCGACGCCCCGGGGTAAACGTTTGCCCGCGCGTCGCAGCTTTTCAAAAACAGTGCCTTTTCTGAGTCCAAAGGCGGTACCCAATGCGCCATCAATTTCGCATTCGGCTGATTCGACAAACCTATTACGCATACCAGAATCCCCCAAGGATTGTGCAATTAGACCATAGCCCGGAAAAAATTCAACAGGAAGTGAGGATAGTCACGGAATCAGACGCGCTACTCTTCAGCGTCGTCTTCCAGTCGGCGACGCGCCAGTTCAGACTGTGGCGGCCCCGAACCAGACCGTGCGGTGCGGCCGCGGCTTTTCTCGCTGGCCCGGTCCGCAACTGCCGTTAAGCGCGAACAATCGATCTGCGCGCGAATTGTCTTGGTATCACTGTGCAGCGTCTCAGGTATCACCAGACATCCGGTGGCCCGTTTGATAGCTTCGCCTGCAGCGGGCAATACCCAGCCTTCATCAGGTGCCCGCAGGGCTCCAAGGTAAATCGCCATGGCATCCGGGCCGTTTGAAAACACCGCAAATTCGGCTGGCCCGGCATCAACGAATTGCCCGCCTACCGCTGCCTTTTGAACGGGTATTTCAGAACACGCAACCAGAAGGCCGGCACTCACTACCAAAATACTTCGCACTGATCCGCCCTCCGCCTTTCTCAAAGCGGTTCAACACTCGTTCTTGCAGGGTTAAACCGCGGTAAATCTCCAACGGTTTTGTGCCAACAATTTTAGGCGGTTTAGCGGCGGCTTAAGGGCGGTTGTTTGGTTTGAATATGCGGCTCAAGTCTTGTCCCGCCATCCGTTTGCAATCGGATAGCGCCGGTCGAGCCAGAATGCCTTGTGCGTCATGCGCGGCCCGGGCGCCGATTGAAAACGCTTGTATTCCGATATGAAAACAAGGTGTTCGACCCTTTTAACTGTCTCTCGATCGAACCCGTCGGCAACGATATCTGCCACTGACATATCCTGATCGACGAGGCGCTCCAGTATCCCGTCCAGCACGGCATATTCCGGCAAGGAATCGCTGTCTTTCTGATCTTCGCGCAATTCCGCTGTCGGTGGTTTGTCGATCACCCGGGGCGGAATCACCTCGCCCTTTGGTCCCAGCATCCAGTCACGGTGATTGGCGTTGCGCCAGCGGCAGCTTTCAAACACCCGCATCTTGTAGAGGTCCTTGATCGGGTTATACCCCCCCGCCATATCGCCATAAATCGTGGCATATCCGACCGCAACTTCCGACTTATTGCCGGTCGTCAGCAGCATTTCGCCGAATTTATTGGACAGCGCCATCAGCAAAACACCACGCAGGCGTGACTGAATATTCTCCTCTGTCAGCCCTGCATCAAAGCCTTCAAACACCGGGGCCAGCGTGTTCGTGACCGCCTGCCGCGCCTCAGAAATCGGCAGTGTATCCAACCGACAGCCAAGGTTTTCCGCCACCTCTCGGGCATCGTCCAACGAGGTCTGTGAGGTATATTCTGACGGCATCATCACACAGCGAACATTCTCCGGGCCAAGCGCATCGGCCGCGATGGTCGCCACGATTGCGCTGTCGACCCCGCCAGACAATCCCAGCAGCACCATCTTGAACCCGGTCTTGCGCATGTAATCCCGCAACCCCTGCAGCATCACTCGGTAATCCTGCTCCCATTCATCCACATGGGCGATTTTCTCGCCGTCTTCGGCCTCCCATCCGTCCACCGTACGGTTGAAATCCACATGGGCGATCGCTTCATCAAACAGTGGCATCTGCATCGCCAGCCGCCCGCCGCGATTGAGTACAAAAGAACCGCCGTCAAACACCTGATCGTCCTGACCGCCCACCATGTTGAGGTAAACCAGTGGCAGGTTGTTTTCGACCACGCGAGAGACCATCTGATTGATTCTGCGGTCAAATTTTCCCCGGTAATAGGGCGACCCATTCGGCACGATCAGGATTTCCGCCCCGGATTCCGCCATCGCCTCGGGCACATCAACATGCCACGCGTCCTCGCAAATAGGTGAGCCGATGCGCACATTTCCAAGGTTATAAGGCCCCGCTATCGGCCCGTGTTCATACAGCCGCCGCTCGTCAAAAACATGGGTGTTAGGCAAATCATGCTTGCGCATTGTGGCAATAATTTCGCCGCCCTTCAGGATGAAATAGGCGTTAAACAGCTGGCCGTTATCCAACAATGGCCCGCCAATTCCGATGCTCGGCCCAGTGTCACAAGCCGCCGCCAGTGCCGCCACATGGTCCATAGCATCCAGCGTAAACGCATCCCGCAACACCAGATCCTGCGCCTGATAACCAGTGATGAACATCTCCGGTAAAACCAGCAAATCTGCAAAGGCCAGCGCCGCCTCGCCGTGGGCCGCTTTGGCCTTTTCCAGATTGCCCGCCAGATCGCCCACAGTGGGATTCAACTGCGCAAGCGTAAGACGGAGTTTATCTTTCATTGGCCTATCCAAATGCCGGTGCGCGGACCATTACCTGCTTTAAAGACCAGATCGCAACCAGATGACAAGACGCAAGAATCCTTGTCAGCTATTTTTCAACGCCTTAAGACTATCACCTAGAGCGGTTCAGGTTCAAACTGAACCAGATTGAACCTGAACCACCGCTCTAAGAACCCAGCGCGGATGCGTTTCTGATTTCGTTTGTGAAGCAAGCAAAAGTAGAAGCGCTCTAGCCAAAAACAAAACCAAACAGGGAGCCGGCCTCTCGAACCGGGACAATAACCTTGAAAAAACTCAAGACACTTGCCGCTGTCGCCATTTCAACTTCACTAATTGCCTTCAACGCGGGAAACGTTGAGGCGCAGTCCGGTCAGATCGTTACCAAGCAATACGACACCGGCGGGGTTTATGAGGGAACCTTCAAAGACGGTAAACAGCACGGTACCGGCACCTACCGTTTGCCCAATGGCTATGAGTATTCAGGGGACTGGCATGAGGGCGAGATTCAGGGCAAGGGCACGGCACGCTTTCCCAACGGCTCAGTTTATGTCGGCGATTTCGTGGCCGGCAAACCCGAAGGCGCCGGCACTATAACCTTTGCTGACGGCGGCACCTACGAAGGGTCGTGGGCCAACGGCAAGATATCTGGCTCAGGCGTCGCCAAATACGCTAACGGTGTCGTCTATGAAGGCGAATTCGCCGAGGCTCAGCATCACGGCACCGGCACAATGACCAGCCCCAACGGCTATCGCTATCAGGGCGACTGGCAGAATGGCGAGAAAAGCGGCACCGGAACGATTACTTATCCTGACGGCGCAACCTACAAGGGCACTGTTGTCGCCGGAGTGCGCGAAGGCAAGGGTTTGCTGACCATGCCTGACGGGCTGACCTATGACGGCGAGTGGCGGGGTGGCCAGATCAACGGCAGCGGCACCCTGAAACAGGTCAACGGCGATGTCTACGAAGGCCAATTGGCAGACGGCAAGCGCAATGGCGCGGGCAAGGTCACTTATACCAACGGCGACATCTACGACGGCAATTTCAAAGATGACAAACGCAACGGCGAGGGCACGTTCACAGGAGCGGACGGCTATCTTTACGCCGGCAACTGGGTGGAGGGGCAGATCGAGGGCGAGGGCACGGTGAATTATCCCGACGGTTCGGTTTACACCGGCATGTTCAAGGATGACGTCGCCCATGGCACCGGAAAGATCACTTACACCGACAAAAGCTCCTACGAAGGTGCCTGGGTCAACGGCGTGATCGAGGGCGAAGGCGTCGCCCGCTATACCAATGGAATTGTCTACGAGGGCATGTTCAAAGCCTCGCGCAACCACGGTCAGGGCCGGATGACCTATCAGGACGGCTATTCCTATGATGGCAACTGGGTCGAAGGCCTGCGCCAGGGACAGGGCGTCGCCACTTACCCTGACGGCTCGGTCTATGAGGGCAATTTTGAAACCGGTAAACGCGCCGGTCAGGGTAAAATCACCATGACCGACGGTTTTGTTTATGAAGGCAACTGGATTGACGGCGAAATCGAAGGCGAAGGCCAGGCGACTTATGCCAACGGCGATGTCTATACCGGGACCTTTGCCAAGGGGCAGCGTCAGGGGCAGGGCAAAATGGAATATGCTACGGGTGAGCAGTACGAAGGCCACTGGCTGGCGGGGCAGCAGGCCACCCAGGAGGAGGCCGAGGCGGGCAGCGGTAACTGAGGCAGATCTCACGCTGATGGCGCAGGATTAATGGATCCTGACCCTAGTTGACCTTTATCTTGCCAAGCGCCGTTTTGGCATGAAATCCGATAAGTGGCTCGTCAATGATTGCCTCCAGGGCCGGAATTGCCGCTTTCGCGTCTGGCCCTATTTTCCCCAGAGTGACAGCGGCCTCTCTGCGAAGTTTTTTGTTGGTGCCGCCGAGAACCTCAATCAAATCTGGAACCGCGGCCACCGCTTGTGCACCAAACAATCCCAAGGTTCTGATGGTCGAGGACTGGTCGCCCAATTCTTGCCTTTTCAGGTCAGCCACAAGGCTCGTTACTGTCACATTCAAAGGTACGGCGGCCAGCCTGAGCCCATCTGTTAAGCGCTGGTTGATCTCTTGGTACTCCTCCGCCCATGTAACGGGGAACCGATAGCTCGCGACCTCTTCCTGCAGGTCAGGATGTTCCTCGAACGACAGCCACTTCGCGACGGCCAAGTCAGCTTCCTGCCGCCTGCCGAGCAGTGCATTTACCGAAGCAGCCAGAGGCGCCAATGCAGTAGCCTGCGAATTCTGATTGAGACCATGTTTCAGAACATCTGCAGCTTGCTTCAAATCACCGATACCGATGTGCGCAGCGGCCCTAAACAGAACGTAATGACTCGGATAATTCGGATTTAGCCGTTCCGCGGTTCTCACAAATTCCAGCCCTGCAGTCGGCTTGCCTGCTGCAATCAGTGCCCAGGCCATCGTGATATGTGCTTCAGGGTCGTTCGGTTGCAACGCAATTGCCTTTGCCGCCTCTTCCTGCGCCTCTTCAATGCGCCACTGTTTATCTTTACCGGTATTCTGGTCCTGCAAATTCAGGTACCTCATCGCATTGACGATATGGACCAGTGCCGGTTGCTGTTTTTGAGCCTTGCGCAACAGTTCCGGCACAATCACCGTATAGATACTCTGCCGGGATCGACCGTATACTTTGTTCCAGCGAAAAATGCCGTCCCTTTGATAAACCAACGCAAGGGCTCCATAGGCGCGCCCATACTCCGGGTCCAGCTCGATTGCCTTTTCAAAATGGCGCACCGAATTTGCATTATCCGGCTGGTTAAACCGTGAGTAGAGTTCCCACCCGCGCTGAAACGCTTCTCTGGCAGCGACCTTCTGAGTTTCCTTCTTCTCAATTTCACCACGCTCGCCATCAGACAACTCCAGTTCAAGTGCACTGACGATTTGAAGAACAAATTCGTCCTGCAGCTCGAAAACGTTCTCCACCTGGCCGTCGAACCGGTCCGCCCAGACATGACCCCCGGTTATCGCATCAATCAACTGCGCATTGACCCGCAGCTTGTCCCCTGCCCGCCTGACGCTGCCTTCCAGCACAAAACGCACGCCCAGTTCCTCAGCTACGTCTTTGACGTTGACCGATTCCCCCTTGTAGGCAAATGACGAATTCCGGGCGATGACAAACAGCCCGGATATTTTGGACAGATCAGTAATCAAATCCTCTGTCATTCCGTCGGCGAAAAATTCCTGGCTGGCGTTTTCCGACAAATCGTCGAACGGCAGAACGGCTATGGATGGATTATCAGGCAGTGGGAATGCCATTTCCGCAACAATTGCCGGCTCTTCACGGGGAACCCACGGACGCAGCCCAAAAACACCAGTTGCAACAATCGCAAGTGCCGCACATATTGCTGCAATCACTGGCCACCGCAAACCAGACCTTTTTGAACCAGCAACAATCGGCTGCCCCGGCGCCGGGGGGTTCGGTAAAACCCGGAAGACCTGAACCGGGTCAGGGATATTCTTCACACTCTGTGTGCCCATATCCTCAAACCCGAACGGAACTTTGCCTTTGATCTGATCCAGAACCGTTCGCGAGATACAGACACCACCGGTATCCGCAAGCGACTCCAGCCGGGAAGCAACGTTGACCCCATTGCCAAAAATTGTTTCGCCATCGACAATCACGTCACCGATGTTAACGCCAATGCGCAATAAAAACTGCTTGTCTTCAGACACGCCCTCATTCCGCACAGAAATCGCCTGCTGAATGGCAATTGCGCAATTCACTGCATCAACGACGCTGGTGAATTCCAACAGCATGCTGTCACCGATGATATTGACAACACGCCCCCGGTGATCAGCAGCCTGAGGATAAATTACCTCCGCCTGTGTTGATTTGAAGTCGGCGAGTGTTCCCGGCTCATCTGCAGCCATTAGTCGGCTGTAGCCGACAACATCAGCAGCCAGAATGGTCGTCAGTCTGCGTTTTACGTCCTGGCCAGGCACAAATTTCGCTTTCTGGGATGAATCGCCAAGTATAGTAATCCAGTACCGTAATCAGCCTGATTATACCAGAATGCTCTGCTCGTTGGTGTTGTTACGGCTTAGGGTCAGGACCCTAGGTGAAGCGGGTAGATTGGTGATGCCTGCCATGGCTCACTTTTAGCCGCATGTAGCGTCAGCCGGTCAATTCTGCCAAAAAGCTCCGCCCTACCCAAGGATTTTCTGGAGATGAAGTGTAACTGTACGTTTGTTTGACATGAACAAGAGCGGGCCATGGTCCGCTCTTGCTCAAGTTTCTCGGGGCACCGCCAATAGCCGGCAAAGCAGGGCCACCCGAGCATCCTCAGCAGTTGCGTCAATGACC
>JAAEUI010000656.1 GCA_024227475.1 Paracoccaceae bacterium | reverse complement strand
GGCGGTGCCACGATGCTGGCCGATCACGCGGACAAAATCGGCCTTTCGTTCCCAAATGTCGATCCCGGGGGCAGCGATGCGCTGGCAGCGCTTCTGCCCGAGATCGCAACAGTTTCGAACCCGCTTGACTACACTACGCCGATTTGGGGTCAGCCGGAATTCACCTATCCGGTTTTTTCCAGTGCGATCCGGGCCATGCAAGCGGATGTTGCCGTTCTGGTGCAAGACTACCCGGCACCTGGACTGGATAACTCGAAGACCTGCTACCAGAATGACGCAGCAACCTTTACTCGCGCTGCAGCAGAACAAAACCTGCCTGCTGCGATCTGTGCGACTATACCGGAAAATCTGGACCTGGAGACGCGTCAATTCCTGATCGGCCAGGGCGTGGCGCCAATGCAGGGAATTCATGAGGCCCTGAATGCCATCCGGGACGCAGCGACGTGGGCCGCGACGCGCGATCGGCTGCGCGTGGCCCCACCTGAGCGACTGGCCGCTCCTTGTGCTGATGCAGAGCTAAACATGCTGACCGAGGAAGAGGGTAAAACCTGGCTGCAGACCATCGGTTTTCCTATTCCGAAAGGTAAAATCGTGACCGCTGCAGAAGCCAAGGTAGCGGCCGAGGAGGTTGGCTATCCCGTTGCGCTCAAGATGATGAACCCTCAACTTGCTCATAAAACGGAGGCTGGGGCGGTGGCGTTGAACGTGAAAAGCCAATGCGATCTGAGCACGGCGATTGCAGCTATGACTGCGCAGGTCACGGCGTACGATCCGACTTTGGCGACCGATCGTTTTCTGGTCGAGGCGATGTTGTCCCCGCCGCTTGCCGAATTGATCGTTACCCTGCGTCGTGACCGCCAATTTGGGCATGCGCTTTTGATCGGCATCGGTGGTGTGCTGGTCGAATTACTGGGAGATTGTGTCACCTTGCTGCTTCCTGCGGGAGAAGACGAGATAGCGAGGGCATTACGAAGCCTCCGTTTGGCGCCGTTGCTTCAGGGGTATCGCGGCCAGCCTGCAGCCGACATCAGTCAGATCGCCGCCAGCATTCATCAGCTATGCGCTGCGTATCTGAAGGAAAGCGACAGTCTGGCCGAAGTCGAAATCAATCCGCTTTTCGCGTATCAGGATCGGGTGGTGGCAGCAGATGTTCTCATGCACCGCGTGGTTGGGACATGAGTGTGCGCAGCAGAATTCCCAATCCTGATCTGTCCGTCGGGGCAGACAACAAACAGCGCTGGAACCGGCCTGTGCATCGCCGCCACGGATTTCACAACACCCATCGCCTGTTTCGCCGGGCATTGATGGTCCGTTCGCGGGATGTGCGGATTCTTGAGCCCGCACCGATGGACTTGCGGGCGTCGTTTCCCGAGCTGAAGGAACTGATGATGCATCCAGCGTTTTCGGCTTTTTGCTGTGTGCGGGGCGACCAGCTGATCATGGAAGCCGCGGCCGAAGATTTCGATACGACCTCGCCGCATTCCATCCAGTCCGTCACCAAATTGCATATTCATCTGATCGTTGGCCGGCTTTTGGCCGAGGGCGTGTTGTCGCTTGATGCGAAAGTTGCCGATTACCTGCCCGAGATGGGGCCGGGATACGCCAATGCTACCGTTCAGGCCCTCCTGGATATGGCCGTGATCAACGACTTTACCGAAGATTACGCCGACGCGGCTTCGGACTGTTACACTGAGGAGATAGCCCTTGGCTGGCGCCTTCCTCCCAAAGGGCAGCCCGAAACCAACCTCAAAGATTTCACCACCGGGATCACCGGCTTTTCACCATTTGGCGAGGATGGTGAAGCGGATTACAAATCGGCGAATACCGATGTTTTGACCCTGATCGCAGCCTCCATTTCTCCGGTGCCGCTGGCCCGGATAATCGAAGAAATTGCCGATGCGGCAGGGTATGAAGGCGCGTTTCATATCAGCCTCAGCCCCGAACACCTCCCTGCTTTTTCCGGTGGCGGATGCCTGAGCGCCCGCGATCTGGCGCGCTTTGGCCTGTTGTTCACCAGCGGCGGGCTGGATGCCCAAGGCATGCAATTCGCCAACGTCGAATTTCTGCAACGAAGCCTCACCCGTCGGGCACCCGCTCTGACAGCACCTAAGGACTGGCTGCGATATTCTAACCATCTGATGACCGATGGCCGTTTTGTCGGTCATGGAGGCTATGGCGGTCAGTTTCTGCTAATTGACACTGAATCCGGGATTTCTTGCGCCTATCTCAGCGTCCTTCAGAACGATACGGGCTATGACGAAGACTATATGGCCTTAGTGGCCCAGACCTTGAAAGACGCGTGCAAACGGTTGGCGTGAAAACCCATCCAGATCCGGGCGCAGTGTAAAGCTTTCGTTACCCTATCGGGCCGTCTTGGTAAATATGGCAGCCACGTTGTATGTACTAGGGCCTCGATCGCGCGGCCTTCGAAGGTGAACCGGACCTTTCGGTTTTTGATCCTCTTTTGGTGGTCGGAGATGGGGAAGCTGGGTCATAACCTCCTTTTTCTCGCAGGTGCAGCGGGCACAATTTGGTTCAGCTATGTATCGTTCAGGCTTGCCAGTTGTGACAACGTCACCGGTTTGAGCGGTGTTCTGGTGCTGTAATGGCCGACTTGTTCAATATCGTTGCCGCTGACCTCTGCCATCAGTCGGCTGACCGACAGGCCGCACCCTCGCCCCATACATGGCCCCATTCCCGCGCGGGTAAAAGCGCGCGCCTGATTGGGCCCCTGACAACCAAGCTGCGCGATTTCGCGTATTTCACCCGCTGTCACCGCCTCGCAGCGGCAGATCACGGTGTCGTCAGCTGGGGTCGCAAAGGTCTTTGCGGGGGGGTATTGAAGATCGATGAACTGCCTCAGTGCGGCGAGTTTTTTCAACTCCGCCAAATCCTTCTGCGCTTGTGTTGCTTCGGCCTTACCGATTGCAAGCCCCAGTTTGCCGGCAATATTCCGCGCCACGATCCGGCCCTGGATTTCAGCTGCCTCGGCCCCCATGATCCCGGCACAATCACCCACAACCCACAGTCCCTGCTGGCTGGTTTGACCTTTGTCATTAAGACCGGGCTGCCAATATTGTTGCTGCGCCAGCCAATTGTGGTCGCAACCAGCCGCAACTGTCATATGCGTGTTGGGAATGACCCCGTCGTGCACCAAAAGCAGGCTGGTCTCAAACTGATGTGACTGACCACCCTTGCGGTAGTGCACGCCCTGCACCTCGTCTTTGCCCACAGCTTCCAGCTCATCAACTCCGAAAAGGTGGGGAATACCTGCCCGGGCGATACGCGAACGCCATTTCAGCCCTTTCAGAAGTGCCGTGCGAGAATGCCAGGCTACGCGGGTGAGGGGCACAAGATGCTGTGCAGAGACCCATTTCGCAGCAAAGTCCAGAATCGCGCCGGGACGGACCCCAGCACTCAAAAGCTGATTGGCGAACAAGTAGAGAAGCGGGCCGCTACCGGCCAGAACAACACCATTTTCCGGCACCAACCCGGCGTCCTTGAACAAGGTCTGGGCTGCCCCGATTCCCATCACACCGGGCAGCGTCCAGCCTTTAAACGGTGCCGGACGCTCCATCGCCCCGGAGGCCAGAACCACATGACGGGCTTGAGTGATCGAGGCGGTTTCACCGTGAACCAGGCCCAGTTCGATATGGTCGTCCTCACATCTGATATCCCATACCGAAGTGGCAAACTGCCAGTCGATCCGCTCCTGACGCTTGGCCGATCTGATCAGGTCGAGCCCGCCCGAGTATTCCTCACCAAGCCAGCCCCGGATTTCATTGCCGGCTCTCGCAGATTTTTCACTCGCCCGGAAAATCTGACCGCCCGCATAGGGTTGCTCGTCGATAACCTGTACGCAGGCCCCGGCCCGGGCAAGTCCGGATGCAACGCTCAGACCGCCGGGCCCTGCGCCGATGACAAGAACATCGTGCGTCATGGTTGGGCCTTAGGAACAACCAGCCCCGGATGCGACCGAACGCTCATCCCCTCGACGACCCGCTCACGGCAAGCCTGACGACTGCCCTTCCCTTTGATGTCGACCAGACATTCAAAGCAATTACCGATCATGCAAAGCGGGCCGCGGTTGCTTGCGTCTTCGGGTGCTGTGCGAAAATGGGTGACTCCAGCCGCCAGCAATGCTGCTGCGATCGTGTCGCCGTCCTCGGACGTGATGGTTTGCCCGTTGAATTTGAACCGAACCGGATTGGCAATTTCCTGCCCGCGCCTAAACATTGAACCGCCTTGGATGAAACACCCCAAACTCGGCGGGAATAACCCCGTCAGTGACCCAGCTCGCAACTTCAAACGCATGAACCGCGGCCAGAGTCACGCCACTGTGGCAAGCAAAAGAAAACACGCCCGGATGCGCCTCGGACTGCTGGTAAACCGGGTTGCCGTCTGGCGTCATAACCCGAAGCGCACCCCAGGCCCGTTGCAGGCGCAAGCTGCCCAGAAAGGGAAAAATCGTAATGCAGCGGCTTGCTATGGCAGCCAGCGTTTTCAGGTCGGTCCGGGTATCATGGCCCACATCCTTGCTGGAGGGGCCCAGAAGAAAGCTGCCATTGTCGGTCTGGCGAACCGAGCTCGAGGCATGTTTCATCACCGGCGCCACTTTCTCAGTCACCAAAACCTGCCCCTGATCGGCACGTATCGGCAGGTCAATACCCAATGGTTCGTTCAGGCGGCGCGAACCATGTCCGGCGGAAACGATCACCTTGCCTGCGGTGGCAAGCACGTTCCCAGAGCGGTCCAGAAGCTGGTAGCTTCCACCAGACAGCGGGTTGACCGAGGCCACCGGGCAGTTTGGCCGGTATAGCGCGCCCTTCGCCTGCATGTCCTGGTGTAATGCCCGCAAAAGCAGCAGCGGATTGCAATGACCATCGTGCTCGGTATAGGTCGCACCGGGAATATTGCCGACAAGCGGTATCTCGGATTTTAGTACTTTATGGTCCAGAACCTCAAAATCGTACGCCGCGCCACCCATCTGGGCCTGGATTTTTTTCAGCCCGGCTATGGTTTGCTCAAGTTCCTGTTCATCAGCGGCAATATCATAGCCACCTTTGACGTACTGTAGATTTATCCCGGTAGCCTCGCAGAGCTCGGTCGCGAAATCGCCCCAAAGCCGGGAGGCCCGCAGCGACCAGGACGCATAGGCCGGCATGTTCTGGCCTTTGCCCTGCACCCAGACCAGGCCAAAATTACCGCGTGCCGTGCGGATCGCGTTATCACCCTCATCAAAAACAACGCAACGCGCACCGGCCCGGGCCAGGCCCCAGCCAAACGCCGAACCCAGGAGTCCGCCGCCCACGATTGCCACGTCATAATCAGCCATCCGGCATCACTTCCAGTTTGTGGCAGGCGACTTGATGCATAGACGGACCACCGACGATTCTCAAAACCTCGTTTTCGTCTACCGTCAGGCTCAGCCGCTCAACGGCATTGATGTAGTTCGATGGCTGGCACCGGAAGGCCCGCACCACGAAACCCGGTGGGATCTCGAAATGGCGGGTCAGCCGGTCAAGTTCTAGGATCGCCACGTCGATTTCTCCTTTGCTTGAACGCAAAATTCTGCACCATCCGCGCTGCGCGCGCAACACACCAGATGGCCCGGTGCGATTTCGCGGGGTTCGGGATCAACCTCGCCACAGACATCAGCCGTAAACGGGCAGCGCAGTGCAAAAGGGGCCGCTTTCAATGGGCCCGACCAAGGTCAGCTGAAGTCCTCTTCCTGCATCTGTATCAGATTGCGGTCCATATTCTGGCACAGGTCTGCACTGGCAGTGCCGTTATTCGGCAAAAGGTGCAGCAATGCACAATAACGGTCGATTTTCCGCAACCGGATTCACCGGCAATGCCGAATACTTCATCCTCATGCACGTCGAAATCGACATTGCTGACCCCATGTACCGGCCCCCATGAAGATTTGGAAATAGAAAATGCCAGACTTCGCAAAGCAGTTCGATTTTTTTATCTCTTTAAAGCACTTCGCAATTTCGTTGGACCAATAAAACCCCCGAAGCGCCAGGTTAAGTATCTGGTGTTGCAGCGTTTTGAATTTTCCTTGTGGTTCAAGTTAAGCTCAAAACGCTCTATGTTTCAGTCTGAAATGGTGCCAGGCTTTCCGAAAAGTGCCTGAGAAAATCGAGCACCAAAGGCGAATTACTGCCGGTGATCGGGCGCAACAGTGACAAGCGATGCACAATCTGCGGTTCGAAGGGGCGAATTTCAAGGCCGTGAGAGCGATACTGATCCGCATCAAGCGCGCTGACTATGGAAACGCCGTCGCTCTTGCTAACGATCATACATGCTGTGGTGAATTGACGAACTTCAATCCATGAATTCATCTGCTCGTGGAAGTCAGCAAAGGCCTGTTCAAGGTGGCGAAAAAACGGGCTGCCACGGCGCGAATGCACCAGTTTTTCCTCTCGAAGGTCCGCAGGTGAAATGACAGATTTCTTGGCCAGAGCGTGCCCCTTAGACATAATGCAGACAGTAGGGATCGAAATGTCCGAACTCTCGATTGCGGGGTGCCCGCCAAAACCGTCGGTAATACCGCAATCGTATTGTTGCCCGATGATCCACTCCAAAATCCGTTCAGGACGATCAGGTTCAAGTGTAACTGTAACCTGGGGGCGATCTTTCAGGAAATCTGTAAGAACTTCGGGAAGATGGCTGGTCGCAAATCCCGGCAAGCAGGCAATGCGCAGATGACCAACCGGACTCTTCTTCAGGTTGTGACGTAAATCTTCCAAATGATTTAGCCCGTCGAAGATGCGGGTGATTTCGGCGAGCATGTAATCAGCTTCGGCGGTGGGAATCAGGCTGCCGCTTTCGCGCCTGAAAATCCGAAAATCAATCGTTTTGGAGAAGTCCGCAAGCAACCGGCTGACCGCCGGTTGCGAAATGCCAAGTTCAGCGGCGGCGCCAGTAACTGAACCGGTGCGCGCGATTGAACGAAAGGCTTCGAGTTGCCTGAGCTTGAAATTCAAGGGTTTACTCCAGTTTGGTCCGTGGCCTTTTGTACTACGCAACAAGAATATAACAAAACATTATATTTCGAGAGCGAAAACTTTTACTTGAGTTATTTTTTCACTTGCCTGATTATCCAGTCGATGAATCACCTTGGGAGGTAAAAATATTTTGGAAAGCCCTGTCATTAAGCGCGTCAGCTTTGGTCTTTAGCACCGGCTTTGCATTCGCACAGACAGAAATTCAGTGGTGGCACGCGATGTCAGGCACCAACGGGGAACGCGCTAACAAAATCTCCGGAGATTTCAACGCAACCCAGTCGGAATTCAAAGTGGTTCCGGTTTACAAAGGCAACTACACCGAAACCATGACCGCAGCGATTGCCGCGTTCCGGGCCAAGGAACACCCGCATCTTGTTCAGGTGTTCGAAGTTGGCACCGCAACAATGATGGCCGCAAAGGGTGCGGTCTATCCGATGGAACAACTGATGACGGACTCGGGCGAGCCCTTTGACAAGTCCGATTTTCTGCCTGCGGTGATTTCCTATTACCAGACACCGGACGGCGAATTGCTGTCGATGCCGTTCAACAGCTCTACCCCGGTTCTATGGTACAACAAGGACGCGCTGGATGCGGCGGGTGC
>JAAEUI010000655.1 GCA_024227475.1 Paracoccaceae bacterium | reverse complement strand
TGCTCATACAGCCGTTGAAAGCGATGGCGGATGTCTGAAGATAGTGGTTTGGGCATGAAGCAATCCTCCTATAAAGGATGAATCACAAAATGCCCGAAAAGGGAATCCCCTTTGACTCTACGTTCGCTGGAAACGCTTTAATTGGTTATGTTTGGGTGGCGGTTCATGTTGCATCCGGTCATATAGGAAAAGTATGTCGCGACGCGCCTGCCTTAACCGTTTCGGCGCGACATGCTCTAGGGTCTGTGGAGTATCAGCATTTCCCGCTGGTTTCCGCCCAAAATCCAGCTTACGTCCCCGGACGCACAGGCTCGCAGGATGCATTCCGCGCTTTCAGCCGTGCACAGGTCAGATTGGCTTGCGCCTGATTGAGCCCAACGAACCGCGCACGGTATTTCCTGTATCCGTTGACCAGCGCATAATCGATCCGACGCTCGGACCCTTCCAGCGTCTGCAACTCCCGCAGAGCTGTCTTGAGCAAGGCTCTTTCGGCACTGTGGCGCGAATTGAAAGCCCCCACCTGAACCGCCCAGTGGCGGCTTCCTGATGTGGAAACCCGGGTAACAACCCGCAACCCTGGTTTTTTAACCACCGCTTTGACTTGCCGTTTTGCCGGTTTGACCTGCAGGCTCGCGGTTTTTACAACTCCGTTGCTCGGTACGGCCTCCTTGTTCGCAACGATGATCGCTTGCTCAATGGCCTGGGCATCCACAGCTGCCACTGCAGTTACAGCACGAATCCGCGCTTTTGGCCGCGGGCTTTTGCGGACGGCGCCGCTGATTGCCACCTTGATCACTTTTGGCTTCACGCCCAGGTCAACCGGTGCAGGCTTGCGCACGGCAACATTGCTGGGGGAACGCTTGAACCCCATGTCCAGCAATTCAGCCACCCGGGCGTTACGAGACGCTGAGGTCTTGCCGCCAAACACCGTGGCAATCACCCGCTTGTTGCCACGCTCAGCCGAAGCGACGAGGTTGAATCCGGCTGCATTGGTGTATCCGGTTTTGATCCCGTCCGCGCCTCGGTAGGAGGCCAGCAGCTTGCGGTTGGTATTTGCCACCTGGCGCACACCGGCATGGGTCGAGAAACGCGAAAACAGGTTGTAGTACTGTGGAAAATCGTAAAACAACCGCCGCCCCAGAAGGGTCATGTCGCGTGCCGTCGACAAATGCCCTGACGCTGTCAGCCCATGGGCATTGCGGAAGGTCGACTTGGTCATGCCGACCTTGCGGGCGGTTTCAGTCATCCGGCGGGCAAATGCGGCTTCGGATCCCGAAACGGCCTCAGCCAATGCGGTTGCTGCATCATTGGCGGATTTCACCGCGGCCCCGCGAATCAGATAGCGGATCGCTATTCTCTGACCGGCTTTCAGGCCGAGTTTGGACGGTTGTTCGTTCGCCGCATTTCTTGAAATCTTCACTTTCTTGTCGAGGCTGATCTCACCGCGCTTGATAGCGTCAAACACCACATAAAGCGTCATCATTTTAGTCAGTGATGCCGGATGGAGCCGGGTATCGGCGTTTCGCGCGTGCAAAACTTCTCCGCTCCGCGCATCAACCACCATGGCGGCATAGGGAGCCGCCCAGACGGATGCACTGGACAAACACAGGAAAAAAACCGCGGTAAGCGCGCGTACTACTGCCTCGAATCGCATCGGTTCTCCGACGTCTGGTGTCACTGCCTCAATGCCGCTTCAGCGGCTATTCTTAGTAATGCGGAGGTTAGCACGGCGAATCTGCTCAGAAAACCATTTATTTTCAAGGTTCCAGAGGGTGTTCTGGGTGCAACACATCGCTAAATCAGGTCGTGGTCGGAATTGCCCCTACTATGTCTTGTGGCGAAGGTCTGCGCGCTTTGCCGACAGCGCTGCTAATTTTGATTGCCACCTTGATTAGAACTCTCTTTTTTCTTAACACCGCCGGGCTATATAGTAATCCGCAACACCAACAACCTGAACACCGGCATGACAACCAGATTTACCATCAAAGCTCAGGATCGGCCCGATGACGACACCGAGACCTCGGTTGCCACCAAGACCAAACCGAAGACGGAGAAACCGCCGCTTTATAAAGTTATGCTCCTGAATGACGATTACACGCCGATGGAATTCGTCGTTATCGTGCTGGAGCGGTTTTTCGGAATCCGCCACGAAGGTGCGGTGCAGTTGATGCTGACCGTGCACAAAAGGGGCCTGGCCGTTGTTGGTGTGTTCAGCCATGAGGTTGCGGAAACCAAAGTCACCCAGGTGATGGATTTTGCCCGCCGTCACGAGCATCCCTTGCAATGCACCATGGAAAAGGAATAGGGCAAGCGCCCTGCCGCCAGATGCCCACAACTGACCGCCTTTCCCTGCCGTTTGAAACCGGCCAGATTGAAGTGCCTGAAGCGGGGACCATCCTGTGTCTGAATGCACGGGTCTGTCCGGCCCTCAAGCTGATGCCGCGCGACCGGTTTGTGTGCGATCAGTCCTTCTTTCCCGAATTTGATGCGCTTGACCAGGCTGGCTACAATTTTGCGCTGGACGACCCACCTTTCTATACTCTCTCTATTGTCCAACTGACCCGTTCGCGTGATGAAAACCGAGGCAATCTGGCACTGGCCTGGAATGCACTTTCGGCTGGTGGCAAGTTGCTTGTGGACGGTGACAAAACTGATGGCATCGAAAGTGTTCTGAAGGCAGTAAAGAAACTGCTGCCAATTGAGGGGTGCATATCCAAAGCGCACGGCAAGGTTTTTTGGGCGACAAAGGCTGAAACGCCGCCGGAATTTTCAGATTGGATGAAACGTGTGGAGCCGGCACAAAACACCGATGGCTATTGGACCAAACCCGGCATGTTCAGCGCCGATAGTATCGACAAAGGTTCACAGGAACTGGTTCCGCATATTGCCGGAAAACTCTCGGGGCGGGGTGCCGATCTTGGCGCAGGCTGGGGATATTTGTCAGAACAGGCACTTTTGAACAATCCGGCGATCACGGCGCTGGAGTTATTTGAGGCTGACAACAAGGCCATTGAGTGCTTGGCTAAAAACCTGAATGACAAACGCATTCAGCCTTTGTGGATGGACGTCGCTTCAATAACCAGATTAATGCCTGATCTGGACCCTTTTGACTTCATTATCATGAACCCCCCCTTCCACCAGTCGCGCAAGGCTGAACCTGCCATCGGGCAGCAGTTCATCCAGACCGCCGCCCGGTTGCTGAAACCCTCGGGCAAACTCTACATGGTGGCCAATCGTCAACTCGCTTATGAACGGACTTTGGGCGATTGTTTCAATCACTGGGAACAACTCTCCCAGACCGGCCAGTTCAAATGCATCCTCGCCCGGAAACCGAAACGCTAGGCTGATCTGATCTAATCGCATAACCTCCCTTTAAGAATCGCATAGGACACGCCGCTGATGTCATTCTCCATCGAAGGTAAAACCGCCATTGTCACCGGGGCGGCCAATGGTATCGGGCTGGAAATCGCCCGGCATTTTTCCGATCACGGCGCCAACGTCATGCTGGTGGACATGGACGAGGACAAGCTGGATGCAGAGCTTGCAGCGATTGATGGGGACGGCAACAACGTGCGCGCCTTTGCCGGTGACCTGAGGCAGAAGCTGACGATTGCCAATCTGATATCGGCCACCATTGATGCCTTTGACCGGGTCGACGTGCTGATCAACGCCAGCCGTCAGGTTCTGCCGTCAAACCCGCTTGATCCTGCAGAAGACAATTTTGATCAGCTGTTCCAACAGAACGTTCTGGCCAACCTGCGCGTTACCCAAACGGTTGTGAGGCGCATGATCAAGCAGGCAGAAGATGACAACAACAACGGCTCAATCGGATCTATCGTAAACCTCAGCTCTATTGCCTCCGAGCGGACCCACCCGGACCTGCTCGCCTATTCTGTCAGTTGTTCCGCGCTCAATCAGATGACCCGGTCGCTGGCGATAGCATTTGCCGAGCAAAGGGTACGTGTGAACGCGCTTGCCATCGGCTCGGTGATGAGCGCAAGCCTTCAGGCAAGCCTGAAGGAAAACCCACAAATCCGCGATCAGATGGTTGCCATCACCCCGATGCGGCGCATTGCGGAAGCCCGCGAAGTTGCCGAAGCAGCGCAGTTCCTGTCGTCCGACAGTTCAGGCTTCATTACCGGCCAAATTCTGACCATGGATGGCGGCCGTTCGCTTGTCGACCCAATGGACGCTGCGGTTTATTAGATATTGTGGCCTACCGCCGCGTTGCAACGCGTTTGGCACTCGGGCTGCGGCCAAGCGCGGATTCGCGCAGTGCAACATACACCCCTGATGCAATGATCAGGGTAATTCCGGCCCAGGTCGCCCCGTCCGGCCATTCGCCCCAGATGGTAAAGCCCCACACCACCGCCAGCACCAGCGAGACATATTCAAACGGGGCAACCAGCCCGGCATCGTTGCCCCGATAGGCCTGAGAGATCAGATACCCACCCGTGGCACTAAAGCAACCGATGGTAAACAGGACGAGCCAGTCCCTTGCAGTCGGCCACTCCCACGCCCGCAGCAGAAACTCCAGTGCGCCGCTGTCATGTCCAGCATACCGGCCATCACCCACGGCCAGTCCAACCGCCGCCGAGGTCACCAGAAACGTCAGCTGAATGTACAAAGCAAGCGTCGAGGCCTTTTCTGACAGCCCCATGCTGCGCGTCATGATCTGCAGCCCGGCATAAGCACATGCCGCCAGCAGCGGCAACAGGATTACCGGGCTGAACGCCGCCGACCCGGGGCGCACAACGATGATGACACCTGCCAGACCAACCAGAACCGCCATCCACCGGCGCAGCCCCACACTCTCGCGCAATATGATGACAGACAGGCCGGTGATCAGGAGCGGTGCCACAAAAAACACCGCAGTCGCGTCCGCCAACGGAATAACCGCAAGTCCGGTAAAAAACGCAGTGTTGGCGACAACAACGCAGAGGCCGCGAAAGAGGTGCGAAAACGGCCGGCTGGTGCGAATGTTTGCAAACCCGCCTTCCAGCGGCATGATTACCCCCAGCGTCAACGCCAGTGCAACGACAGCCCGAACAAATACAATTTCATGCAAAGCGTAACCGCCGCTCATCAATTTGATCAGCATGTCAGAAAGAGAAAACGCCGCTGCCGCGCCAACCGCACACAAAATCCCAAACGTTGCGCTACCACTCTGCACGGCCACGCTCATTCCAAACCTCAATCATGACTGGGGTCGCCGGCAATCGACACGCCCTGCCCCACTCCTATCCCGGCTGATCCCAGACGTCGGCCTCAAAACCGACGCCAGTGTCGTTTGCAACTCTCCAGTCGCCCGGAATCAAAAACCCGGCGCGAGGCCGGGTTTATTAGAATTCTGTTGGAGAAAAGGGGCGCTGTCTACGCTTCTTCTTCCTCGTCTTCACCGCCGCCCTTTGGCAGGTTGAACAGGCTGTCGGCATCGACCAGCAGGTCTTCTTTGTCCTCTTCAATATCGGCGTCAGCCAGGGTGAAATTCTCCAGTCCGCCGATGCTGGACGGTATTTTCGGCTCGGTATCCATGTGTAGGGATTGCTCTGTTGAAACTAGTTTCAACCGGTCTTCATTTGACATGACCTCACCGTCTTTTGCTTGTTTTGCAGCAGCTTTGGCAACGGCAGCATCCAGCTCGATCTGTTTGCACAGACCCAGAGCCACCGGATCAATCGGCTGGATATTGGCGATATTCCAATGGGTGCGTTCCCGCAGCGCCAAAATGGTGGGCTTCGTGGTTCCGACAAGTTTGGAAATCTGCGCATCTGTCAGTTCGGGATGAAACTTGACCAGCCACAGGATCGAGGCAGGCCGGTCCTGCCGTTTGGAAAGCGGGGTGTAACGTGGCCCACGGCGCTTTTGTTCGCCGTCTGCAGCCGGATTGTGCCACAACTGCAGTTTATGGGCTGGCGACGCTTCGGCTTTGTCGATCTCTCCCTGGGTCAGTTGCTTGTTTACAATCGGATCAAACCCCTTGATGCCAATAGCCACTTCGCCATCAGCAATCCCATTCACTTCCAGTTCGTGCAGTCCGCAGAAATCTGCGATCTGTTTGAAACTCAGCGTTGTGTTGTCCACCAGCCAGACTGCGGTAGCCTTTGCCATGATCGGAAGCGCCATTGCCTTATCCTCCAAATAAACCTCTCCCGCGCCGGGAACCGGGTGCTTCGCGCGGGGGCGAAGCGAATTTCCGTTTCAAGGGGGGAATTCCGCCCCTATATAGACCGACAATAGCAAAAGGAAAAGAGACAATCATGCGCATTCTGTTCGCCCTGCTCCTGAGTGTTTCAGCGGCTTTTGCCAACCCCGCCCGCGGAAGAATTCGATTACTATGTTCTGGCGCTCAGTTGGTCCCCCAACTGGTGTGCGCTTGAGGGTGATGCAAAGCAGGCCGATCAGTGCCACAAACGGCATGACTACGGCTGGGTTCTGCACGGGCTATGGCCTCAATACGAGCGGGGCTGGCCAAGCTACTGCAAAACATCCGAGCGCCCGCCATCACGTACCATGACCAGTTCTATGGTTGGGCTGATGGGATCCTCCGGCCTCGCCTGGCACCAGTGGAATAAACACGGAACCTGCTCGGGCCTGTCGGCAGAAAATTATTACGCCCTGGCGCGTCTCGCCTACACGCGCATCAATCGCCCGGAGATTCTTCGAAAACTGCCGCGCAGGTTGAACCTTCCAGCAAGGGTTGTGGAAGATGCCTTTCTGGAAGCGAACCCCAGCCTGGCGCAAGATCAGATCACCATCACCTGCAAATCCGGCTACATTCAGGAAGCCCGCATTTGCCTGACCCGCGATCTGGAGCCGCGAAAATGCGGCTATGACGTGATCCGTGACTGTTCTCTTAAAAACGCTATTCTGACGCCAGTCAGGTAATCATTTCGCCAAATTTGGCTAAAAATGGCCCATTTAAGACCATTTCAGCCGCCCATTCTCGCCACTTTCAGAAATCACATTTCGCGGTGAGGCAATCCGCCCGGATAAATGTGCGAGTAAGTATTATGTTTGCGAATATGGTGGCCAAAATAGCGAATTCCCTTCCCCTGGGTGGGAAAACTCCTCCAGCAGGCGAAGTTGGAGGCGACTCTGAGTCGGCAAACCCAAGAGTCTACCGGAATTTTGAAAGCGAAATGGAAGTCGAAGAGGTTTCGCAGTTTCTGAATGCCGTTAACGATGTGCTTGAGGAGCCAGACCTCACAAAACCCGACTCCGCAGAGCCCAGCTCTTTCGATGAAATGCCTCAGGACATGCAGGCAGATGAACCGGTTATTTCGGCCGCACCTGAACCTCAATTGGCTATGGAAGCCGAACTTGAAAAATTCGCTGCGCCAGAACCACAGCCAGCCGAGTTTGCTACGGCGGACGCACAGGAATGCCGAGACAAAGACCCGCTTGGTCTGGAGGAAGAACATCTTAACTCATCCAACGAAAGTGAATATCAACGCTTCGAAGACGACATCATGAATTTTCTGCGCAAGGAAGATCTGGACTGGGGTCCCTCCGACAAAGAGGAAATGGCAGAAGAAGAACCAACGGCGGCACCTGAGGAGTTAGTGCCTGCAGCGGTACCGGCAGAGGCAGAGGCAGAGGCAAAGCCAGCTGCGGCACTGGATGAGTTAGTGCATACAGCGGCACCGGAAGAGGCAAAGCCAGATGCGGCACCGGAGGAGTTAGAGCCTGCAGCGGTACCGGCAGAGGCAGAGGCAAAGCCAGCTGCGGCTCTGGAAGAGTTATTGCATACAGCGGCACCGGAAGAGGCAAAGCCAGATGCGGCACCGGAGGAGATAGAGCCTGCAGCGGTACCGGCAGAGGCAAAGCCAGATGCGGCACCGGCAGAGCAAACACCTGCCACGCCACTGGTTCTGCGCGAAACAGAAATGCTGGAAATGGGTGAATTCATCGATCCGGCATTTTTTGAAAAGGCCATCGCCGATCACGCGACGGTCAAGATCGCCCGGTTCAATGCAGCAGAAGAACTTTTGCAGATTGAATACCTGGCCGAATTCGATCCGCACACCGGTCAGCCAAAAGTGCCGGTTGTATCCGTCGAAAACTTCCAGGACGGCACTGGTGCCTTCATTGCACTGGATGGATGTGTGGCCGCCGAGGTCGTTGGCGCGCAGAATCTTGACCCGGCCGAAGTGGTTCTGGTGGCTGAGTAACCGCTATCTCAGGTCACACCTCAGTTGATCCCATTTGCGCGCTGAACCGTGCGAACATAGGTGATGATCTGTCCTAGTTCCTCATCCGAAATATCAGCGACCGGCGGCATATCGCCAAACGGCCAGTGGTGTGATTGCACCCCACGGCGCGCCGCCAGCACAAACGCCATATCACCATGGTGTGAGGGCTCATAAATCTTGTGGATCAGCGGCGGCGCCACGCCCAGTTGCCCGGCAGCGTTTATTCCGTGGCAGGCCGCGCAGAACGTTTCATATGCTCCCCGCCCCTCCCGTGCCAAACCCTCAAGTTCCGGCACCAAAACATCTACCATTGCGGCACCGGCTGCCTCCATTTGCGCGCCCTTTTCGGAGCTGCTCCAGAAGTAGGCCGCAACAGCAAGACCAATGACAACTGACACGACGATAATGTTCCGCATACCTGATTGAACTCCCAGACTGTCCGCTAAAACGGCACCGAAATTATTTGGCACCTTCTTTCATTTTCTGATCAGAGCGCTTATAAAGTCTCCAGTAACTGGAAGGTCAAGAGGTTCTTCATGCTAAACATCGGCTCTGCGGCCCGCGCGACAGGCCTGCCAACAAAAACCGTCCGCTATTACGCAGATATCGGGCTGGTAGCGCCGGGGGGCCGATCAGAAAAAGGCTACAGGCTTTACGATGACCGGGAACTCCGTAAGCTGGTTTTCGTGCGCCGTGCCCGTGCCTTTGGGTTTTCGGTCGAAAGTTGCCGGACCCTTCTTGGCCTGTACGAGGACCAGAACCGGACATCGGCCGACGTCAAGAAGGTCACCCTCAACCACATCGAACAAATCGACCGAAAACTGGCAGAACTGAAAATCCTGCGTGAAGAGCTGGCGCATCTGGCAGGCAACTGCAAAGGTGACGACCGCCCCGATTGCCCGATTCTGAGTTCGCTTGCCGGTGAAAGGTAAACCCCGAGATCCAAAAGGTTAACCGGTCCGCGATTCCCGAATGCACCCCAATTGCACTACTTTTGCACACCTGTTTTCAGACATTGCATTTCTGGCTCTGGGCAGGCTGGTTAACCTGCGTAAATCATACCGTCAGCACAATCTTCCCGATATGCGCGGAGCTCTCCATCCGCGCATGGGCATCCGCCGCCTGGGCAAGCGGAAAGGTCGAATCCATCACCGGTTTAACCTTGCCCATATCCAGCAACGGCCAGATTTCTTCCCGCAGGGCGTCGGCAATTTTTGCTTTGGCAATATCACTTTGCGGGCGCAGTGTTGAACCGGTCAGGGTCAGGCGTTTCACCATCATCAGGGCAAGGTTCAGCTCCACAACCGGGGCTTCCAGAAAGGCAATCTGAACCAACCGACCCTCCATGGCCAAGCATTTGATATTGCGGGGAACATAACTTCCACCAACCATATCAAGGATCAGATCCACGCCACGTCTTTCGGTGGCTTCTTTGATCACCGCCACGAAATCCTCGTCCCGGTAATTGACCGCCCGCTCGGCACCAAGCTCTACGCATTTTGCGCATTTTTCGGCATTGCCTGCCGTGGCGAACACCCGCGCTCCGGCGGCATGTGCCAGTTGAATGGCTGTGGTGCCAATACCCGATGATCCCCCATGCACCAGAAATGTCTCACCAGCCTGCAAACCACCACGCATGAAGACATTGCTGTATACGGTGAAATGGGTTTCACACAGAGCCGCCGCCTCAATCATCGTCATGCCCTGCGGCACCGGCAGCGCATGGTCTTGATGTGTAACGGTAAATTCGGCATAGCCACCCCCAGGCAGCAGGGCGCAGACATCATCACCCACGGCCCAGCGCGTGACGCCAGCGCCAATCGCTGCTACGGTTCCGGCACATTCCAGACCGGGCAGATCTGACGCATCCGGCGGCGGAGCATACTTTCCTGCCCTTTGCATTGCATCCGGGCGGTTCACCCCGGCAGCCGCAACCTTGATCAATATTTGCCCGTGCCCGGGTTCCGGCACATCCCGTTGATTTGGCACCAGAACTTCCGGCCCGCCCGGTTCCGTAATTTCAACCACGGTCATCTTTTGCGGTATTTTCATCTAATCTTAGCCCTTGTCCGATACATATCCCGGCAAATCGCTTTGCGCGTTATCACTTGGGGCTTTGATATGGTCAAATAACCGCCCCGGCCCTGCCATGAAACTTTTAAACAGCGGGTTGCCCCGTACTTTCGCCTTGAAGCTCTCGATCTGCATCACATCGTCTATGCGTCGGTCCAAAAACGCCCAGGTTTCCGCATATCCCGGGCTGTCATCGCCTAGCCAGAACAGGACAGTGGCTGAGTAAACCCCTGATAACGTTGCCCGTTTCGTATACCAGTTGACGTCCCGCGATGTGTCACCCAGCACGTTCCAGATGGCATCGCTTGTACCCCAGATCAGGCCAGCACCATCCCCTGCATGCAGTGGCAAAGCAAACAGGGCAACACCGCGCCGCACTGCCTCGCGATTTTCGGCAACAGCTTCAAGACGCTGGCGAACACCCAGCGCAATACGGTCCCGATACCGCATCTCTTCCATTTTCGCCGCCTGCAGTGCCTCGACCATTGCCGCGTCTCCCTGTCGGTGAAACGCCACCGCCAGATCAATCCCCCCGCGCGGGCAGGCCTGCCCGGCCAACGTGGGATCTACCCCCGAATCCTCAATCGCAGCGGCCAGTGTTTCTGACCCCCAACCGTCAAACATCACGTGATTCAAGGCCGCCGCAACCAGCGCCTTTTTGGCCCCAGCAATATGATTTTCCTCGGTTTTCTTCTTAGCAACCAAATCAAACTCCTCCAGGCAGACGGCTGGACAAACAGCTATTGCCTTGCTATACGGCCACTTCCTGCGTTGATGCAACTCTAACTCTAGAAAGGTGGTGACACCACATGCAGGTATCGGTTCGCGACAACAATGTCGATCAGGCGCTTCGTGCCCTGAAAAAGAAACTGCAGCGTGAAGGTGTGTTCCGGGAAATGAAACTCCGGCAACATTACGAAAAACCTTCCGTCAAAAAAGCCCGTGAAAAGGCCGAAGCAGTTCGCCGTGCGCGTAAGCTGGCTCGTAAAAAGCTGCAGCGCGAAGGTCTCCTCTAAGTCAGGGGAACCAAAAAGAATTTTGGCTTGGTCCAAACAAAAACCCCCGGAGTTTTCCGGGGGTTTTTTCCTGTCGAACAAAATGTCAGACGTCAGTTCTTGCCCTTGTCATTTTCATAGTACTTCTCGGTAGTAACACCGGGCATCTGGCCAAATTCCTTCATTAATTTTGCTGGTAGATACGTCCGCTTCAGCCCTCCAAACCCGGGGATTTGCCTCAGCAAATTCGAGGTATTCGATGAACAAAACGCATCCATAGACGGCCCCATATTGAACGCCGCTTGCATCGCCCTTTGGGCAACTTCTTGTGATACATAGATTTTCTGTGAAACCACGTGATGCGTGTCGCGCGCGTGAAAACTGTCATATTGCTTTAACAGTGCCGGAGACAGCCCAAAAACAACATCATTTCGCTCCGGCGCCCAGCTGTGATGCCAACGACCGGCAGGATCATACATAACAACCTGAGAACCGTTGATCAGCAGCGAAGAATGCCCCCCGGCACCCGACTTGTTGCTGATCATCGTCTTGAGCAATAAATAGGGTTGTTCATCACTTGCGTAAGCGTATTTTTCAACGGCCTCGTCAGGCGCCCAGACCGATTTGCCGCCACAGGCAGACAAAATAACGGCCGCTAACACTAAGAAAATATTACGAATTTTTACCATGAGCCCCCCACTCAGCACCCCTTATTCCATCTGCAAGCGTGGACCTAGGAATTGAAAATCGCCAGAAAAATCAAAACGGCAATAGAAATCACGCTAATCCGGATGGTCCAGCGGACAAAGCCGTTAAATGTCTGTTCTTGCGCCGAAGTGTCCATCGTGCCGTGTTCATGCTTGCTCATTGGTTAATTTCCCTTGGTTCGTCAGCCTTGGGAGGTTTTAAGCCAAATCTCCCCGCCATTGCAATTCCTGTTTCCACCTTGTGTCTTTCTACCTGGCCCTCAGGATTTCCCTTTTTTGTCGAGCTTTGACGCCAGTTTAAACCCGATCCGGTTTGCCTCTCGGTTCGCATCTTCCTTTGGAGACGCTATCAGCATAACACTCAATTGGCTAACATGTTGGACAAGTTGCATTTTTGCGCCCGATGGGTCCACACCATAGAATGTGATCATGTCAGGAGCAAAGTACCCCATTCCCTGAATATGCAACGTGCCGACCTCGCTTCCTGCAAAGCCAAGACCAACTTCTTGGTCGCCATCCAATTGTTTTTCGAACTCCTGAATATACAGAACAACCCGTTCATAAGCCCATTCTGCCGGGGATTTCTGCTCAAGCGGGCGGCCCGAAACCGCGGCGGGTAATTGTTGATTCTCGGCGACCGGCTCGCCGTCGGCGTTCACCTTAACCGCGTAGGCTTCCAGCAGCACCGCTTCTTCTGCCGCTTCAGCTGTGGTTTGGATCTCTTTGCTCATGTTTTGTTTCCAATCCGCTGCCACTCCCAGGCGCCGCTTCCGTTCTGGTTTCGGGAAACTTTCCCTTGCTGGTGAAGATGGTTCAGATGCGCCACGGATTCAACCAGCGCCAGCCCATATTCCGCTTCACCTAACGACCTTTTGAACAAGGGCATGAAACAGTCTCCGGCTGTACAGGGGTGATCCAGATGATCCAACAAACGCAGTAAAGCTCCGTGGTGATTCTCAATCAACTGGGTCATCCGGGCTGGCAGTCCTGTGAAAGGTAACTTGTGCCCAGGCAGGACAAAGTGATCATCTCGGGCGATTATTTTAAGCCTCTCACAGGCTTCGAGCCAGTCGGCAAGCGGGTCAGCATCGGGCTCGGTTACATACACCCCGATATTGGAGGATATGCCGGGAATGATCTGGTCCCCGCTAATCACCAACCCATCGTCCCGGCTCCACAGCGTTGCATGTTCCGGCGAGTGCCCGTTGCCAATGTGGACGTCCCAATGTCGGTCAGCAAGTTCCAGCACGTCACCTTGCTTGATCCGGCGAAAGCCCAGTGGCATTGGGTAAACCACGTCAGCAAAATTGTAGGGCCGGTCAGCCAGACGTTTTTGCAAAACCTCCTCGGCCATGCCTGCCTTGCGGTAAAAGGCGATGGTTTCATCAGGCCAGACTTTTTGCTCATCCAGCGTCAGCATCCTTGAAAATAGCCAAGCCGTGCGTGTGGTCCACAATTCCGCCTCGTGTTCACGTTGAAACCAACCGGCCATCCCGACATGGTCAGGATGGTGATGCGTGACAACAACGCGGTTTATCGGCTTTCCATCAAGCGGGCCTGCCATCAGTTTTTGCCAGATACGTTCGCAGCGTTTGGTGTGAACTCCGGTATCAACGATACACCAGCCGTCTTTGTCCTTCAGGGCGTAGACGTTGACGTGATCAAGCTTCATCGGCAGGGGCAGGCGCATCCACAGCACGCCTTCGGCGACTTCAATCGCTTCCCCTTCGGCAGGGGGAGTCTCATATGGGAATTCTATGGTCACAAATAGTCCTATCCGGCCAGCGCTTCGGCATCCATTGCGTAAAGATCATCTGCGCCCTCGCGCGCCTGAGAGCATAGACCATCGACCACCGACATCATTTGGCGGATGTGAAACCGGGCGAGGGCACTGCGCGGGCCCGATCCACCTTCGGCCAGTGCTGCTTTTAGTAAGTAATGACCCCCAAGTGTAAGGGCAAAAGCCCTCAGATATGAGGTCGCCCCAGCAAACCGCTGATTCATGTCACTTTGTTCCATCATCCAGATTGTTGTCGCGGTCAGGCTCGCTTCCGCAGCTCCAAGAAATGCAGCCAGATCAGGTAGGGTTTCCTCTGCCTGCGCTGCCGTGCTTCCGATCTCGGCCAGCACGGCAAAGGCAGCGGAACCACCATCCATCAGTTTGCGACCCACCAGGTCCATCGCCTGAATCCCGTTGGTGCCTTCATAAATGCGCGTCACTCTGACATCGCGGCTGTATTGTGCCGCACCGGTTTCTTCGATGAATCCCATGCCGCCGTGAACCTGAATCCCAAGATCGGCAACCTCGCTGCCGGTATCTGTGCCAAAGGCTTTGGCAATCGGTGTCAGGAAAGCCGCTTTTGCTGCAAGCCCTGCGTCTCCCGTTGCTTTTGACAGGTCGATGCTGACCGCGGTGTCAAAAATGATACACCGGGCTGATGACGTCAGGGCCTTCATCTGCATCAGCATCCGGCGTACATCCGCGTGGTCAAGAATGGTTCCGTCACCGTCACCAACCAGCGTTTTGCCCTGTTTGCGTTCCTGGGAAAATTCCAGCGCTTTTTGAAATGCCGCCTCAGCCACACCCAGCCCTTCGGTCCCCACGCCCAGCCGGGCATTGTTCATCATGGTGAACATTGCCTTCATGCCAGCGTGAGGTTCACCAACCATCCATCCTGTTGCACCATCAAATTCCATCACTGCAGTTGGCGAGCCGTGCAGGCCCAATTTATGTTCCAGGGACACGACCCGCAAACTGTTAGCAACCCCGGGGTTTCCAGTTTCGTCGGGGACATATTTCGGCACCAGAAACAGACTGATGCCTTTGGTTCCCGGCACGCCGTCGGGCAGGCGCGCCAGAACCAGATGGCAGACATTTTCCGCTACATCGTGGTCACCCCAGCTGATGAAGATCTTTTGGCCTGTTACCGAAAAGGTGCCGTCGCCGTTGTCTTCGGCCTTGCTGCGCAATGCCCCAACATCAGACCCGGCCTGAGGCTCTGTCAGGTTCATCGTTCCGGTCCATTCTCCTGAAATCAGTTTTGGCAGGTAAACCGATTTCAAATGATCTGAACCATGCGCCTCCAAAGCCTCGATCTGGCCCTGGGTCATCAGGGGATTCAATGACAATGCCAGGCAGGCCGACGCCATCATTTCGCCAACCGCGGTTGCAACCGTCAGCGGCAATCCCATACCTCCGTGTTCCGGATCGGCCGAGACGCCAACCCAACCACCCTCAGAAATGGCCTGATAGCCGTCCTTAAACCCCGGCGAGGTGCGCACAACACCGTTCTCCAGTACTGCCGGGTGCAAATCCCCGTTTCGCTGCAGAGGGGCCAGAACATCGCCTGCCATTTTACCAGCTTCGTTCAGGATCGCATCGACCATTTCAGAGGAAGCTTCCGCAAACCGTTTAGTATCGCTGACGCGGGAAAACCCAAGGACATTTTCAAGCAAAAACAATTGCTCGGACGCTGGCGCTTGGTATGGCATTGTTGATGTCTCTCCGTTCGATGGGTTTGCAACACACGGCTGGTGCGCTAAGAGGCGGTTTGAGCCGCAACCTAAACAAGGGTCACAGGCGACACAACAAGGACACAGCGTCAAAATGGCCGCGCCCACCCAGCAACTGCAGCCCGATACAGCCGGCATTCAGGCTGCCGCTGATCTGTTGGCGCAGGGCGGACTAGTGGCTTTCCCCACCGAAACGGTTTACGGGCTGGGGGCCGATGCAACACAGGGAAAGGCGGTTGCTGCGATTTATGCAGCCAAAAACCGCCCCAGCTTCAACCCTCTGATTGTCCATGTGGCGGACCTTGAAACGGCGCAAAACTACGCGGTTTTCAACCACACGGCGCTGCAACTTGCCTCCGCTTTCTGGCCCGGCCCGCTCAGCCTTGTTTTGCCGCTGAAGCCGGGGCACGGGGTGTCCGAGCTGGTGACCGCAGGGCTGGACACCGTGGCAATCAGAATGCCCGCCCACCCGCTGGGCCACGCGTTGTTGCAGGAATTTGCCGGACCGGTCGCTGCGCCGTCGGCGAACATCTCTGGGTCGGTCAGCCCAACCACAGCCGCCCATGTTCTGGAGGGGCTGGAGGGACGGATCAACGCGGTGTTGATGGGTGAGCCTTGTGACGTGGGTATCGAATCGACAATCCTGCTGGTTGCAGGTGATCAGGTTTCGCTGCTGCGCGCTGGAGGTGTGCCTGCGGAAATCATTGAGGCCTGCATCGGCCACCCGCTGCTGTATCACCAGGATCCTGAAACGCCGCAATCGCCTGGCCAATTGGTATCGCACTACGCACCGGACGCTCTGATCCGGCTGAATGCTGACATTTTCTCTGCCAATGAGATCCTGCTGGGGTTCGGCCCGTGTGATAGTTCAACGTTAAACCTTTCTGCTGTAGGGGATCTGCGAGAGGCCGCAGCAAACCTGTTTTCATACTTGCGGAAAATGGACCGTATCGCCTCAGAACAAGGCGGAAAGTCCATCGCTGTTTCACCGATACCGGACCATGGGCTTGGCCTGGCGATCAACGATCGCCTGCAACGCGCTGCCGCACCAAGAACCTGAATTCAGGCTGAGCCACCGGCAGCCGACAACATCCGGGGATCAATGCCCAACACCTCAAGCGCAGCCTGCCATTTGTTTTCATGGTTTTCGGAAAAAACCAGCGCCTGATCTGCATCACATGTCAGCCAGCCATTAGCGCGGATTTCGTCTTCCAACTGGCCTGGCCCCCAGCCTGCATAACCCAACGCCAGCAAGCAAGAATCCGGCCCGTCGCCATGAGAAATGTCTTCCAGAATATCGAGCGTTGCGGTCATCCCAAACTCATCGTTGACTTCCAGCGTTGAGTCCGGCGACGCATAATCCCGTGAATGCAGCACAAAACCGCGGCCATATTCCACCGGGCCGCCGTAATGCACGTCAACGCCTTCTATCGGCCGGTCCGCCTTGATTTCCAGTTGCTTTAGAAGATCCACGAACTTCAGGTCCGCGGCGGGTTTGTTCACAATCAGCCCCATAGCGCCGTCATCGGAATGGGCGCACAGATATATTACCGATTTTTCAAATCTCGGATCGCCCATAGAGGGCATGGCAATCAGGAGTTTGCCGTCCAGGTGAGGTAAATCCTTTTTGGAATCCATACGATAACAATGCGCCTCTTGCTCGCATCTTGCAAGTGGTCATGAGGCAACATCAAAACTGCATCGCTGAAACGTGACTTTCGCTTTCTCATGTTTGCGGTATCTTAAACCGCCTCTGTGATGAAATGCCGAACATGCATGTTTTTGCCTTAAGAACCCTGACGATAGCTGCTTTGCTGCTTCAAGCTTCAATTGCAGCTGCGCAGGATTTTGCGATTCAAGGGGTGGCATCACTGGAAATCCTGCCGGGATACCGCACGGCGCACGGCACCCACATGGCAGCGGCGCGTATCCGCCTTAAGGACGGCTGGAAGACCTACTGGCGCGCACCAGGCGACAACGGCATTCCACCAAGGTTTCAGTGGGCCGGGTCGCAAAACATCGCCGGGGTGGCAATCCACTGGCCTGCGCCGCATATTTTTGTGCAGGACGGCATAACGACAATTGGGTATTCAAACCAGTTGGTGTTACCGCTGGAATTTCAACCCAAGGAAAAAGGCGGGCCGATTTCCCTGACGGGCAGCATCGATTTTGGCGTGTGTAAGGATGTTTGCCTGCCGGTGCGCGCGTCTTTTGCCGCCGTGCTTCCGTTACAGAACCCAAGCCACAAACCGGCGATCAGGGCAGCGCTGAAATCCCGGCCGATGTCAGCGTCACGTGGTGGTGTCAAATCGGTTCAATGTACTATCACGCCAGTCAAAGACGGGTTCGCGATCACGGCAAAAGTCCGGCTCGATTCAGAGCCCAACGCCCGGGCGCTGGCGGTGCTGGAATTCCCGCACCCTGAGGTCTGGCTGGAGCAGAACAAAACCCGGGTAACCGGCGCAATCCTGACCGCATCCGCCACGCTTTATCCTTTCACCAAGCAACCGCTGGTGCTGGACCGGTCCAAGTTCCGCCTGACGGTTCTGGACAAGTCCCGGACCATCGAAATCCGGGGCTGTCCTGCATAACCTTTGGGCTTAAAGCGCGTCGTTACAGCGCCCGCAAGTTCCGGCGTGGGCGTGGGTGCCGACATCGGGCAGGATTTTCCAGCATCGCTGACATTTCTCACCATCAGCCTTTTCAAACACCACGCCGACGCCCTCTACTTCTGGCATTCTGAACGCTTCCGCCGGGATTGGGTCACCCCTGAGGACCACCGCTGAGGTGATGCAATAATCAGCAAAAGGCACACTTTTCAGCAGCGCCAGAACCCCTGCGTCGCGAACGTGAACCACCGGTGCCGCCTCCAGTGATGCGCCGATCACCTTGTCCTGCCGCTGGATTTCAATCGCCCCGGTCACAACCCGGCGCACCCGGCGGATGGCATCCCATTTTTGGGCCAGCGCGTCGTTGCGCCACTCACCCGGCGTGGAGGGGAAATCCTGCAGATGCACCGAACTGTCATCACCCGGATACCGCTGCAGCCAGACGTCTTCCATGGTGAAACACAGCATCGGGGCAAGCCATGTGGTCAGGCGTTCAAACAGCAGGTCAAGGACGGTACGCGCGGCGCGGCGGTTCAGGCCGTCATCGCCATCGCAATAGAGCGCATCCTTGCGGATGTCGAAGTAGACCGAGCTCAGATCAACAGTGCAGAACTGGAATAATTGCTGGAACACGCCCTGGAAGTTGTAGAATTTATAACCGTTTTCTACGGCTTCGCTAAGTTCTGACAGGCGGTGCAGAACCCATTGTTCCAGCTCTGGCATATCTGCAGCGGCAACTTTTTCGGCGTCCGAGAACCCGTTCAGATTGCCAAGCATGAAGCGAAGCGTGTTGCGCAACCGGCGGTAGCTGTCCGCGGTACCTTTCAGGATTTCCGGCCCGATCCGCTGATCAGCAGTGAAATCGGTCTGCGCCACCCACAGGCGCAGGATGTCGGCACCGTATTGTTTTATCACCGCTTCCGGCACGATGGTGTTGCCGATGGATTTGGACATTTTCATGCCCTTTTCATCGAGCGTGAAACCATGCGTGACCACCGCCTTGTAGGGCGCGCGCCCCTTGGTACCGCAGGCCTGGAGCATCGAGGAATGGAACCAGCCGCGGTGCTGGTCGGTGCCTTCAAGGTAAACGTCTGCGATGCCATCGGGCGAACCATCCTCGCGGTCACGGATGACGAAGGCGTGGGTGGAGCCGGAATCAAACCAGACATCAAGGATATCGGTTACCAGATGCCAGTCGTCCGGGTTGCAGTCGCCTGCCAGGAAGCGCTCTTTGGCCCCGTCTTTGTACCACGCATCTGCACCTTCGGCACGGAAAGCGGCAATGATGCGAGCGTTCACTGCTTCGTCGCGCAGGATGTAATCCGGGTCGGTCGGCAAGGCCCCCTTGCGGGTGAAACAGGTCAGTGGCACACCCCAGGCGCGCTGGCGTGACAGCACCCAGTCGGGCCGTGCTTCGATCATTGAATGCAACCGGTTGCGCCCGGTGCGCGGAGTCCATTCCACCAGTTGATCGATAGAGTTCAGCGCCCGTTCACGGATGGTTTTACCGTAAGTATCATCACCACCGATTTCGCGGTCGATGGCGGCAAACCACTGCGGCGTGTTGCGATAGATCACCGGTGCCTTGGAACGCCAGGAATGGGGATAGGAGTGTTTGACCTTGCCGCGCGCCAGCAAACCGCCAACCTCTACCAGCTTATCGATGACGGTCTTGTTGGCGTTTCCCTCTTTGCCCTTGCGGTCAAGGATATAGGTGCCGCCAAAGAACGGCAGGTCGGCGCGGAAGCCACCATCGTCCATCACGTTATAGGTGATGACCTGTTCCAGCATGCCAAGATCACGATAGAGCTCGTACTCCTCCATCCCGTGGCTCGGAGCACAGTGCACAAAGCCTGTGCCTTCTTCGGAAGTGACAAAATCGGCAGCCCGGAAATCCCGCACATCATCCCACTCGCCCTTCGCACCGTCGGCTCCAGCCAGGGGATGCAGCAGGCCAAGACCTTCCATATCTGACACCGTCACATCGCGAACCCGCGTATACATGCTTGCTTCCAGCCGTGCGCGGGTCATCACATCACCCACCAGGTTGTCAGCAAGGATGAAGCGGTCTCCAACGGTTGCCCAGGATTCCTCGGGTGTGCCGGTCACTTCGTACAACCCGTAGGAAATGTCAGAGCCAAAAACCACGGCCTTGTTCGACGGCATGGTCCAGGGTGTCGTGGTCCAGATCACCACAAACGCATCGGCCAGATCACTGTCGCCCACAACTTTGAATTTCACCCAAACAGTAAAGCTTTCCTTGTCGTGGTATTCCACCTCAGCCTCGGCCAGCGCCGTCTTCTCAATCGGCGACCACATCACCGGCTTGGAACCCTGATAAAGCGAGCCGTTCATCACAAACTTTATAAACTCCTCGGCGATCACTGCCTCCGAGCTGTAGTCCATCGTCAGATAGGGGTTTTCCCAATTACCAGTGACGCCCAGCCGTTTGAATTCGTCGCGCTGGATATCTATCCAGCCTTCGGCGAATTTGCGGCATTCCTGGCGCAGTTCCACCACCGGAACGTCATCCTTGTTCTTGCCCTTCTTGCGGTATTGCTCTTCGATTTTCCATTCGATCGGCAGGCCATGGCAATCCCAGCCCGGCACATAGCGGCTGTCCTTGCCCATCATCTGCTGGCTGCGTACGATGAAATCCTTCAGCACTTTGTTCAGCGCATGCCCGATGTGCAGGTGGCCGTTGGCGTAAGGTGGGCCGTCGTGCAAAACAAACGGCTCGCGTCCCTCCTCTTTCCCGTTCATTCGCAGGGTGTTGTAAACATCCATCCGCGCCCAACGCTCCAGCCATTCCGGCTCGCGTTTGGGCAATCCTGCGCGCATCGGGAAATCGGTTTTTGGCAGGTTAAGCGTGTCTTTGTAGTCAGGGGTTTCGGCGCACATGGGTGTGGTTCCGCTATGGTATTCATGTTGGTTTCTTGGGGGCGGCGCGCAGGTTTCATACGCCTGTTCCCGGCGGCTCGATTTGTCAGAGCGCCGGGCAGATAATTCGAATAATGATGCCGAATATCACTTGCATGGGGGGCTTATAACGCGGGGCTTGCACGGCGTCCAGAGACCACAAACGTGCCAAATAACGGGTGCAATTTAGCTGGATCCGAGCCCGGCCTAACCCTTCTCTTTGGAAAACAATCCTGTCAATGCACGTCTGACCAGTTGCGTCACCCGCGGCCGCGGCTCCGCAACAAACGGCATGGGGCGACACACCTCCATCGCAGCAATGCCCACGCGTGCGGTCAATGCTCCGTTCACAACACCCTCTCCAAAGCGACGCGACACTTTGGAGAGCACCCCGCCACCGGCCACCGAGCCTATCAGGTCGTCCCCGATCGCCACCGCGCCGGTGGCCACAAGATGGGCGGCCACAGCCTTTGTCAGCCGCCAGGAGCCGAAAGTGCCGGAACGCCCGCCGTATATCTCGGCGATCCGGCGGATCATCCGGATGTTGGCGGTCAGGGCGACGATCACATCAACAAAGGCAAGCGGGATGATTGCCGTGGCCGTAGCAACCTGCCGCGATGCTGTTTCGATCTGATTTGTGGCCTGTTTGTCGAGCGGAGCAAGCAGGTTGGATTCTGCCAGAACAAGCACGGCGTCGGGGTCCATCTGTTCGGCCAAACGCATATCCAGTTCGGCAAATCCCCAGCGCAGGTCTTCCCGTCGGGCATAAAAAAGGCTGAGTTTCCGACAGTAGGCGCGGGCCTTCTCCAGCGTTCCCTCCTGCAACAGGGCATCAGCCTCGGATCGTAGCGTATCAACCCTGCGCAACCGGGATATGGCGGCAAGTTCACGCAAGGCGACCAGCAACAGCGCACCTGCGGTCAGCGCGACGAGGGCCAGAGCAAAACGGCCAAGCCAGATGTTCCGACTAAGGATCTCAGTAGCGAAATCCCAGACGGCAACCGACAGCATGAAGCCAATCAGGGTGGCCAGCCCGCCAACGAAAACCCGCAGCAGCAAAGACGGTTTCCTTGCTGACACACGCAGCGCAACCTCCATTGCCGAATTTCTCTCCGGCAACTCAGGATCGGGAACCGGAGGTGCTTCCGCCGGTGTTGGCTGTTGCCTATCTTCAGTGGTGGTCTCCAAATCAATCAGCACCGGCTGACGGGAATGTTTCTCTGTCATCTCAGACGATCCCCCAGCAAAAATTCGGCGGCCTTATCGAGGCGAATATGCGGTGGCCCTTCTCCTGACCTCAGAGTTGCGGGAGCAGGTTTAAAAGCCATCACCTCATAGTCCATATTCAGCCATTCTGCAGCCCCGCCTCTGGCGGGCTCAAGCAGTTCATTCGGATCTGCTGGCAAATCGCCGGCAAATAGCGCCGCCTGTTTGCCGGTTTCCTGAAGTGTCCCGCGAACACAGGGTAGTTCAGCACCTTCATGTTTGCGCAACTCTTCGACCGTTGCACGTAGGCTCGCCAGCGACAGCGCCTGAGTTATGGCCCCGGAATACTCTGCCTTGTCTTTCGCGTGCCGCACAAGGGCAGCCATGATCGCGGTCAGCGCCTGGTGCTGATGATGGTGCAGATGGTCGGCCTTGGTTGCAGCAAACAGGATTTTTTCGACCGATTTTCCAGTGATTGGCGACAGCCAGCCGTTCTGGCCGATCTTGAAACAGGTCAGAACATCGGCCATGGCACACCGCAAATCATCGATTGCCTGCGGGCCGGCATGGATCGCACTGAGCGCATCGATCAAGACGATCTGCCGGTCAATCCGGGAAAAATGATCTCGAAAGAAGGGTTTGATAACCTGTGATTTATACGCTTCAAACCGGCGTTCAAATTCACGCGCAAGCGAGCCGCGCCTGGAAGTTCCCGAAGGCAGCGGCGTAAAGGTCAGCGCTGGCGATCCGGCAAGATCACCGGGAAGCAGGAAGCGCCCCGGAGCGCAGGCAGAAAACCCCGCTGTGCGACAGTCCGACAAATAGGAGGTAAATTTTTTGGCGAGCGCTTGGGCCGTTGCTTCATCCAATTTGGCCTCGGAATCAATACGCTCCAATTGCTCAAGCCAAGCCTGCGCCTTGTCTACTCGGGCAGGTGTCCTGGCAGTTTTCAAAGAGGCCTGCGACCAGTCAGTAAAACTCTGTGACATGAGAGGCAGATCGAGCAGCCATTCACCGGGATAATCAACGATGTCGATGTGAACCGTTCGCGGGCTTTGCACCATCGACAGGAAGCCGCCCGGGGCAACTTTCAGGGACAGGCGCAACTGGGAAATTGCGCGGGTGCTCTCTGGCCAATGGGGCTCTGGGCCGGTCATCGCGGCCAAGTGGGTTTCATAGTCGAACCGGGGTACAATGTCATTTGGTTGTGGCTGCAGAAACGCTGCCAGTATCCGCCCCTGCTGTGCTGCCTGAAGTTGCGGCATGCGCCCCCTGTCGAGCAGGTTGGCGACCAGCGATGTAACAAAGACAGTTTTCCCAGATCGGGAAAGGCCGGTGACGCCCAGACGGATCACCGGTTCAAACAGGGTCTCAGACACGCCATCCGCCAGATTTTCGGCTGTACGTGAAATGGTATCGACCAATGTTCCAATGCCTAAAATGGCGCTGCTCCGATTATTGCTTGGGCTTCATGTAGTTGTAAGCCTGCGGCTTTCATAGGGCCTTGGCAAACTGATTTTGTGTAGGTATCGCGGTGGCATGCCTAGATACGCATTGAAAATCGAATACCACGGAGGACCTTTTGCTGGCTGGCAGCGGCAAAAAGGCCCCGCGTCGGTTCAACAATGTGTCGAGGAAGCCCTGCAGGCACTGGAACCGGAATCCGACCAGATTGCTGGGGCCGGGCGCACTGATGCTGGGGTGCATGCAACCGGACAGGTGGCGCATTGCGATATGATAAAACAATGGGATCCGTTTCGCCTTTCAGAAGCATTAAACCAGCATCTGAAACCGCATCCGATTGCGATCGTTGACACGGCAGTCGTAGAAGACGATTTTCATGCCCGGTTTTCAGCACTTGAGCGGCGATATCTGTTCCGGCTATTCTCACGGCGCGCACCAGCAACCCACGACAGAGGGTTGGTTTGGCAGGTGCGGCATACGCTGGATATAGAGGCCATGCGTGAGGGCGCAAAACACCTGATCGGGCGGCATGATTTCACGACTTTTCGCTCATCAGTCTGTCAGGCTCAAAGCCCGGTGAAGACGCTCGATCAATTGGATATCGAAGAACGCCCGCATGCCGGTGGTATCGAATACCGATTCCATATCAGGGCACGGAGTTTCCTGCACAATCAGGTACGTAGTTTCGTCGGCACACTGGAACGGGTCGGTGCCGGCTCATGGCAGCCTACTGATGTGAAAACAGCACTGGAGGAAAAGGACCGCGCCGCCTGTGGCCCCGTCTGCCCACCACATGGGCTCTATCTGGTCGGGGTCGGTTATCCGGATGACCCATTTGAGGGGAAAGATGACTGAGTATTGGCAGAATATGCTTGCCGAAGTCTGGGGCATAAAGGCGGAGCTTCAACGGCTTGACGGTGAATACGACCTGAATTTCATGGCAGAGTCCATGGATGGGTCGGGCTATGTGCTGAAAGTAATGCGCGTCGGGTGCGAAACCGGGCTGGTGGATGTCCAGTTACAGGCGCTCAATCATATCCGGCAGCGCGCGCCAGAGGTGCCGGTCCCGGCGGTGATTCCGACCTCGAGCGGGGCTCTGTTTGCCGAAATACCGGACGCGCAAGAAAACACCCGTCTGGTCTGGTTGCTGGAAAGGCTTGCAGGGGGCACATTCGCGAGTTTCACCCCAAAAACGCCTGAATTGATGCGGAAACTAGGTCAGCACATCGGGGCCATGGATGCGGCTCTGGCAGGTTATAAGCACCCCTTTCTTGACCGTGAATTCAAGTGGGAACTACCTTCCGGTGGCTGGATTGCAGAACATCTGAACGCGGTGAGTGACACAAGCCGGAAGAAACTGCTGGCAATGGTTCTGAATGATTTTCAGGCCGTCCTGCCCCTGCTCGATTCCTTACCGTCTTTCGCGATCCACAACGACGTGAACGACTACAATATCCTCGTCACCCCCTCACTCGACACTCGCCCGCAGATCAGCGGTATCATTGACCTTGGCGATATGGCATCCAGCCCCCGCATTTGTGAACTTGCGATTGCCGGAGCCTACGCGGTACTGGATCACGATACACCAGAGGCGCTTCTGTCGGCTCTGGTCGCCGGGTACCACGATACGCACCCACTGACAGCATCAGAGGTCGACTTGATTTGGCCGTTGCTTCGGATGCGTCTGGCGGTGAGCATTGTGAACTCGACGCTGGAGTCGGCAGAAAACTCCGCTGACCCCTATGTGACCGTCTCTCAGGCCCCGGCATGGCGGTTTCTGGAAGGCAACACCATCAACCCCGGTCTGTTGCGGGCACGTCTCAGGGTGGCCTGTGGGTTGCCGGTGACGGATGGAGCGGCTGAGGTTCTGGAGCACCTCGACAATGAACGCGGCAGTTTCGCGCCGCTTTTCGGCGAGGACCTGAGCGGCGCCCCGCGCGGGGCGCTTTCGGTTGCCGAAAGCACCTGGCCGCAAGACCCTTTCGACTTGCCTCACAAAGAAGCAGCACAGGTTGGTGAGGAATACGAAAACGATGGCAAGCCCTGGCTGGGCCTCTGGGGCGAACCGCGCCTGATCTACACCGCGCCAGCCTTTCGACTTGGGCCGTGGAAGGCTTCAAACCGGCGCACGGTGCATCTGGGCGTCGATGTGTTCCTGCCCTCAGGCACGCCGCTGTTCACACCGCTCGACGGAACGGTGGAAGTCGTAGAGAACCGGACCGACCACCTCGACTATGGCGGCGTTCTAATCCTGCGCCACGCCACTCCGGGCGGAGCCGAATTTTTTACCCTCTTTGGCCATCTGGACCCTGAGGTATGCCAGCGTTTGCAGCCGGGCGACACAATTGTCAGAGGCGAAGAATTCTGCCGCCTTGGCACGCCTGCGCAAAATGGCGGCTGGTCGAGCCATGTGCATTTCCAACTGGCGCTGACCACGGACGGCATGGGCCACGACTGGCCCGGCGTTGCCGACCCCGACGAAATGGCCTTGTGGGGTGCGGTCTGTCCCAACCCTGCAGCGCTGCTGAACCTGCCGGACGAGAATGCCGCCTATCAGCCAATGGACAAACCTGCCATCCTGGCCGACCGGCAGGCACATTTCGGGCGCAACGTGAAGCTGTCTTACGCCGACCCGGTGATGTTCCTGCGCGGCTGGAAGCACCACCTGTTCGATGAATGGGGGCGGCCCTATCTGGACGCATACAACAACGTCCCTCACGTCGGTCACGCCCATCCCCGCATTCAGGCAATCGCAGCGGATCAGTTGAAACGGATGAACTCCAACACCCGCTACCTGCACCCCGCCCAGACAGCATTTGCCGAAAAAGTTCTGTCGAAAATGCCGGAACATCTGTCGGTGTGTTTCTTTGTCAATTCTGGCACCGAGGCCAACGAACTGGCGCTCAGGCTTGCCCGGGCGCACACCGGCGGGCGCGACATGATCACGCCGGACCAAGGTTATCACGGAAACACCACCGGGGCAGTTGATGTCTCCGCCTACAAGTTCAACAAGCCAGGCGGCGGCGGGCAGCCCGACTGGGTGCATCTGGTTGAGGTTGCGGATGATTACCGCGGGTCGTTCCGGCAAGATGATCCTGACCGGGCCAGGAAATACGCGGAGTTGGTCGATGACGCGCTGGAGCGGGTTTCCGCGAGGAGTGACAAGCTGGCAGGCTGGATCGCCGAGACTTTCCCGAGCGTTGGCGGGCAGATCATTCCGCCCGGTGGCTATCTGCCGCTGGTTTACCAGAAAATCCGCGCTGCTGACGGGGTGTGCATCGCCGATGAGGTGCAGACCGGGCTGGGGCGGCTGGGCGACTATTACTTCGGCTTTGAACAACAGGACGCGTTGCCCGACATCGTGGTGCTGGGCAAACCGATTGGCAACGGGCACCCGCTCGGCGTGCTGGTGACGACGGCGGAAATTGCCGAGAGTTTCGCGAAAGGGCCAGAATATTTCTCAACCTTCGGTGGCTCTACCCTGTCATGCCGTACCGGGCGCGAGGTTTTGCAGATCGTCGATGACGAAGGCTTGCAGGAGAACGCTCAGGCGATGGGCGGGCGGCTGCTTGCCGGGCTTCGGGAGATGCAGGCACGGCACCCGGTCATCGGCGACGTGCGCGGCTTTGGTCTGTTCATTGGGGTGGAGTTGGTGAAAAGCCGGGAAACCCTGGAGCCAGCCACTGATATTGCCGATTACGTGCTCAATCGTCTGCGACAAGAACGCATTCTGGTTGGCACCGAAGGCCCCGCTGACAACATCCTGAAAATCCGCCCACCACTGTGCGTGGATTCAGACGGGGTAGAGATGATCCTGAGTGTGCTTGACCGGGTACTGGGGGAGACGGCGGTAGCGGACTCGTAGGCCGGGCTTCAGCCCGGCATTCGCCGTGCGCTAAGCTAGGATGGAGCCATGGTTCAGATTCAATCTGGTTCAGATTAAACGTGAAACGCTCTAATCGTCAAAAGGCCGGTTCCGGGTCCAGTCAAAACTGCCTGAATCGCGCTCCTGCACCGCCTGTTTCCAACCAACCTCCTGGGATCTTTCCTTAAACGCCAATCCTTCGGGCGAATGCCGGGTGATCCCGTCAAATACCGTTGCCAGCCGCTGGGTGTTCATCATACCACTTGATTCAATCGCTTGATTGATCACCATTTTCTGCATCGCCAGCTGGTTGATGGGCACGCGTGACATGCGGTCGGCCATTGCCTCAACTTCATCGTCCAGCCGATCTTCCGGAACCGCTTTCAAAACCAGCCCCATGGCTTCAGCTTCGCGCCCGGTTATCTTGTCACCGGTAAACAGCATCCGCTTGGCCTTTTCCGCACCTAGTCGGTAAACCCACATGGCCGTGGTCGGACAGCCCCAGACCCGAGAGGGCATGTAACCGATTTGCGCGGTTTCCTCCATGATCGTCAGGTCGGCGCAAAGCGCGATATCGGACCCACCGGCAACAGCAAAGCCGTGTACTTTGCAGATCACCGGCTTCACAGCCCGCCACAGGGACATGAAGTGCTGCGTGTTGGCCCACATGAACTGATAGTCTTTGATGGGATCCCAGGGCATTTCCTGAATAACCTGATTGGGTCCGGAATTCTCCGCGTAATGCGCCAGATCATAGCCCGCGCAAAAGGCTTTGCCTGCACCGGACAGGACCATCAGATGAATGTCCGGGTCTGCATCTGCCTGTGCTACAGCTGCTGACAACTCACCAGGCAGGTCATCGTCAATCGCATTCAACACCTCGGGCCGGTTGAGTGTTATCCGCCCAATCCGCCCGTCTTTTTCATAGGTAACCTTGGCCATCTTTGCCTCTTGTTTTAGTAATGTCAGAGCGCCTCATAAGTCCCGTCGAGAAACCCTTCCCGCAGCTCGAACTTTTGGATTTTTCCCGACCCGGTTAAAGGGAATTCGGTGACCTGGCACCAGACAACCGGCGTTTTCTGCGGTGAAATATGGCTGCGGCAATGGTTGTGCAGGATTTCCTTGTCAAGCGTCAGGTTGTCCGGACAGCGGACAAAAGCGGCAACGACCTCGCCCCATTTTGGGTCTGGCAGCCCAACCACGGCGACTTCGGTCACGCTCGGGTCTTCCAGAAGAACATTCTCGATTTCCGCAGGAAACATGTTTTCACCACCCCGGATGATCATGTCTTTCACCCGCCCGGTCACGGCAAGGTACCCCCGGCTGTCCATAACCCCCAAATCTCCGGTATGAAGCCATCCTTGCCCATCTATGGCAGCGGCAGTTGCTTCGGGGTTGTCATTGTACCCAATCATAACGCTCGGGCCACGGGCGCAGATTTCACCGACCATACCGACAGGTACAACCGCATTTTCTGCGGTTGAGCGGATCGACACTTCGGTCTGTGCAACCGGCTGACCGGCTGTTGAGCAAATGTCGTCAATCGAGTCCGACCGGTGGGGTTGCGTGACCAGCGGGCAATGCTCCGTCTGCCCGTACACGGTGGCGAATTCACAGCCAAAGGTTTTATGAACACGCCGAACCAACTCCGGGGCAACCGTTGCGCCGCCGCAAATAATCAGCGCCAAGCTCGACACGTCACGCGGCGTTTCTTCCTGCACTTCAAGCAATGCCAGGATCATTGTCGGAACACCCAGAACCATATCGGCCCTTTGCGATTCAATCAGCCTGACAACCACGGTAGGATCGTACAGACTGACAAGAACCATGCGGCTCCCAAATAACAGGGAGCAAAGTGTGATCATCGCGCAGCCGGTGGTGTGAAACATCGGCATCATGTTGATCCAAGTTGAATCCGCATCAACCTCGCAGCGGGCACCGAAGAGGCGCGCGTTGTTGATCAAACCGCTGTGACTCAGCACAGCCCCCTTTGGAAAGCCGGTCGTCCCGGAGGTGTATTGGATTTGTGCGGCATCACCGAAAGACACAGCAGGCCATCCATCTATCCGTTGTCCGGCTGCGAACAACTGGTTGGGGTTGGTAATATCTACAGTTTCGCGCAAACCCCGCAGCCCCTTGGCGGCCTCAGCTGCAATACTGGTCATGGGATTGCCGCGAAACTCACTAACCAGAAACAACCCC
>JAAEUI010000654.1 GCA_024227475.1 Paracoccaceae bacterium | reverse complement strand
GTTCCTGCCATGTTCTGCAATTTTGGTTTCTGGGCAGTATCGCTCTTTTTGCAAGCTACTTGAACTGCTTGATATTTTGGCGATCCCGACAGGATTCGAACCTGTAACCTGCCCCTTAGGAGGGGGCTGCTCTATCCAGTTGAGCCACGGGACCACATTCGTCAAAAGCCACAATCTGAACCGGGACGCAAGCCTTGCGCAGCAGTGGGCGAGAACTTATTGCAGGTGAGGGAGCAAGCTTCGTTGGACACTCAGCAATCATTACGACTGGAACTGGAGAACGCCGGACTGACGCCCGCGGGTGCCAAATGGGCGCGCATGGCCGGTGGCCGATCCAACGCAGTCTGGAAAGTTGGTGGTAATCTCGTTTGTAAATTGTTCCTTGAAAGGGAAAACCCGCTGTTTTCGAATTCGGCTGCGGATGAATTTCATTGTCTTCAGGTTTTGAGGGGACGGAATATCGCTCCCGAGCCGGTTTCGAGATACAAAAGCTTTGCAGGAGACATCGTTATCTACTGCCACGTTGAGGGTGAACTGTGGCAGCGCGGTACAGCCCCGGTTGCGCGCATGCTTGGCAAGTTGCACAGACAGCCAGTGCCAGACCGGTTGAACCGGGGCGAGCAGGGATGGGGTGAAATCGCCAGCCGCGGAGCCGGGATTCTGTCGTGTTTGCCTTCGGAGTCAGCCGCAAAATTGCGTGCCATCATGCCGGAAGAAAAGCCGGTCCAACCCGGCCCGGTTGCCTTTGTTCACGGGGATGTCGTGCCGGCCAACATCATCAAAACAGGGGATGGGCTGCGATTGATCGACTGGCAGTCTCCGGCGGTTGGTGATCCGGTTACAGATCTGTTTTGCTTCTTGTCACCGGCTATGCATGTTGCTTACGGGGAGGGGCCGCTTGCTCCTGCAGCGGTCACGGAGTTTCTGGAGGTTTACCCGGATAAAGACGTGATCAACCGGTACCACGCCTTAAAGCCAATTCTGCATTGGCGCATGGCGGCCTATTGCGAATGGCGCGTCGGTCAGGGGGATGTGACTTACCGCTCAGCAAAAGAGGCCGAGCTGGCTGCGTTAAAACAGGTGGTAGACTAACAACCCCAGACCCGCGACTGCGGCTCCGGCGACAAACCACCGGACAGGTTGCCAGCGGGACAGTTTTACCGGCTCGGGCAGAGGTGCTGCGTTGCGCAGCAGGGTATTTTCCACCAACGATGGCAATTGTGGTCCAAACCGTGCCAGCACCAGTGCCGTGCGTTTGAGATCGCGAATCATCGCGCGAGGACCGAGGTTGTCCGAGATGTATTGCTCCACAACCGGCTTGGCGACGGACCAGATATCAAGGTTGGGATCAAGCGTGCGGCCAACGCCCTCGACCACCACCATGGTTCGTTGCAGCAAAATCAATTCAGTGCGGGTTTCCATACCGAAGCGCTCGGTGACTTCAAACAGATGTGCCAACAGACGGGCCATGGATATCTGGGCGGCGGTCTGGCCGAAAATCGGCTCTCCCACGGATCGCAATGCCTGGGCAAATGCATCCACATCCTGATCAGCTGGCACATATCCGGCTTCGAAATGAACTTCGGCAACACGACGGTAATCCTTGCGGATAAAGCCGATCAGAATCTCGGCGTAAATCCGGCGGGTAAATACATCGATCCGCCCCATAATGCCAAAGTCCAGCGCAACCAGATCGCCATTTGCCGCGACCTTGAGATTGCCTTGGTGCATATCGGCGTGGAAAAAACCATCGCGCAGGGCATGGCGCAGGAACATTTGTACAATCCGAGCAGCAAGGCCCACCATATCGTGCCCAGAGTCGCGGATCGCAGGCACATCTCCCATTGGAAGGCCGTCGGCCCATTCGAGGGTCAGCACTTTCTTGGCAGATTTGTGCCAGATGACCGCAGGCACACTGAAGCCGTCATCATCGGATGTATTGGCGCGGAACTCATCCGCCGCCGAGGCCTCCAGCCGCAAATCCAGCTCGCCCCTGACCACAGATTCAAAATGCGCAATCACGTCATTCGGGCGCAGCCGCCGCGAAGATGGTGACAGCAGTTCAATCACGCTGGCGGAAAAATAGAAAGCGTCCAGATCTTTCTGAAAGGCACGTTCTATGTTGGGGCGCAAAATCTTGACGGCGACCTCGCGTCCGTCGCTCCTTAATCTGGCCTTGTGAACCTGGGCGATAGAGGCGGCCGCTTCGGGTTCGCTGAATTCTGTGAACAAGTCGTCAACAGATGCACCCAGTTCGTGTTCAACCTCAAGCCGGGCTTCTGCCATTGAAAACTCAGGTAGTTTGTCCTGCAGGACCTTCAGTTCCTGCGCCATTTCCTGTCCGACAACATCTGGCCGGGTGGAGAGCAGTTGCCCGAATTTGATATAGGCCGGTCCCAAGGAGGTAATGGCCCGCAATATGGGAGGCTGGGAAGGGTCACCCCGCAGGCCGAGCCATTTGAACGGCCAGCCCAAAACCCGCGCCGCAAAGCGAATGCCGGGTGGTGCATCAACGGCCTCCAGTGCAATTTTCATTGCACCAGTGCGTTCAAAGGTGGCGCCGGTGCGGACAAGCCGCCAAATATTGTGGGGACCGCGCATTGCCTTAGATCTTCCAGCCCGAGTGCAGGGCGGCGATACCCATTGTCAGATTGCGGTACTTGGCATTTTCAAATCCCGCATCGCGGATCATCTGCAGGAAAGTCTCCTGATCGGGAAATTTTCGGATGCTTTCCACAAGATACTGATAGCTGTCGGCATCATTGGCGATGACCTTGCCCATCGGTGGGATGACGTTGAAAGAATAACGGTCATAGGCCCATTGCAGGGCCGGGTTCGGGATCTGGCTGAATTCCAGAACCATCAGACGGCCGCCGGGGCGTAACACGCGGAAAGCTTCGGCAAGTGCTTCCTCGGGTCGGGTGACGTTCCGGATGCCAAAGGAAATGGTGTAAACGTCAAAGCTGTTGTCCTCAAACGGCAGCGCCATGGCGTCGCCGCAGATCCAGTCGAGCCGGTCGACCATGTGTTCGGCCTCGGCCCTCTGGCGGCCGGCGTCGAGCATGCCTTGGGTCATGTCAAACACGGTGGCGTGGGCTTGTGGGGCGCGTTTGAGGAACCGGAACGAAATGTCACCGGTGCCGCCCGCGACATCGAGCAGCTTTTGCCCGTCGCGCGGTGCAAGCCAATCCATCATCGCGTCTTTCCAGATGCGGTGAATGCCGAGCGACATGGCGTCGTTCATCACGTCGTATTTCGAGGCGACGTTGGAGAACACGCCGTGGACCAAGCCCGCCTTGGCGTCTTCGTCAACGGTCTGGAAGCCGAAGTGGGTGGTTTTTGATTCGGACATTTGGCGTTCTCTCGGTCTTGCAGCTTTGCTTTATATAGAGTGTTTTAGGGGGAGGAAATGCGTTACCTGTGCATAGGGAAAAAACATGCCTGAACTCCCCGAAGTTGAAACCGTCAAACGCGGCCTTGAGCCGGTGATGCTTGGCAGGGTCATCGCGCGGGCCGACATCCGCCGCCCCGATCTGCGCAGGCCGTTTCCGGAGCAGATGGGTGAGCGGCTGAAGGGTGCTCGGGTGGAAGGGATGCGGCGGCGCTCGAAGTACATTCTGGTGGACCTCAGCTCAGCGGAAACGCTGCTCATCCACCTCGGCATGACCGGGCGGATGCTGATTGCGCCACCTACCGAGGGTTGCAGGCAGGCGACAGGAGAATTTCATCACAACCACCCGGCCCCGGAAAAACACGACCATGTAGTGCTGGACATGGAAGACGGTACCCGCATCACCTTCAACGATGCCCGGCGGTTTGGGGTGATGGACTTGACGCCGACCAATCAGGTTGACCAGCACAAACTGCTGCAAGCGCTTGGGCCGGAGCCGCTTGGCAACGCATTTGACGAACCCTATCTGGTAGCAAAACTGAAAGGTAAAAACACCCCGGTCAAATCCGCGCTTCTGGATCAGCGTATCGTTGCCGGGTTAGGCAACATTTATGTCTGCGAGGCGCTTTACCGTGCGGGAATTTCACCGCTGGCAAAGGCGGGCAAGCTGTCGTCAAAACGGGCATCAGCGCTGGTTCCGGTGATTCGAAAGGTTCTGGCCGAAGCCATCGAATCCGGAGGGTCATCGTTAAAGGACTACCGCCAGACAGACGGTGAACTTGGATATTTTCAGCACAGTTTTTCGACCTATGGCCGGGAGGGTGAAACCTGTAACACCCCGAATTGCACGGGAATAATTCACCGGATCGTACAATCGGGCCGGTCCTCATTTTATTGTCCCCGGTGTCAGAGATAGCTTGAAACCGCGTCCGAGCATGATAAGCCTGCAGGTCTGACAAACAGAAAATGAGACCGTTCATGGGCTATGAAACCCTAATCGTCGAAGTTGAAGACCATGTTGGTGTGATCCAACTGAACCGCCCGGACGCGCTGAACGCATTAAACCAGCAGTTGCTGGGGGAGTTGAGCGACGCTCTTGACGCTATGCAGCAGAATGACAAAGTCCGATGCATTGTCCTGACCGGCAGTGAAAAGGCATTTGCCGCTGGCGCGGATATAAAAGAGATGTCGGACAAGTCTTTTGTCGACATGTTCAGCACCGACTATTTCACCCACGAAACGGAGTCGGTTTTGCGTTGTCGCAAACCGATTATTGCTGCGGTCTCAGGATACTGCCTGGGTGGCGGTTGTGAACTGGCGATGATGTGTGACTTTATCCTGTGTTCTGACACCGCAAAATTCGGCCAGCCTGAGATCAACCTTGGCGTTGTCGCAGGAATTGGGGGCACCCAGCGACTCACCCGATTTGTTGGTAAGTCGAAATCAATGGAAATGCACCTGACCGGACGTTTCATGGATGCCGAGGAAGCTGAGCGATCTGGGCTGGTGAGCCGGATTCTGCCGGTCAAAAAGCTCATGGAAGAAACCATGGCAACAGCAGCGAAAATAGCCGAGAAATCTGCGCTGACTTCCATGGCAGTGAAAGAGGCCGTGAACAGGTCCTATGAGACAACGTTGCGCGAAGGTGTGTTGTTTGAGCGGCGTTTGTTTCATTCGCTGTTCGCAACGGAAGACCAATCCGAAGGCATGGCTGCTTTCACGGAAAAACGGGCGCCGAAATTTCGCGGAAAATAACATCGGAAAATGTGCCGGTGCGCCGTTGACTTATGGCGTTTCTGGGCCTAGAAGGCCGCTTCATCTTTCGAATCCCGTAAGATCAGGAATTACAGCATGGCAAACTCGCCACAAGCAAAGAAACGCGCGCGTCAAACCGAACGCCGTACCGAAGTGAACAAGAACCGCCGTTCGCGCATCCGGACATTCATCCGCAATGTCGAGGAAGCGATTTCCGGTGGTGATCAGGCCGTGGCTTCCGCAGCGCTAAAAGAAGCGCAGCCAGAAATGATGCGCGGCGTGACCAAAGGTGTTCTGCATAAGAACACAGCCAGCCGTAAAATCTCGCGCCTCACAGCTCGAGTTAAGGCGATGGGCACTTAAACCAGTTTACGTAACAATTTGTTACGGAAACGGGGCCAGTTTTGGCCCCGTTTTTTTGTGACAATTTTTGATGTTCTGTTTTTGGTCGCCTTGTTCGACTCGGCTGGAGTCACTAGGAAAGTCGGGTCGCTTTGGGAATCTGCGCTCAAAGCCATTCTGAATAATATGTACCAATGAACCTGCCTCCATGAGCGCGGGAGCTGCGCGTATTGCAGTAAAAAATGGTATATTTTCAATATCTTACGACAATGGGAGATTCGCAAATTAATATGCGAGTCAACAGAGAAGATTCATTGAAAAGACTCCAATCTCCTTGGTAGTTTGGTTTAGTGAATCAGATGGCGCAAAAAAGGCGGGAACGAGTTTAAATGAAAAACGCGATATCAGAGGTTTCACCTGACATCGCGTGGGACAGGCTCAAACCCGGCGGCGACGCGGTGCTGGTTGATGTTCGAACAAAGGCCGAATGGTCCTTTGTTGGTGTGCCGGACCTCAGTTCTTTGGGGAAGAGTCCTATTCTGCTCGAATGGATGACATTTCCGGGCATGTCGCTGAACGAGAGTTTTGCAGTTGATCTGCAGGAGCAACTTGGGGGGGCTGCGCCCTCGGAAATTTTGTTTATTTGTCGCTCCGGGCAAAGATCAATGCAAGCGGCGCAAACAACTGCAATGGCCTTCGCTGCGAAGGGTCAGAAAGTTGAATGTGTTAACGTGGCTGAAGGATTCGAGGGAGACCTGAATTCGAAAGCGCATCGGGGAAATAACAACGGCTGGAAAGCGAGAGGCCTGTCTTGGCGCCAGTCATAAATTTTGAAATTCGGGAAGAAGATGACAACAGACTGTTGGGGAAGTGTGTGCGAGAGTTTGCGCAGTGACGTGGGCCGGGATGCCTATAAGAACTGGATAGAACCGCTAAGGTTTCAGGGTTTCGAAGGGGGTGTGGCACTGTTCGTTGCGCCAACCGTCTTTATTGGGAATTGGGTTTCGCGAAATTACAGCGATAAAATTCGCTCACTTTTTGCCGCAGAAGGCAAAGACATAGAACGGCTGGAATTCAGTACTGCGCGTACGAAGGCAGAACCAAAACGGGGCGTTTTGGCAAAGTCCGGGAGCCGCCTGAAAACCGGTAGCGCCAAATTGCCGGGTGCATCGTTGGATGCAAGGTTTACCTTTGACAGTTTTGTGGTTGGGAAACCGAACGAATTGGCCCATGCTGCGGCCCGGCGTGTGGCAGAGGGTGGTCCAGTAACCTTTAACCCGCTTTTCCTTTATGGTGGCGTCGGGCTTGGTAAAACCCATCTGATGCATGCAATTGCCCATGAAGCAACGCGCCGCGACCCGGATGCAAAGGTCCTGTATCTGTCTGCTGAACAGTTCATGTATAAATTCGTCCAGGCGCTGCGCTTCAAGGACACCATGAGTTTCAAGGAGCTGTTTCGCTCGGTTGATCTGCTGATGGTCGATGACGTTCAGTTTATCGCAGGCAAAGACAGTACGCAGGATGAATTTTTCCACACTTTCAATGCGTTGATCGATCAAAATAAGCAAATTATAATATCTGCGGACCGGGCACCGGGCGAGATCGACGGGTTGGAAGAGCGGATCAAATCACGGCTGCAATGGGGACTTGTCGTTGATCTTCACCCAACCGACTACGAATTGCGACTGGGCATTTTGCAAAGCAAAATTGAGATACAGGAAACACATTATCCTGATGTGGTGATTGCAGATGGGGTGCTGGAATTCCTGGCTCACAGAATTTCGACCAACGTGCGTGTGCTGGAAGGGGCGCTTACCCGACTTTTTGCTTTTGCATCGCTGGTTGGTCGTGAGGTAACGCTGGAAGTGGCGCAAGAATGTCTGGCCGATGTGTTACGGGCAACCGATCGCAAAGTCACGATTGATGAAATCATCCGTAAAGTTGCCGATCACTACAACATCCGGCTGGCAGACATTCTTAGCCCGCGCCGCGCTCGTTCGATTGCCCGGCCACGGCAGGTTGCGATGTTCCTGGCCAAGAAACTGACGTCTAAGTCGCTTCCGGAAATTGGCAAACGGTTTGGCGGGCGCGACCACACAACGGTGATCCATGCGGTAAAGAAGATTGAAGAACTGCGCTCCATCGACAATCAGATCGCCGAGGATGTCGAATTGCTGCGCCGGATGCTGGAAGCTTAAGGGATAGGAACAGAATTCAATGCGGGTCCGAATTTCGGACCCCTTTTTCCGTGTTCAACCCCGGGGTCCGCTTGACCCCACCTACAAACCAATGAATTGTGCGGTAACTAAAGCGTTCCTGGTTTTTCTGGAATCGCATTTCAACCCACTTGCAGTTGAAATGCGATGTATCCTGCATAATCGAAAACTGGAAACGCTCTATTGATTTTAGGGTCAATCTGCGTAGGGTCGGGGGCCCACGCAAATAGACCGGGTAAGGGACAGGAAAATGAAAGTCAGCATCGAGCGCAGCGCTTTGCTTAAAGCGATGTCACAGGCCCAATCTGTTGTGGAGCGGCGAAATACGATCCCGATCCTTGCCAATGTGCTGATCGAAGCAGATGGCAGTACCGTCAGCCTGCGCACAACCGATCTGGATATCGAGGTTGTCGACAAGTGTAGCGCAATGGTTGAGCGGGGCGGTGCGACGACGGTCGGCGCGCATACGCTGCACGAAATTGTCCGCAAACTGCCTGACGGAGCAATGGTCGAACTGGCCGATGACGGAGCCTCAGGCCGGTTGGAGGTTAATGCTGGGCGGTCGAATTTTTCGCTGGCCACGCTGCCGAAGGAAGATTTCCCGGTCATGGCGTCGGCGGAATACTCCTGCAATTTCTCGGCCAAGGCTGGGGTCTTGCGTCGCTTGTTCGACAAATCCAAATTCGCCATATCAACCGAAGAAACCCGGTACTATCTGAACGGCGTTTACATGCATGCTTCGGAACGGGACGGTTCCAAGGTCCTGCGCTGCGTGGCGACGGACGGGCACAGGCTGGCCCGGATCGATTCTGATCTGCCGGATGGGGCAGATGACCTGCCAGGGGTGATCGTGCCCCGGAAAACTGTGGGCGAGCTGCGCAAGCTGCTGGAGGATGATGACGCCAGCATAGCGGTTTCGGTTTCCGAAACAAAAATCCGGTTTGCAACGCCGGAAATTACCCTGACATCAAAAGTCATTGATGGCTCGTTCCCGGATTATACGCGGGTCATTCCGGTTGGGAATTCCCGCCGCCTGGAGGTTGACGCCGCAGAATTTGCCCAGGCCGTGGATCGGGTTTCGACCGTGTCCTCTGAACGCTCCCGTGCCGTAAAACTTGCGCTGGACGAAGATCGGCTGGTCTTGTCGGTCAATGCGCCCGACAGTGGCGCGGCGGAGGAGGAACTGGCAGTTGCCTATGGTGATGAACGGCTGGAAATCGGATTTAACGCCAAGTACCTGCTGGAAATTGCCGGGCAGGTTGACCGGGAGAATGCCGTCTTTCTGTTCAACTCTTCGGCCGACCCGACCCTGATGCGTGAGGGCAATGACGAGACCGCCGTCTATGTTGTGATGCCGATGCGGGTGTAGCTTGGCGACTCTGGCGGTTCATGGCTTAACACTTTCTCATTTTCGATCTCATAAGAACGCCCGGCTGGAACCGGACGGACGACCAATTGCCATTTTCGGGCCTAATGGGGCTGGAAAAACCAATATTCTGGAAGCCATTTCTTTGTTGTCGCCGGGGCGGGGGCTGCGTGGTGCAAAAGTCGAGGAAATGGCGCGAAGCCCGGAGAACCTTGGCTGGAAGGTATCGGCAGAATTGGAGAGTCTTGGTCAGACTCATGAAATCGAAACGGCTTGGACCAACAATGGGTCTCGCGGTGTTCTGATCGATGGCAAGCCAGCGCCGCAGCTGGCACTTGGGCGCATCGCGCGGATTGTCTGGCTGGTTCCGGTCATGGACCGGCTGTGGGTCGAGGGTGCAGAAGGCCGCCGTCGATTTCTCGACCGACTGTCAATGAGTTTTGAGCCCGGCCATGGCGAAGCGGCGCTGACCTATGAAAGGGCGATGCGCGAGCGCAACCGGATGCTGAAGGATCAGATCAGGGATCCGGCCTGGTATGGTGCTGTCGAGGCTCAGATGGCAGGGGCTGCGTTGACGATACATGCCAACAGGCTTCAGACGCTGACTTTGCTGGCGGATGCCCAGACCGGTGCGGAAACATCCTTCCCTGCTGCTGACCTGAGTTTGATCCATGCGGATGGGCTGGTGCTGCCTGACAGTGAGGATGATTTGCAGGACCTGTGGTCGGAAAACCGCCAGAGGGATATGGTGGCGGGGCGTACGCTTGCCGGTCCGCACCGATCAGATATTGAGGCGGTGTATCTGGCTAAAGGTCTCCACGCCCGAAAATGTTCGACCGGCGAACAGAAGGCCCTGCTGGTGTCTTTGATTCTGGCAAACAGCCGGGCGCTGGCCGCTGAATTTGGTGCCCCTCCGATCCTGTTGCTGGACGAGGTGGCAGCGCATCTTGACGCGGACCGAAGGGCAGCACTTTATGACGAGATTTGTGCGCTGGGGGCGCAGGCCTGGATGACCGGGACAGGGGTGGAATTGTTTGATGCCTTTCAGGACAAGGCGATGATGCTTGAAGTTTATGAGGAAAACGGGCTTTCTGTTGTAACGCAACGTTAAAGGCCGGACATGACACCCCAGCGGGTCACGATGATCACACTTTCAGTCGCAGACCTGACCGTCTCAAGGCGGTTTTATGCTGCACTGGGTTGGCAGGAGGCGGAGGGTGGTAACGACACTATCGCCTTTTACAAATTACACGGGCAGTTTCTGGCGCTCTACCTGCGCGAGGCCCTGACCACTGATCTTGGTTTGCCGATCAAGGAGATGACTACCGGCTCGATAACCCTGGCCACAAATTACAGCGCTCGCGAAGGTGTTGATGCGGCCTATCAAACTGCACTGGATGCCGGTGCCATTGCCATCAGTGAACCGGAGGAAACCGAATGGGGCGGGTATTCTGCCATGATTGCCGGGCCGGATGGCCATTTGTGGGAATACGCCCACAACCCGTTTTGGGAATTGGATGATAGCGGCATCATCAAAGGCGAACCGTGAGTGTTTCCGCCCTAGAGCTCCTGCTGTACGCCGGGGCCATCTTCATTCTCTTCCTAACTCCCGGGCCGGTCTGGGTTGCGCTGATTGCGCGAGCCATGTCGAGCGGGTTTCACAGCGCGTGGCCGCTGGCGATGGGGGTTGTTATCGGTGATGCAATCTGGCCGCTGGTGGCGATCTTCGGGGTGAGCTATCTGGTTTCGCTTTACGCCGATTTTATGATTATTCTGCGTTGGATCGGGGCGGTGATGTTTCTGGGAATGGGGGCGATGCTGTTGTGGCGCCCAGACAAAAAACTGGCGCATGACAGCCGCCTGACAGCACCTGGTATGTGGGCGGGGTTTGTGGCCGGAGTTCTGGTGATCCTGAGCAATCCGAAAGCGATCCTGTTTTACATGGGGGTTTTGCCCGGTTTCTTTGATTTCCGCACGATCACGGCAGTTGATATCGTCCTGATCTGTCTGATTTCGATGGCTGTGCCGTTTCTGGGAAACGTAATTCTGGCGCTGATGATTGATCGTGTCAGGGTGCTTCTGGCCTCCGGTGCGGCCATTCGGAGGATGAATATTTCTGCTGGAATCGCGCTGATTTGCGTTGGCGTTGTAATTGCCCTCTCGTGACACAAAATCTTGTGCCACTGACGTGACATCCCTGGCAAAAACCCGTATATGTTGGGGGAATAAACCAAGGGTAATGGCATGTCTGACGAACCGCAGAATACGGAAGAATATGGCGCGGATTCAATCAAAGTTCTCAAAGGGTTAGAGGCGGTTCGCAAACGCCCTGGCATGTATATCGGCGACACTGATGACGGCAGCGGTCTGCACCACATGGTTTACGAGGTCGTCGACAACGGGATCGATGAAGCTCTGGCCAAACATGCAGATTTCGTTTCGGTCACAATTCATGCCGACGAGAGCGTTTCGGTACGCGACAACGGGCGCGGGATTCCGGTGGGCGTGCATGAGGAAGAGGGTGTGTCTGCCGCCGAAGTCATCATGACCCAACTGCATGCTGGCGGGAAATTTGATTCCAATTCCTACAAAGTATCCGGTGGGCTGCACGGCGTTGGTGTTTCGGTTGTGAACGCGCTTAGTGACTGGCTGGAACTGCGCATCTGGCGCGACGGCAAGGAGCATGCCGCGCGGTTCGAACACGGCGAAACCGCGGAGCATCTGAAGATCGTCGGTGACGCGGGCGGCGAGACGGGGACCGAGGTTCGCTTTATGGCTTCCATGGACACTTTTTCGGACCGCGAATACTCGTTCAAAACTCTGGAAAACAGGCTACGGGAACTGGCGTTCCTGAATTCTGGCGTGAGGATCATTCTGCGTGATGAACGTCCGGCGGAACCGCTGGAAACCGAAATGGTCTATGAGGGTGGGGTGAAGGAATTTGTCCGCTTCCTTGACCGGCACAAAACCTCGTTGATTGAGGAGCCGATCTATGTGGTTGGCGAAAAGGACGACATCGGCGTTGAGGTCGCGATGTGGTGGAACGACAGTTATCACGAGACAGTTCTGCCCTTCACCAACAATATTCCACAACGTGACGGCGGAACACACATGGCTGGCTTTCGGGGGGCGTTGACCCGGACAATTAACAATTATGCAGCCAGCAGCGGTATCGCCAAGAAGGAAAAGGTATCGTTCTCCGGTGATGACGCGCGCGAGGGACTGACCTGCGTATTGTCAATCAAGGTGCCGGACCCGAAGTTTTCCAGCCAGACCAAAGACAAACTAGTGTCGTCTGAAGTGCGCCCAGCTGTTGAAAGCATGATGAACGAAAAACTGTCCGAATGGTTTGAGGAAAATCCCGGCCAGGCAAAGGAAATTGTCGGCAAGATCGTCGAAGCCGCACTGGCGCGGGAGGCCGCCCGCAAAGCCCGTGAACTGACCCGTCGGAAAACCGCGTTTGGTGGTACGTCGCTGCCCGGTAAGCTGGCTGATTGTCAGGAGCGTGATCCCTCCAAGTCGGAATTGTTCCTGGTGGAGGGTGATTCCGCGGGCGGTTCAGCCAAGCAGGGCCGCAGTCGGGAAAATCAGGCGGTTCTGCCACTGCGCGGTAAGATTCTTAATATCGAACGGGCCCGGTTCGACAAGGTGCTGACCTCTGAACAGATTACAAATCTGATCACAGCGCTTGGGACGGGTATCGGGCGCGATGAATTCAACATCGAAAAACTGCGCTATCACAAAGTCATCATCATGACGGATGCGGACGTTGATGGCGCTCATATCAGAACCCTGTTGCTAACATTTTTCTTTAGACAAATGCCGGAATTGATAGATGGCGGTTATCTCTATATTGCCCAGCCACCATTGTTCAAAGTTGCCCGCGGCAAATCTGAGGTCTACCTGAAGGATCAGGTTGCGTTAGAGGATTTTCTGATCGAGCAAGGCATTGACGGCGCCGCGCTGACGCTGGGGGGGGGCGAAGTCGTTGCAGGAGCGGACTTGGGGCGGCTGGTTGAAGAAGCCCGGCAGGCCCGAACCATCTTGAATGCATTCCCCACCCACTACAGCCGCCACATTCTGGAACAGGCAGCAATTGTCGGGGCGCTGATTCCCGGACGGGTTGATGATGACCCGCAAGCTGTGGCTAATTCGGTTGCGGCACGGCTTGACCTTGTCGCCAGCGAATACGAGCGCGGGTGGTCCGGGCACCCGACCCAGGACGGGGGTTTGCGGTTTTCGCGCCAAATCCGGGGCGTTGAAGAGTCGCGGACACTGGATGGCGGTTGTCTGCGCTCTGGTGAGGCACGTAAACTTGCGCAGATGACAGACGCCATGCAGGAGGCATATAGCGCTCCCGCAGCATTCACACGCAAAGATAAGTCTACTGCGGTTTTCGCCCCCTCTGACCTGCTGGAGATCGTTCTGGCAGAAGGTGAAAAAGGCCTGTCGCTGCAGCGCTACAAGGGTTTGGGCGAAATGAACCCAGGTCAGTTGTGGGAAACAACACTGGACCCTGAAGCCCGCACGCTGCTCCAGGTCAAGGTGGAAGACCTCGCGGATGCAGACGACCTGTTCACCAAGCTGATGGGGGATGTTGTCGAGCCACGCAGGGAGTTCATTCAACAGAACGCGCTGAGTGTGGAAAACCTGGATTTCTGAAAACGGCGGCTGTACCTGTAATAACTTGCAGTTTTTCTACCCAGAACAGCAAGAATTGATACTTTCCAGTTTGAAAATTTCCTACCCAAGGGGCTGATTAGGCAGGGAAAAAACTCTAATATGGCCTTGAAAGCAAAGGGGTGGCAGCAAGTGAGATTCCCTCGAACTTGCGTCTAAGGGGGCTTAAAACTCAAGTAGCGAGTCATAGCCGAATGTGCGGCTTACTTCCCGGTTCTCGCACGTTTGGCCGTAAATGTGATCTGCCTGCTGGCGATTTATTCTCTTGAACTCTTTTGCTTTCAATCGTTCCGAAAAAATCCAAAGCCGCTTTTCCCAATCTTGTTCGGAATTCACGCAAAATGCCCTGACGGATCAGCCCATTTCAATCAGAAAATCATGGGTTGGGCCGTGCGGCCGGTTCAACGGGTCTGGCAGAACTCCGATGCTCATCGCCAGTGCCGCCAACTCGGGTCGCGTGGTCAGCCCGGTTTTTTCCATCAACTTGTTCATTCGCTGCCGGACGGCAGAAATCGAGATTTGAAAGGTATCGGCTATTTGCTTGTCCTGCAGGCCAAGGCCAATCAGCTCCAGCAGGTCACGCTGTTTCTCTGAAATTCGGTTTCTCTCCGGAAACTCTGCCACGAAATGCGTCATGTAACGCTGGTGCGCCACCATTGCAGCTGCGTTCAAAGTCCAGCCGTGCACCTGAATCAACCGATCAAATTCACGTTTGCTATAGTCTCCGCCAAAGGTGATTAGGCCAGCCTGCGGTGGTGCAAAGGTACGCAACGGGATTGAAAATCCGGCGCGCAGGCCAATACTGGCTGCCTTACGCATCACCTGCACACGTTTGGCTGGGACATGCCTGTATTCGTCGATATATTCCAGCCCGATGGTAATCGGGGTCAGATAGTTGATTGCATGGGACCGGAAATAGGACCACTTGTGAATTTCCGGATCCTTGTTGAGCTCGTTTAACCAAGTCGAGTCATATGAGGTTCGAATGAAAAGAGTTTTGCGCCAGTTCTGGTAACTCGTGGCAACGATAAAGTCGACGAATGGCATCCCCATGCCTTTGCCTAGTTTCACCAACCGGTCCCAGACTTGTCTGGAAGTCGTTGTAGCTTCCATGTCCAAAAGAAAATCCTGGAGAGCTTCGGGAGTGTAACGCTCGCAGTCCAACATGCTGCGACGCTCAACCGCTTGAGGCTTCAAATTCAACTGCATTAAAATTCAACTCACGCCAACATACCACCTCCAGCAGAATTGCATTTTGGCGCTAATAATTCAACTAAGCCCTTGAGTTCTCTTTTGCAGCCTACGCTCCCGCCACATTGTAAAAACACCGGTCACCAGGATGATGGCTATTCCCACCTGAGTCCAGAAGTCCGGTATCTCGTTGAAAAACACCCATCCCAAGCCAATTGCCCAGAGGATTGACGTGTAGCGATACGGGGTAACAGAAGCCACGTCCCCGACCCGCATAGCGGCAATTGAAAAGTAGTACCCGCTCAAGACAAAAACGGCAGCGACGGCAAGGAGCAGAGTCGTTCCAGGTGGCATTGGCACCCACCCTCCGGTCAAAAACAGGGCCACGCCGGACACGGCCGTTATTGTGATAGCCGTTACAAAAGCTACGAAAAGTGATGAAACGGATGCCGATAACTTGCGAACGGTCAGATCGCGGACGGTTACAAAGAAAACTGTGCCAAGGCCAAGCAGGGCATAATGATTGAACCCTTCAGCGCCCGGTCGAATAATTATCAGCACTCCACACAGCCCGGCCACGATCGCCAGACCCCGTCGCCACCCAAATGGTTCGCCTAGAAACAAGGCGGCAGCCAGTGTGAGCGTAAGCGGTAAGGATTGAATAATTGCCGTTATGTTTGCCAATGGGATATTGAATAACGCAACTAGAAAACAAAAGGTTGCGCCAATCTCTGCCAGAGTTCTAAATCCGATTTTCCACGAATCCTCTCGATTTGGCAGATTTTGGAACGCCCCGAACAGCCATGCAAAACCGAAAATCATTGCGGTCGCGAATGTGCCCCTGACAAATATGGACTGCAATACCCCCAGATCGGTCCCGGCGGTCTTGATAAGCGCGTCGTTCAGCGTGAATGACGCCATAGAGCACGACATAAAAATCGCCCCTTTTACGTTGTCGCTCAACTGCATTTTTTGACGCCATTTCTCATTAACCAGGCAATCACACGCGCCGAGGCTAACGATGCCGTTGCGAATTGGAAAGGTGCAATAACCTTGACAGCCCTAACATTAACCGTATTGTTAAATAACAATTCAGATAAATTGAAAGCCCTAATGCCTTTGCATCAAACTTTTTCCGCACTCGGGGACGCAACCCGTTTTGCCATTGTTGAACGGCTGCTTAACAACGGCGAGTTGAGCGCCGGTGACCTTCAAGATGCTGCGGATATCTCGGCTCCGGCGATATCACGGCATTTGAAGGTACTGCGCACAGCAGGCGTCATTTTCCAGCGGATCGACAAACAGAGGCGCATGTATTCGGTTGAGCCGCATGCCGTGCAGGCCATCCACAACTGGGTGATGGATCACCGGGCCTTTTGGGAAACCCGCCTGGACCGGCTTGAGCGCGCACTAATGCAGGAAAAAAACAGAAAATGAGCGAACTTACAATCATGCGACGTTTTGGCATTGATGCGAAAACCGTATTTGCATTCATCACACGGACTGAACACCTGCTGAAATGGTGGGGGCCCGAGAACATGGGTATTCCAGAGTATAAAATTGATTTCACCACTACTGGTACTTGGCATTCGGTGATGCAAAGCCCGGAAGGCAATAGCTACAAGGTCAGCGGAGAGGTCATCAATGTTGATCCGCCGAACTCCGTTGAATTCACCTGGGGCTGGCACGACGACAACGATGACCGGGGGCATGAAAGCCGGGTCCGCTTTGAAGTCAAGGACGACGGCAAAGGCGGCGCCATCTTCACGCTGACCCACAGCGGTCTGGCCGATGAGGAAAGCCGGAACAACCACAATATGGGTTGGACATCGTCGCTCAGGAAACTGGAAGCGACAGCAGGATAGTTTTAGCAAAAGAAGACCTCTGCATAATACAGGATTCCTTTTAGGAGATTGATTTTGTATCCTGGATCAAGGTTTTCAGGATGAACGCATGGATATTTTCTTAC
>JAAEUI010000653.1 GCA_024227475.1 Paracoccaceae bacterium | reverse complement strand
CTTCTTTATACCAGTGAACGGAATGCAGTGGCCATGAATCTTGGTGATATGCAGATCCATGCCGAAGGTTACCGCGACGACCCGGATTTATACAAGCGAATAGGCAATGCCTCCGACTTGGTCAAAAGACTGCAACAGGCGGGTTTCCACGCCGCCCAGAGGGTATACGGCTTCGGGCTGGCTGCAGCCGGCTCCGCTTCCGCCGGCGTGCAATTGCGGGGTATAGACCTTATAAACGAATCAACCGTGACCCAGATACATAAGCATGTGATGCAAGGAAACTGGCTCGTGGATACCGACCCCAAAGGTGTAGTAATCGGCAAAAAACTGGGCAGAACCTTAAATGTCAAACCCGGCGATGAGGTTGTCATCATCGGTCAGGCTACAGATGGTTCCATGGCGAATGATCTCTATACTGTGCGGGGCATTCTCAAGTCCATCGGTGAAGAGGTGGATCGCGCCGGTTTCTTCATGGTGGAACGCGCATTCCGCGAGTTAATGGTGCTGCCGCAAGGGGCTCACGAAATAACGGTAATGCGACCCGACCGCAGCCGTGATCTGGAATCAGCGACAACGCAGGTGACTGCATTGGCGCCGGGATATGAAACCTTGCACTGGCGCAGTCTGCGGCCGGTGATTGCCAGGATTCTCGATTTAGCCGACGCCCAAACCATCGTTATGGTTTTGATAACCTACGTTGCTGTGGCCATGATAGTGCTCAATGCCATGTTAATGAGCGTGTTTGAACGCATCCGCGAGTTGGGAGTAATGAAGGCTATCGGCGTCACACCCTGGCAGATCTTGCTGCTGGTTTATGTGGAAACCATGGTCCAGGTGACAGTTGCGTCTATTATTGCATTGTCGTCGGGCTGGTCGGTTGCTCTTTATTTTCAGAACAACGGCATTGATCTGTCGGCCATCGCCGACAGCACATCCTTTGGCGGCGTG
>JAAEUI010000652.1 GCA_024227475.1 Paracoccaceae bacterium | reverse complement strand
TGATGGGCAAGGTGCGCGACAGCGGCGTGACAATCCTGCTTGTGGAGCATGACATGCACGCGATCATGGGGCTGTGCGACCAGATCACGGTGATGAGTTTTGGCAAGTTCCTGGCAGAAGGTGGTCCGCAGGATATCCGCCATCACCCCGATGTAATAGAAGCCTACCTTGGGGGTGCCCGTCATGTTGCTTGAGATGAAAAACGCCTCGGTGAATTACGGTAACGTGTCTGCACTTCGCAATATTTCGATGAATGTCAAAGAGGGTGGCATCATGACCATCATCGGCGGCAACGGTGCCGGGAAGTCCACATCACTACGGGCAATTTCCGGGCTCGCCCCGCTGAAAACCGGCGAGATTCATTTCAACGGTAAGCGCATTGACAATCTGCCTGCGCACAAGATCGTTGGCGAAGGCATCGCGCATGTGCCCGAGGGTCGCCGCATTTTTCCCGACCTGACGGTGGAAGAGAACCTGCGTACAGGTGCGTTTTTGCGCCGGGACAAAGAAGAAGTCGAAGCCGATCTTAAGAGCGTTTTTAACCGTTTTCCCCGCCTTCTGGAACGCCGGGTGCAACTGGCCAAGACCATGTCCGGTGGTGAACAACAGATGCTCGCCATCGGAAGGGCATTGATGGCCAAGCCAAAACTGCTGCTGATGGATGAACCCTCCATGGGTCTGGCCCCGATTATTGTCGAAGAAATTGCCAAGATCATCGAGGAAATCAACGCCGACGGTATGACGGTTGTTCTGGTCGAACAGAACGCCGAGCTTGCCCTAGAGCTTGCCGATTACGCGTATGTGCTGGAAACTGGTGATCTGGCCCTGGAAGGACCTGCCAATGAGCTACACGACAATGAACATGTTCGCGCCGCTTACCTCGGCGTCTGATACCGAAATGAAGGCCGCGCTCAGGGCCGGCTGGCGCTGGCGTGACGTCAAATGGGAGCGCCTGTCAGAGGCGGGCAATGCGGCGTATCAGGCGGGCGACAGTAAAACCGCAATCCGCAGGTTTCGTCAGGCCTATCTGCTGGCCCGCTTCGGGTTTGATCACGCCGACCCACGATACGCGACCAGCCTGGCTAATGCAGGTTTTGCCGACCGGATTGCAGGAAACACCAAAGGCGCAGACCGGAATCTAAAAAAGGCCCGCACCCTGTGGTCTGACGTTCCAGCAGGCTTGGCCAATATTACCATCAGCCCCCGCGCCCGGTCTTCGTTGTTCCACCTGCGCATGGAAGCACGGCATTGGGAGACCTACTGTGACAATGCGCGGGTGCGGCTCGGCAAATTCGTCGCCGAATCTGCTCAGGCACTTGACGCGGTGGCACGGAGAGAGGTGCCAGAACACCGTCTTTACAGCCGCTGGCGCGGCGAAAAACCCAACGTCTTTGACGACACGCGAAAATACCTCGGCGCAGCACTGTTGCTGGCCGGTGAGAAACACCAGAAAAGTTAGATTCAGCCATCTGCAAGTAAGGGAGAACACAATGGCAAGACAGGTTTCAGAACTAGAGGGCGAACACCGCAAGCTGGGCGCCAATCTGGATGATTGGAATGACATGGACGTGGCCTGGAGCTATGCCTCTAGCGCCGAAGACGAGCACGATGCGGTCCGCGAGGCCGCAGGTCTATTTGACGTTACCGCGCTGAAAAAGGTCTGGATCGAAGGATCGGACGCGCTCGAAATGATCCAGCGCATCGCCACCCGCGATATGAGCAAGATCTACAAAGGCAAGTCAGCCTACAATCCGGTGCTGACCGAAGAGGGCACGACGTCAGACGACAACATAATCTTTCACGTTGACGACAACAAATACCTCTACGTCCATGGCTCCGGGAACAGCTGGGACCAGTTGCAGATCGCCAAACACGGGCTGAATGTGGATGTCCGCTGGGATCGGGAAACCCACGACATTTCGTTTCAGGGGCAAAAGGCGGTCAGTATTCTGAACGCCAACTGTGATGTCGATCTGGAGCCGATGGCCTATTTCCATCAGGTCGAGTGCAGTCTGTTTGGCCGCAACGCTCTGGTTTCACGCACCGGATATTCCGGCGAACGCGGCTATGAGATTTTTGTCGGCCCAAACGACGTGGTTCACGTCTGGAAAGCCATTCTCGATGCTGGGCAGAACGAAGGTGTGATGCCCTGTTCGTTTGACTGTCTCGACAAAATCCGCATCGAGGCGGCGCTGTTGTTCTACCCCTATGACATGCACGAGAAAGTTACCCCTTGGGAATTGGGCCTCGGCTGGTCAATTTCCCGCAAAAAGGGAGAGTTCATGGGTAGCAAGGGGCTGTTCGCAGCTGAAGGTAACGAAAAAATCCGCTTTGCCGGAGTTTCGAATTCGGAGATAACCGATCTGCTGGACGCCGAAGGCACGTTGCAGTTGAATGGCGTGGATGTTGGGGTGATCACCAGCCCAGGCTATTCGCACCGCTTGGGCAAATCGCTTGGCCTGTGCCATATCCGCCCCGATATCGCTGCGGGCACGGTATTGCAGAATGTTGGCGCAAACGGATCGGTTGATGTTGTGGTCGAAAACGTTCCGTTCGACGACCCAAACAAAAACCGGACGCATGCGTAGGGGTCAGTTATGGGGATAGAATAGCCAAAAAAAATCGGTCTCGAATTGCCGGTCATCGCATCGGCAGGTGAGGCTCTGGAAAGTGCTGACTCCGCCACTGTGACCCGGGCGGGGTCAGGCCGTTAGCGAGAGGCTTTCTGGTGCAAAGCAGTTTGTCGCACCAACCGAACCGCTGTTCCCAAATAAAGACCTCTGCATAATACAGGATTCCTTTTAGGAGATTGATTTTGTATCCTGGATCA
>JAAEUI010000651.1 GCA_024227475.1 Paracoccaceae bacterium | reverse complement strand
GGGGGACGCGGGGCGATTCATGAATGCGGTGTCCCTGCGTACCGCGCCGCCACGATCTTCGGCAAGTAAGCCCGTAAAGATCGAAAAAACCACCGAAGCTGAGGTTTCAGAAGCCCCGGATAACCGCTCGGCCTTGCAACGGCTGGTAGACAAGTTTCGTTGAACGTCCGCCAGTCATTTCTCGATCAGGCAACGGCCTGTTCCAATCTCGGGTCTCCTTTCACCGGGCGTCTGCTTACCATTCTTGCAGAGTTGTTGGACGGGGCTGACCCAATTGGCGCTCGGGTCCTGGACTGGTCAGGCGATGCTTCCAATTGCGGTGACGCAGTTGCCTTGCGTCTTGCCGGGGCATTGCATGCGCTGGTGCTGGAAAATAAATCCTCTGAACTGGCGGCGGCATACCCGCCCAACGATGTTTCAAATGCGGATTTGGGCAGCGCGGTTGGTGCAGCCTTGCGCCAGTATTCCGCGCAAATTCTCGATTGGCTCGACAGCCCGCCGCAAACCAACGAAGTGCGGCGCAGCGCTGTCCTGATGGCAGCCTGTCTGGAACTGCAGGACATGTTTGGCCTGCCTTTGGTTCTTTCCGAGCTCGGTGCCAGTGGCGGGTTGAACCTGAATTGGGATCAGTACCGGATGGACATTGGCAGTAAAGTCTTTGGTAATCCGAAATCCCCGGTGCGCCTGAGCCCGGAATGGACCGGGCCATTGCCACCAGAGATAGCACCCCAAGTTGCTTCCCGTGCGGGATGCGACTTAAACCCGATTGACCCGGCAAGCGATGCGCTGCGGTTGCGAGCCTATCTCTGGCCGGACCAGACCCGTCGCATTGAGCGTACCGAGGCTGCGATCGCTATCGCCGCCAACGTCCCCGCACCCGTTGAACAGGCGGACGCCTCATCGTGGTTAACCTCTCGCCTGTCACCGCATCACAAGGGCGCGCTGCAGGCAATCTATCACACGATTGCGTGGCAGTATTTTCCCGATGCAACCCAAAACCACTGCGAAGCAACAATTCGTACAGCGGGGGAAAGGGCAACACAAGAGTCCCCGGTAGCCTGGTTCCGAATGGAGGCTGACGGCACCCAGGACGGCGCAGCGCTGAGCGCGGTAGTCTGGCCTGGGGGCAGGCATACAGACCTGGGCAGACCAGGTTTTCATGGCCAATGGGTGCGCTGGCAGGGTTTCACGTGCAACCAACCCTAATGCCGGTTGACAACGCCGTCGGTTATCCAAGACAGTTCAGGAAAACCTAAGGACGTCGGCATTGGACCTAGCTGAAATCAAAG
>JAAEUI010000650.1 GCA_024227475.1 Paracoccaceae bacterium | reverse complement strand
TAATCTTTGGAGGCCGGCGTGGCGCTGATACGGATGATCCACGCCGCAAATGCACCCATCTGCTGGGCAATCTGATCGAAATTTTCCCGGAACTGGCTGGTATCAAGGTAAGTCATTCGTGGTGGGGTTATACCGGATATTCGTTTGATTTCCTCCCCCATCTTGCTGTTCACGAAGGGGTTCACTACGCCACGGCGTTTTGCGGGTCGGGTGTTGTCTGGGCACCTTGGATCGGGCGTAAGGCAGCGCTGAGTATCCTTGGCGACAGCGAAGCGGAAACTGCATTCTCTACGTTTGATTTCAGGGGCCGCCCGCTTTACTGGGGGAAACCCTGGTTCCTGCCAGCGGTGATTGCCTGGTATGGACTAAAGGATCGTTTCGGCGCTGGCAGGATCTGAGCTCGTGTTAATCAAATGTGCTAAGGTCTGGAAGTCGCGGCTTCTGTGTGAACGGACTTCGGAGTGGCAATGGCGAGGATAACCGCTATCAAAGAGAAGCCGCTCGCCAACAGGAAAGCATTTACGAGATCGCTTTCGCCAGCTAATCCAGCAAGTACTGCAGCAGATGCGGCGAAGCCGTCCATGAAGGCAAACGTCATGCCCAGGCTTGTCCCTTCGCGTTCGCCGGCATGGTCGACGGCTGCTGCCAGCAACACCGCCCGGATGGCTACGAGTACGGTTAACGCCACACCCAGCGCGCCCAAAGAGAGTACGAAAGAAGATGAAAACCAGGCGACAAATGTTGCCCCGGCGGCTATCGCGTTGCCGAGAATGATCAGGGGTTTGTGCCCAAGGTTATCCGATATCTTGCCCATCCAGGGCTGCAACACTGCACCAGGCAGCGTCATTGCTGCCAGTGACATCGCCGTGGCCATCCAGCTGAGGCCGTGATTGGCCCTCAAATAAAGGGGGGTCATTGTGATAATTGCGATCAAACCCATATTGTAGGAAGTAAAGAGCGCAAT
>JAAEUI010000649.1 GCA_024227475.1 Paracoccaceae bacterium | reverse complement strand
CGGGGCGTGCATTCTTGGCGAGGATGGCCTTGTGGCACCCAAAGCTGTCATAGGCCTTGTCCGCCGAGACTTGTTCCAGCGGCCCTTCGATCCGCGTTATCAGTTCGGGCAGGACCGGGCCGTCCACTGCCCGGCAATCGAATGCACCGCATTCGATGAGAGGGATGCACGTTGCTCAAGGTCAGCTTGTGGGTCAGGATCATGCCCGTGGCTTGATCCACCCCCAGATGCAGCTTGCGCCACAGGCGGCGTTTGGACCATCCATGCTGGCGGACCTTCCGCTCACCCTCGCCGAATACCTTGAGCCCGGTGCTGTCCACAACCAGATGCACAGAGTCCTGCTTGCGGGCCGGAGCCGGTATATCCAGCCCCGCAGCCCCCTCTTGTCTTATGAATTGAGCAGTTCCCGTGCGAAGCTGGAATAGCTGCCCGGCACGGCATTCATGCCGGGCAGCGGCGGAGGTCGGACCGTTCCCCTCTGGGTCGTCGTGGACCGTTGCCGAGTATGGTCCGATGCGCGGCAATGGTTTGCTCTTTGCAAACCATGAGAGCGGCCTCCGTCTTTTCTGCTGACCACTGCCCGGCAGTGGTTTGCCTGCAAACCACGAAAGGGGTGAACGGATACTTGGGCTGTGGGCCCGCATGACAAGACAAGGTGAGGAAAAGACACATGGAAGATACCATTGGGATCGACATTTCCAAAGACAAATTGGATGCGTTCTGGCTTTCTAAGGAGGAGCACAAACAGTTCCGTAATGACAAAACTGGCGTCAGGTCGCTCGTGGCTTGGGCAAACGACGCGGGGGTCGCGCGCGTCGTTTTTGAATCGACGGGCATCTATCATCGCTGTGTGGAAACAGGCTTGGCAGACCACAACATCAGCTTTGCGCGGGTGAACCCACGCCAGGCACGGCGCTTTTGTGAAGGGGCTGGTCAGTTGGCAAAAACAGACCGGGTAGACGCTACAATGCTTGCCAAAATGGGGTCACTTCTGAACCTAAAAGCAGATACACCGTAAGACCGCATGTCTTTTGTACGGTGGCTTGATGCTGCGCTGGTTCTGGTCCGAACTTCGAGGGAGGGAGCGGCATACAGCCGCCCTTCGATTTGGAGGATCGGTATGAAAGAGAAACAGGGCGTAGCATTTATAGGAATTGATGTTTCCAAGAATGTGCATGTGGTTGCGATTGCGGAAGACGGAAGGGACGGTGAGGTCAGGGATCTCGGGGCGATATCGGCAACCCCGGATGCGGTTGGAAAACTGCTGAGGAAACTCGCCAGGTGCCATCACCGCCTGCACGTTTGCTATGAGGCCGGGCCAACTGGATATGGGCTTTACCGGCAGATAATAGCCCTTGGTTTTGAGTGTTGCGTTGTTGCCCCGTCCCTTACGCCAATGAAGCCTGGGGACCGCATTAAGACAGACCGGCGGGATGCAGAGCGTTTGGCGCGTTTGTTGCGTGCCGGTGAGTTGACCCCGATCTGGGTGCCTGACGAGACCCATGAGGCAATCCGGGATCTGGTGCGAGCGCGTGAAAGCGCGGCGCAGGACCAGCGCCAGAAACGCCAGATGGTATCGTCTTACCTTCTCAGGCATGGCCGCACATATCATCGCACCAAAACCTGGACGATGCGGTATCGGCGCTGGTTGCAACAGCAAACATTTGACCATCAGGCCCAACAAATCGCCCTGCAAGAGATGGTGCTTGCTGAGCGCCACGCAGTTGAACGCGTCGAGCGACTGACGGCCGGCATCGAAGAGCTTGTGCCAGACTGGTCGCTTGGCCCGGTTGTTGAGGCATTGCAGGCCCTGCGCGGGGTTGCCTTGATCGGCGCGGTCACGTTCATGGCAGAAATTGGCGATACCCGCCGTTTTGACCACCCAGGGAAGCTGATGGCTTATCTCGGGCTTGTGCCCAGTGAGCATTCAACCGGGCTGACAACCCGGCGCGGCGGGATCACCAAGGCTGGTAACTCCCGTGTTCGGCGAACTCTGGTTGAAGGTGCCTGGACGTATCGGTGGCCAGCGCGCATTGGTGAGAGGAAACTGTACATTCTCCAGAAGCTGCCGCCGGAAATCCAGGACATCGCATGGAAGGCCCAATCCCGTCTGACGGCCCGCTATCGAAAATTGAACCAGCGTGGCAAGAAGAAGACGGTCATAACAACTGCAATCGCGCGGGAACTCTCGGCTTTCATGTGGGATATTGCCCGCAGGACAATGCCGGCGGTTTAGCCGCTGCTTATTCCGTGCTCATTGGCGGGAGCGGGGTCAGCGGCAGGGGAACACCCGACATCCGCTTTGTGGCCAGCAACTGCTGACGCCCGTTGTAAGACAGGGATCGCCCCGAGACGCACATGCGGTAATGCGGTATCCAACCCGCGCATCAGAGCTTGTTCACCGACGTCTTGAGATCTCGTTCCCACCAATGGGCACTACAGACAATATTCTGCCCGCACACGCGGGTTCAATGGTATGCAAAAAATGTTGACAAAAGACATCAGAGCGGTGTTCTGACCCCACCTTCCTGAAGGCTGCTTGATCTGCGAGTCCGTTTCCAAGTGTAGATTTGCTTGGAGGACTTCATGGGAGATCGTCGGGATATCCGTTTGGAGTCCGGTTTTGTGGGAGAAGTCGTTGTCGGAGCCAATGGGCACCGTCGTTGGCCGGACGATGTTAAGGGTCGGATTGTGGCTGAGACCCTGATCCCGGGGGTTACTGTGAATGAGGTTGCGGCCCGGTATGGGATGAGACCCAATCATCTGTCAGAATGGCGGGGCCAGGCGAAGAAGGGCAAGCTTGTTGTCTCTGATTTGGCCGGCGCGGAGTTCGCGCCGGTTGTTTTATCAACCTCGGTTCCAGAACTCGGGGCTGGGGCTGGGGCTGCTGATCGGATTGAGATTGTGACCGGAGGGGTCACTCTTCGGCTGGGATCTGGAACGGGCGCGGACCGAATTGCTGAGATCGTCCTCGCGTTGAATGCAGACGCATGATCTTCCCGTCAAACCGCGTTCGTATCGTGGTGGCGACCAACCCCGTGGACTTCCGTAAGGGGCATAATGGGTTGGCTGCACTGGTTAAGAACGAATTGCGCAAGGAACCGTTCACCCATTGCCGACAGGTGAATGGAACATTCACCGTAAGGGGGACGGTGTTCGTGTTCCGATCCAAGCGCGCGGATCGTCTCAAGCTGCTCTTTTGGGATGGCACGGGGTTGGTCATGACCTACAAGCGCCTGGAGGAGCATACGTTCGTCTGGCCCGCGATCCGCGATGGTGTGATGTCCTTGAACCATCCCCAATTTGAAGCGCTGTTTGCAGGTCTGGACTGGCGAAAAGTTCGGGCTTTGGCGGCACGCCCGCCAACTGCGGCAGAGTGACTCGGAGGAGTGTTTGGGCAGGTTGCCCTTGGCCGGAAATGGTAGTTCTCGGCCATGGTGAACGGCCCCGATCTTCCTGATGACATTGATGCCCTGAAGGCCATGGTCCTGGCGTCGCAGGCCGAGCTTGTTGACCGGGATGGGATCATTGAACGCAAGGAAGATCGCATCCGGCGGTTGGAAAAACTGGTCGCTGACTTCAAGCGCGCCCTGTTTGGGGCGCGTTCGGAAAAGGTCGCACCGGAGCAATACGAACTGGCGCTGGAAGATATTGAAACGGCCCTCTCGGTGATGCAAAGCATCACCTGCCGACAATGGATGGCTGCCGTGCATGCCGAGGATGAGGCCGAGGAACCACGGGCCCCAAAACCGGCCCGGCCGCGCAAAACCAACCGTGGATCATTGCCCAGACATCTGCCGCGCATTGAAGAGGTCATTGAGCCGGAAGAGATAACCTGTGCCTGCGGGGGCGAACGCCATGTGATCGGCGAGGATGTCTCCGAGCGGCTGGATATTGTCCCGGCGCAGTTCCGGGTGATCGTGACCCGCCGTCCAAAATATGCCTGCCGGTCCTGCACAAACGGGGTGGTGCAAGCTCCGGCCCCGGCGCGGCTGATCCCCGGCGGCATGCCGACCGAAGCCACCGTGGCGCATGTTTTGGTGTCCAAATATGCCGATCACCTTCCACTCTACAGGCAGGCCCAGATCTACAGCCGCCAGGGCATTGATCTGGACCGCTCGACACTGGCAGCCTGGGTCGGCAAGGCGGCATTCGAACTGCGACCCGTGTTTGATGCGTTGCTTGCTGATCTGAAACAGTCATCCAAACTGTTCATGCCCTCTCGGCAGCATGCTTTGCATGCGCCTGCCGGGTAATAGATGAGACGCGTGCGCCGGTGTTGGACCCTGGGCGGCGCAAGACCAAGACCGGTTACTTCTGGGCGCTGGCTCGCGATGACAGGCCGTGGGGCGGTGGAGACCCACCCGGCGTTGCCTTCACCTATGCACCGGGGCGATCCGGTGAATATGCAGAAAAGATCCTGAAAGGCTTCTCAGGCATCCTGCAGGTCGACGGCTATGCTGGATACAACCGGTTGCTCAAGCGGACCGATCAGAATGTCCAATTGACCTATTGCTGGGCGCATGCCCGGCGCATGCTGCATGAAGTTGCCAGAAATGCCATCGCGCCCATTGCCGAAGAGGGGCTGAAGCAGATCGCCGCCCTTTACCGCATTGAAAAGGACATTCGTGGTCAAAGCCAGACGGCGCGCCTTGCAACACGTCTCGAACGCGCCGCTCCCAAGATCGCCGCGTTCGAGACATGGTTGCACGGGCACCGCGCCAGGGTCTCAGCCAAATCACCCCTGGGTGAAGCCCTGAAATACATCGCCAAATACTGGAACGGGTTGATCTTGTTCCTGGCTGACGGTCGCATCGAGATGGACAACAACCCCGTCGAGCGCACCATCCGTCCCATCGCCATCAACCGCAAAAACGCCCTGTTTGCTGGTCATGAAACCGGCGCGGAAAACTGGGGCATGATCGCATCGCTGATCGAAACCTGCAAACTCAACGGCGTTGAGCCATATGGCTATTTGACGAAAACCCTGACGGCCATCGTCAGCGGCCACAAACAAAGCAGGATTAACGAGTTGCTGCCCTGGAATTACACCGAAACCGTGTGATCGGGGCACCGCTCTGATGTCTTTTGTCAACATTTTTTGCATACCATTGAACCCGCGTGTGCGGGCAGAATATTGTCTGTAGTGCCCATTGGTGGGAACGAGATCCCAAGACGGCGGTGAACAAGCCCTGATGCG
>JAAEUI010000648.1 GCA_024227475.1 Paracoccaceae bacterium | reverse complement strand
GGCTCGGCTGGCAACGTCCGCTCTCGCTGAGAAGCGGTCATTCATCGGGTATGTGCTGACCGGCAGCAGTGTGTCGTTTGCTGTCATTCATCGAATAAAAACCCCGCCGGTATCGATCTTCAATAATCCGGGTTGGCCGCCAACTCTTCGAGCGCCTGGTACACGAGCTTTCGCGCCTGCTGCTCGATTTCAGGCTTAGGTGCATTCGCGCAAACCGCAGCCAACTAACTTGGCATCGCCAAACAGCTTTGGAAGTGATAAAAAAAACCCCGGCTATTTCTAACCGGGGTGAGGGTTTACAGCACGCGAACGCGCGGCGCTGGTAGATAAAGTAGTTGCCCCCGTTCGCGGCCGGTGGGGGCAGCCCGGTATAGGAACCCAAGCACCCACCATAAGATGCCTAGGCCCCCGCTATAACTGCTATTAGGCGCCGGGATTTTTGACCAAACCCACCCAATCAATCACTTGGGTGGCGAAGTCGAGCCGGGCTTTCAGCGACACAGCGTCGGTGGTGAAGTCGCTCGACTCGTCGGTGAATACCCCACGCTGGCCGGTCAGATGCATCACTTCCACGGTGTCGATCTGGTTAGGGCTGGATGCGAGATACCATGCGGTTTCAGAATCATCGTCTAGCCGCGCATCAGTGACCAGTTCCAAAGAGCGAATCCAACCCAGGTTGGCAGTGTCGTTCTGTGCGGATGGGTCAACCATTGAAGTCAGCAGCACCTCAGCGGTAGTCTCCAGGACCGCGGGAACAATCAGGTACTTCGGCGTGATATTCAAAACACCCAGTCCCGCAATACCACGCTGTTTCCGCATGGCAGCTTTGGCAGCACCCAGGCTGATAACAGACAGCGCGGCCCCGGTCATCAGGTTAGCGTGATCGGCGTGAAACAGTGCCGTGCCGTCGCTCATGTTGGGATTAGTGACCAAAAGATTGTAAACGTGGTCTGCTTCCAGTCTTGCAGCCGCTTGCCCGAAAGCTTGCGGAATTCTGGTAAAAGCGGACAGATCGTCATTAATAAGCGCCTGCCGGGTCAACTTTAGCAACTTGCCGTAAGTCTTGAGCGCGTAGGATTCAGACCGCTCGGAGAGTGCGCCGGTTTTGTACTCGCCACCCTCTGGGATCAATTCCAGCTCGGGAGCCTCGGATACCGCAATACGGGATACCGGCTTAAAGTCGTTTGTCTCAACTTCGCGAGTCCAAATCCGATGCGACGCGGGTTCATCTTCATAGCCCATCATCAGGGATTTGTTGGCGGTATTGGCCAGCAATAACGGAAAGTCACTGGTGGTCATTGCCGCCTTAATGGTGGCGTGCGGGTTAAACCCAGGTTTCTGGACGCGGCGGCCTGACATAGATAAAACACGCTCAGCCATCTGGACTATTGGCATTCCCCGCAGATCTCGTGCCGCCGCATGGGGTTTGGCTATCGCTACTCCACCCCGAAGCAGTAGCGCATCGGCCGCCGCCGCCTTGAATTCGGCGTGGTGCGCGTTGGCACCATATTTGACGCGCGTTAAGTTTTCTTCGCGTTCAAGCGGATAATCTGAACCAAAAGCGGGTGCAGAACCCAAAGGCCGCTGGTTTTGCTCCACAATGTCGAACACTGCATTCCTGACCTGTTCGATAGGTACTGCCGGATCCACCAGAGCTGCGACAACTACGCTTTTTGCGCTTGCTTCCGACGCGAAGTCGTGCAGTTCCTGTAAGGCTTGGTTACGCTCCTTCATCGCGCGGGATGCCAGTTCGGTTTGGGTTTTGTTTTCTACGGTATTTTCGGTCATTGCTGTTGCCTTGTGGGGGATCGTCCCATAACGGGATAGGTCGAAGTGCGCGGCCAGGGCCACCTCTTCGGTGATTTCGTCAATAAAACCCGCATTCAGAGCCTCGGGTGCTGTAAACCAGTGGTCCTTTCCATCTGATAGGAGGGAGAGAATTTCTTTGCTTGGCTGGCCAGTGCGGGCATATGCTGCAACCATTGCTTCGGCGTGTTTGTCTAGCGTGTCAGCCATTTCACGCATGTCGGTTGAATTGCCCATAACCCCAGCCCAGGGCGCGTGGACCATCACCAGCGCGTTTGCCGCAGCTGTCACCTTGTCGCCTGCCATCGCAATCAGTGACGCGACACTTGCCGCGATCCCATCAATAGCAACTTCCACGGTGGCAGGGTGGCGTTTGATAGCGCTGTAAATCGCTAGACCATCGGTCACGGAGCCGCCGAAACTGTTAACCCTGATTAAAAGCTCTTTGGTTTGAACTGCGGCGAGGTCATCAATAAACTTGCGGGCAGTTACAGTCTCGCCATCCCAGTTTTCACCGATATCACCATAGAGGAAAATTTCAGCAGCACCCGCCGCAGCTTTAATCGAATACCAGTCGAGTTTTTTATTCATGACACAAGGCTAACTCGCCCGATGTTAATTAAACACGGGAGGGTTTATTTTGACGTGGCGTTTACCAATCCTTCGATTGATCGCGGAACAGTCCCGGCATTAAATGCGCGGCGTAGATCATCCTTAAGTGGATCGGATAAGCTCGCCATCGGTCGGGTTCTGATGCGTATCCATGTGGTTGTTTCAAATCGCCGGATAGATTGCAGAAGTTGTGCGCACCTCTGCCGGTCTGTTAATCCTTCAGCGGGTATACGCTCCAGGGCATCGCATAGCGCCTGATCCCGCTCAGCCAGTCGCCGCCTGTAGGGTATGCTTCGTCGACCAGCTGGACGGAGCCCCAGCTTTTTACAGAGTGGGGTAATCTTTTCATCGTTTTCTTGCATCTCAAAATCCTCAATTCCGTCAAGCAGCCACTCGCCTACGTCACCGGGAACAGGTTGACCGGCCTCGATAGCCACCTTGAGGCGTTTAAGCTGCTCGGCGGGTGTCACTTGTCAATCCAGAAAAACAGAATTGCATATTTCATGCCACAAACTCTTGAAAATCGGGCTCCGCATTACCCGCAGCACAAACGGCCAGGAAGGACCCAAATGCTAACCATTATCATTTGCATCCCCTGCCACCTGTGCGCCGCAGTCGCACGACCGACCAGCCCAATGCTGGCAGTAGTTCTTGTGCCGGATTAGCACGCGCCTGCCGTCTTTGGTGCGACCCAGGTACGATGGCCTGTAAAGCTTTCTCAGCAATTCAAGCGGTGGGTGTTGTTTGGTGGGTTTGTGTTTGGTCAT
>JAAEUI010000647.1 GCA_024227475.1 Paracoccaceae bacterium | reverse complement strand
GCCAGCGTCCCGGCCCCTGAGCCGGGACCTCTTGCCTCACACGCTGAACCAACAGAAGTTTCACCGGAACCGGAACCGGAACCGGAACCGGAACCGGAACCGGAACCAGAACCGGAACCAGAACCCCACGTCGCAATCGCCCCGGTCCCTGAGCCTGGGCCAGCCAAACCCGGCCTGCTTGGCCGTCTGTTGGGCCGCGGCACTCCCAAAACCGTCACAAAACGCGTGCTCGACGATGCCATGCTGGAAAGCCTCGAGGAACTGCTGATCACCGCTGACATGGGCGTAGAAACCGCGCTCCGGGTCTCTGCCAACATGGCCGAAGGCCGATTTGGCAAGAAACTCTCGACTGACGAAATCAAAGGCCTGCTGTCCTCCGAAGTTGCCCGCATCATGGAACCGGTCGCCAAGCCGATGCCGCTTTACGCCCAGAAACCCCAGGTCGTCTTGGTGGTCGGTGTCAACGGCTCGGGCAAAACCACCACCATCGGCAAACTCGCCAGCCAGTTTCGCGCCGCCGGGAAATCCGTGGTGATCGCGGCGGGGGACACTTTCCGCGCCGCCGCCGTGGAACAATTGCAAATCTGGGGCGACCGGGCAGGGGTGCCGGTGCTGACCGCGCCCGAGGGCTCCGATCCCGCCAGCCTCGCCTTTGACGCCATGACCAAGGCGCAGGAAGACGGCGCCGATCTGTTGATGATCGACACCGCCGGGCGGCTGCAAAACCGCCAGGACCTGATGGAGGAACTCGCCAAAATCGTGCGCGTCATCCGCAAGAAAGACCCGGACGCGCCGCATAACACTTTGCTGGTGCTCGACGCGACCACCGGCCAGAACGCGCTCAACCAGGTCGATATCTTCACCAAGGTCGCCGATGTCTCCGGCCTGGTGATGACCAAGCTTGACGGCACCGCCAAAGGCGGCGTGCTGGTGGCACTGGCCGATAAATACGGCCTGCCGATCCACGCCATCGGGGTTGGCGAACAGATCGACGATCTGGCGCCGTTTGATCCGGAGGAGTTTGCCGAGGCGTTGACCGGGGCAGGTGGGTGAGCGACTGGCTCATTTCCATCGAAGGCACTGACGCCGGGCGCACGGTTGCCCTTTGGCTGGCGCTGATAGCCGCCCTCCTACATGCCGCTTTCGGTGCTCTGCAAAAAGGCCGTCACGACCCCTGGCTCAGCCGTGGTGTGATCGACGTCTGCTACGGCCTGATGGCCGCCCCTGTCGCGCTTTTCGTCGTGCCCTGGCCCGAGCCGCATATGTGGCCGATTTTCGCTGGCATGATCCTCATCCACGTCGGTTACAAATTCCTGCAGGTCATGGCTTACGACCGCGCGCCCTATACGGTGGTCTACCCGGTGATGCGCGGCATGGGCCCGCTGGTCACGGTGCTGGCTGCCGGCTTTGTGTTCTCCGAAACCTTCTCAACCATCCAATGGCTTGGTGTCCTCACACTCTCTGCCGGTATCTTCGCCCTTGGCGGTGTCAACCTGCGCGCCGAGGCGCTCCACCGCCGCCGCCTCTCCCACGCGCTGCTGCTGGCGCTGGCCACCGGCGTCTTCGTTGCCATTTACACCACTTATGACGCTTACGGCATCCGGGCCACCCATGACCCGTTCACCTTTATCGCCTGGTTTTTCTTTCTTGACGGGCTGGTCTTCCCCTTTGTCACCCTGCGCCACTACCTGCGCCTTGAACACAAGCCAGCCCTGCCGGGCCTTGCGCTGCGCGGCATGGCTGGCGGGCTGATCGGGGTTGGCAGTTTCGGCTCGATCATGATGGCCACAAGGCTCGATAAGGTCGGCGAGGCCGCCGTTTTGCGCGAAACCTCCGTCATCTTCGCCGCCATCATCGGCTGGCTGTTTTTGCGCGAGAAAGTCGGGGTTTTACGCGCCGCGCTCATGGTTGTGATCGGCGGTGGTGCGGTTTTGGTGGAATTCGGTGGGTAAAGCAGTTACGGGGAGCCTATGAGCGAGAAAAAGATCAATCCAATGGTAAAACTGGCGCTGGAAATCGGCCCCATCGTGCTGTTTTTCATCACCTATACCCGCATCAAGGACCGCCAGTTCGAGCTGTTCGGCCAGAGCTACGAAGGTTTCATCGTCGCCACCGCCGCCTTCATCCCGATACTGCTGGTCGCTACCGGGATCGTGTGGGGGATGACCGGAAAACTCAGCAAAATGCAGCTGATGACCGCCGTTCTGGTGGTGGTGTTCGGCGGCATGTCGATCTGGTTCAACGATGACCGGTTTTTCAAGATGAAACCGACGATCATCTACCTGCTGTTCGGCGGCGCCCTTGGCATCGGTCTGCTACGCGGCAAATCCTACCTGCGCGGGTTGATGGAAGAGGTCATGCCGATGGCCGAGGAAGGCTGGATGAAACTCACCCGCCGCATGTGCGCCTTCTTCCTCGCACTGGCACTCGCCAACGAACTTGTCTGGCGCCTGATGTCAACGGATGCCTGGGTGAATTTCAAAACCTTTGGGCTGACCGCCGCGCTGTTTGTGTTCTTCATGGCGCAGGGGCCGCTGTTTTCGAAATATGGGCTGGAGGAAGAGGGGTAGGGCGGCTTGCGCTGCGCTTCCCGTTTCCCAACTGTTATCCCCGCGAAAGCGGGGACCTCATCCGGGCTCGTACGACGCTGCAATGGGTCCCTGTTTTCAGGGGGATGACACCCAAATATTTTCCCCGAAGGGTTTACTTTCAGCCCGGCAATCACCGCCACCGCATTCACAACCCGGGGCGTTAAAAAAACCCACCCTACGGCTCCCGCGCCGCAAGAAACGCCTCGTAATTCGCCTTGACCGAATTTGTACTCGGATGCTCCGCCCCAAGGGCGCTTTCAAAGATTTCAATTGCTTGCAGGTAGAGTGGCTCCGCCTCCTCAAACCGCCCCATGTTCTCGTAGAGCCCTGCGAGGTTGTTGAGGTCGATAGCATAGTCGGGATGCGCCTCTCCGATGTTGGCTTTGTCGATCTCGATGACCTGTTTGTAAAGCGATTCCGCTTCCGCAAACCGTCCCATGCTATAATAAAGATTCGCGAGGTTGTTGAGGCGGGCGGCATAGACGGGATGCGCTTCGCCGAGCGCGATTTTAGCAATTTCAATAGCCTGATTGTAGAGCGGTACCGCTTCGACAAAGCGCCCCATATTGCTATAAAGATTTGCTAAGTCATTTAGATTGGTGCCAAAGTTCGGGTGCAATTCGCCTAACGTTGCTCTGTTGATTTCGATGGCTTGTTTATATAGAGGCTCGGATTCGTAGTAACGGCCAGCGGTTGCATAAAAACCTGCGAGATTCGCAAGTCGGGAAGCGACCTCAGGATGCAAGTTACCTAGACTTGACTGCGAACTTTTGATCGCTTTCAAAAAGAGTTCCTCTGACTCTTCGACTCTCCCTTGTTCTTCTAATAGAAATGCCAAATTGTTTAGTGCAGAAGCATATTCCGGGCCCTCGTTTCCAATGGTTTTCTCAGTAATTTTGATAGCAGTTTCAAAAATCTCTTTTGCCTTTTTTGTGGCACCGATTTTTTGCAAAAGAGCCGCGTAGTTGTTTAAACTTCCAACCTTCGTTGGATCATCATCGCTGACAGTCGCGTCGTTGATTTTTATTGCACTAGTAAGAAAAAGCTCGGCATGTTCATAGTTGCTAGATTCAATAAGCCTGACTGCAATTGTCGTAAATTCCAACTCAAAACTTGTTAATAAGTCAATACTGGGTGAGCTTGATTGTTTCTGCTTGAGTTTTTGCCTAAGATTATTTTCCGCCTCCTCAAGTGATTTCCTATAGTCCTCGATTGAAATTCCCACAATCTCCACATCTTCTGCCGGAACATTCAGGTCTATTTCGGAGTGAAGTAAATTTTCCAACATTTTGATTGATGGCGGGACTTCGCTAGGTGGAGAATCGGTTCGCGGTTTTTCATTGATTGAGACAGGCTTGCT
>JAAEUI010000646.1 GCA_024227475.1 Paracoccaceae bacterium | reverse complement strand
TTCGGTGCCGGGAATCGGTTGACCGATCGCCCCGGGAAGATCGGTGGGCAACCAGGTGCCGGTGGCCAGCGGGGCCGTTTCGGTTGCGCCCCAGCCGGAAAGCAGCGGCAGGGTCACGCCCACGGCCTTGCGGCTCAGATCGTTCAGGCGTTGCCGGGTTCGGTCGCCAAGCGACGCCGAGGCACAGTAAATGATATCCAGGTTGCGAAAGAAGGTATCCCGCAAATCGGCATCGGCTTCCAGGTAATTCAGTAACGCGTCGTACCCGGCGGGAACATTGAAATAGAGGGTTGGCGAAATCTCCTTCAAATTGGCGACGGTCGTTTCTATCAATCCGGGTAACGGTTTCCCGGCGTCAATATAAAGTGTCCCGCCATTGACCAGTATCATGTTGAAGTTATGGCAGCTGCCGAAAGTATGATTCCATAACAACCAGTCGACAATGACCGGGGGCTTTGATTTCAGAAATGGCCACAGCTGCCGATACGCCTGTTGATTGGAACACAGCATCTTCTGGGTGTTGATGACGCCCTTGGGCATGCCGGTCGAACCGGAGGTAAAAAGAATCTTGACGATGCTGTCTTCATCGATCTGCCGATAAGCCTGATCCAATCTCTCGCCCGGAGATCCCGCCAGCAGTTCCTTCAAATCCCGAACGTTCATCGGGGCATCGCTTTCGGCGCTATAAAACCCGATATCGGGGGCTTCGATGGTTTTCA
>JAAEUI010000645.1 GCA_024227475.1 Paracoccaceae bacterium | reverse complement strand
GGGCATGGTTTGCCTCTGATTTTGCTGATTATTGGCTTTGTTGTTCCGGCAATTGCTCCCGTTACTGGGGCAATTGCCGGATTGGCCGCGCTGTTGGGTGGCTGGTATTGTAAATTCATGCTTGTAACCCGTGCGGCATATGCTCAAGGATTTGCCTTGACGCGCACACCAGCGCGGACACCGGGTTACAGTGGCCCGGGAGTTAAGCCAGGGTGGGAATGATAATTGTGAATTGTAAATTGAGAATAATAAATTGTGAATGAGACGCGCGAACATATAAAAACGAAAGGGATGGAACGCTCTTTTACGACCGAAGTAGAAGAGTTGCGGCTGGGCGACGGGGAAACCTTTCACGGCGAGACGATTCTGGCGTTGACGAAGGCGTTGCTGCAGTCAGGAGTGGCGTATGTTGGCGGTTATCCTGGCGCGCCTATTTCCCATCTGATGGACGTGATGGCCGATGCGCGGGACTCGGTGCTGGCGGAGTTGGGGGTTCAGTTTGAATCTTCAGCAAGTGAGGCGGGGGGCGGCTGCGCTGTTGGGCGCATCGATCCATTACCCGTTGCGCGGTGCGGTGACTTGGAAATCCATTGTGGGAACCAATGTCGCTTCGGATGCGCTCTCGAATTTGTCTTCAGCGGGCGTTGTGGGTGGCTGTTTGGTGCTTGTGGGCGAAGATTATGGCGCAGGCGCAAGCGTGGTGCAGGAGCGCACTCACGCAACGGCGTTGAAATCGTCGCTGCCGCTGATTGATCCCCGTTACCATTTGCCAAAGCTGGTGGAGCTGACGGAAAAGGCGTTCGAACTGTCGGAGGCGTGCCATTTACCAGTGATTATGTCGCTGCGGATTCGGGCGATTCATATGACGGGGCAGTTTGTTTGTAAGGATAATCGTCCGCCTGAATATGGGATGAATAATCCTTTGCCGGAGCCGCTGCGGGATTACGGCCGTATCGTCCTCCCCCCTTCTTCTTATGCTCAAGAAAAAGCGAAAGTGGAAGAAAGATTACCCGCTGCACGTCGTTTTATTGTTGAGAATGAGTTGAATGAGCATTTTCCTGGGGCAAACGGCCGTTTCGGAATCATCATGCAGGGCGGCGCATACGTCATGACAATGCGCAGCCTGCGACTGCTGGGGATGGCGGACGCTTACGGCAACACCGACATTCCCATGCTTGTACTCAACGTCATCCACCCGCTCATTCCAGAAGAAATCGAACAATTTTTAGAAGGGAAAGATGACGTTTTGATTATAGAAGAAGGGTTTCCCGCCTTTATCGAGCAAGAGGTACGGGCGATGGCGCAACGTGCGGGGCTACGCGGCCGCATTTGGGGTAAAGATGTGCTGCCGGAAGCAGGTGAGTACACGGCCGACGTGGTGCGCGAAGGGTTGGCGAAATGGCTCACTTCGGCAAGCTCAGTGCAGGCGATTTCTGTAGCCGCATCCGACAAACAGAGTGCCATCCAACCAGCCACAGAAAAGGCGCGGATTGAACTGCCGATGCTGATGCCGCCCCGTCCACCAGGATTTTGTACAGGATGTCCAG
>JAAEUI010000644.1 GCA_024227475.1 Paracoccaceae bacterium | reverse complement strand
GTCTCGGATGTTACCGGCCTGGTGGTTGACGACTTCATTTTCTGAGACAGAACCAGCCGCCCGGCAGCACCAGTTGCCGGGCGGCGCTTTGTAATTTGCGGGAAACAAACTGGAGTTCCCCCGGTTTGATGGACACTTTTCACTTGATGAAGGAGAGTGTTTTTCATGCCGAGAACAAGGAACCCGTACCCTACGGAATTCAGGGATCAATTGGTGGCGCTGGCGCGAGCCGGTCGCAGTGTTGAAAGTCTGGCGCGCGAGTTTGAACCCTGCGCCGCTACGATCCATGGCTGGGTCAAACAAGCTGATGTTGACGTCGGGGACCGAACCGACGGTCTAACCAGCGAGGAGCGCGAAGAGCTGCGACGCCTACGTCGAGAGGTAAAACAGCTTCGCCAAGAGCGTGATATCCTGTCAAAGGCCGCGGCTTGGTTTGCACAAAACGACGTGACATCACGGAGGTCTTCAAGTTCATGACCGCAAATCAGGCCGAGTATTCAATCCAAATGATGTCACGCACACTGGGTGTTTCCCGCAGCGGTTTCTATGCCCATCACAGCCGTCCACCCAGTACCCGTTCGATAGAAGATGTGGCGCTGACCGAACGGATTGCCAAAATCCACAAGGCGTCAAAAGAGACGTATGGGGTGCCCCGCATTCACGCCGAACTGGCTGATGAAGGCATTCATGTAGGCTGCAAGCGTGTTGAGCGTTTGATGAAAGCCAAAGGCTTGAGGGGTGTCAGCCGTCGCAAGTTCGTTATCACGACAGAGCGCGATCCACGCGTGCGTCCAGCCAATGATCTTGTGGATCGTAACTTCTATGCCGATGCCCCGAACGTGCTGTGGGTCGCGGATATCACTTACGTGCCAACTTGGGCAGGCTTTCTGTATCTGGCAGTCGTGCTGGATGCCTTCAGTCGGCGCATTATCGGCTGGGCAATGGGCAATACCCAAAGGGCACAGCTGGTGATCGACGCAATGAACATGGCGGTCACACAACGCAAACCGGAAAGTGTGATCCACCGCTCGGACCAGGGGTCGCAATACACCTCTGTTGCCTTTGGCCTGCGCTGCAAAGAAATGGGCATACGGCCATCAATGGGATCGGTTGGCGATTGCTATGACAACGCCATGTGCGAGAGCTTCTTCGCCACCCTGGAATGTGAGTTGCTGGATCGTCGAAAGTTCAAAACAAAAGCCGAAGCGCGTGTCGCCTGTTTTGAGTTCATCGAAGGCTGGTACAATCCCTCTCGCCGACATTCGGCTTTAGGGTATAAGTCACCGATCAACTACGAAAGGAGCGCCGCTGAAGGGCTGGAATCTCAAAGCCCATAACCGTCCACGAAACCGGGGGAACTCCAAACCTTAACTGCCATGACGTCCCTTTTTGCCGGGGGACGCTTTTCGTGTAACACCAACCGATCTTGG
>JAAEUI010000643.1 GCA_024227475.1 Paracoccaceae bacterium | reverse complement strand
GTTTCGTTTGTGAGTCAAACAAAACCCGAAACTCTCTAATCAACGTCACGAAGGTACCAAACAAATGTGAGGTCTTTCTACATGATAGAGTTTTTCTGTTGACCGGGCGGACCACAGTTATTGATTATCGCGCGCCGCTCTGATTTGTATCAAAACCGAAGGGATGAAAATCCCCGGCCCCGTGTTTGGGGCGCAAAAAGAACCAGAAGATGAACCATAGATCACAAAGCTGGCGCGAACACATCGTTGCCTCAACCACCCTTGGTCTGCCGCTGATCGGCAGCCATATCGCGCAGATGCTGACCCACACCACCGACGTGGTGATGATGGGGTGGTATTCTGTTGAGGGGTTGGCAGCGGTTGTTCTGGCTGCGCAGGTCTATTTTGTTGTTCTCATTGTCGGGTCCGGATTCGCCTTTGCTGTCATGCCGATGGCCGCGTCTGCGCTTGGGGCTGGGGACGACAAACAGGTGCGCCGCTCTGTGCGAATGGGCATCTGGCTGGTGCTGGCCTATGGTTTGGTGATGCTGCTGCCGTTGTGGTACCTGCAACCCATCCTGAACGCGCTGGGGCAGGAGCCGCAACTGACAGCGATTTCTCAGGACTACATGAGGATCGCTGTTTGGGGTCTGTTTTCCTCTCTGGTAATTATGGTGCTGAAGTCCTATCTCGGTGCATTGGAACGGGCCCAGATTGTTCTGGTGGCCACGCTGGTTGCTGCAGCCGCCAATGCGGTCTTCAACTACGCATTCATCTTTGGCAACTGGGGCATGCCGGAAATGGGTGCCAAAGGGGCTGCGCTTGCCTCAGTTCTCACCATTACTTTGGATACTGTTTTTCTTTTGATTTATTGCGCTTACAAACCTGCGCTAAAGCAATTTCAGCTGTTTACCAAGCCATTGAAACCGGATTGGAGCGCATTGCGTGAAGTTTCGCGTCTTGGCCTGCCGATCGGCTTCACCATGCTGGCCGAAGCCGGAATGTTCTCGGCCGCTACGCTGATGGTTGGCTGGGCGGGGACCCTGCAACTTGCAGCCCATGGCATCGTTTTACAGATCGCCTCGCTGTCATTTATGATTCCGCTTGGCATTTCCAACGTGGCAACAATTCGCGCAGGCAGGGCGTTTGGGCGGAAGGATAATACCGGCCTGTGGCGTGCATCGGTTGTTGTTGTCCTCTCTGCTCTATTTGTGGCGATGACCACGATGGTAATAATGCTCGCGATCCCCCAAACCCTGATCGCGCTGTTTTTGAGACCACAAGAACCAGATTACCTCCAAATCCTTGCGTTCGGCGGCAGTCTCCTGCTGGTCGCTGCCGCGTTTCAGGTGGTGGACGCAATGCAGGTTGTTGGTCTTGGTTTGCTGCGCGGTATCAAAGACACCACCGGCCCGATGATCGTTGCAGTATTTGCATATTGGGTGTTCGGGCTGCCGATGGGGTACTATCTGGCGTTTGAGCGCGGCTTTGGGGCGCAGGGCGTTTGGGGTGGTCTGGTCATCGGACTGGGGTTTGCGTCGGTTGCGCTGTTGTTGCGATATGGTGTGATGTTGCGGCGGCTGCATTCGAGCGCTGGTGTTCTCTGATGTTGCGAAAGACGATCCTGATAGTTTTGTTTGTCCCCGTAATTCTGCTGTTTTGCAGTTTTCTTGGGGCGCTTCACCCCGTTGGAGACTCGATCGCAGTTTTCAGGGTGCAATTGGCCCTTGCCACCAGCTTTGCTGGAATTGCAATCTGGCTGATCTCCATGCGCAGATCAGCGGGCATGATCTCTTTGATGAGCGTTGTCTGGCTAGCCAGCGCCGACCTGGTTCACTTACCATTCACTCCGCCCGCTGGGCTAGACTACAAAGTGTATCAAAAAAACCTATCGTTTAGAAACCCTGACCTGAAACCAGTGGAGTTGGATATTCTGCAAATCAAACCGGATTTTGTGACCTTGCAGGAAGTCACAGAACAGCACAGGGCCATTTTGGGTGCGCTTTCGGACGAGTATCAAAGCATGCATTTCTGCAGGTTCGCCCGCGTTGGGGGGGTCGCCGTTGCATCAAAATGGCCGCTGGTCGATGGCAGCCAAACCTGCGCTGAAGCTGACGGTATGGCGGCCATGCAGGTAAAAACGCCGGCCGGGCCTGTTTGGATTGTTTCTCTGCATCTGCATTGGCCTTTTCCTCATCGCCAACCCCAACAAATTCAGCGTTTGCTGCCAAGAATTCAGGCACTCAACGGCGACAAGGTCATAGGTGGTGATTTCAACATGGTGCCGTGGAGTGATTTGATGCGGCGCGTCCAATCTTCTGGTCGGGTCGAGCGAATTGGATCAGCGCTCAACAGTTTCCCAAGATTTGGTACATGGATTAGGCTGCCGATCGATCACATCCTGATCCCTGAGGGGCAGCAAGGGGAAACCGAATTGCGGCCATTGTTGGGGTCAGATCACCGCGGACTCATCGCCCGGTTCCGACTTTAAAAGTGTTTACAGAACATTGCGCCGCGGTCCTATTTCAGCCACGGAAACCACGTATCAAACTGTTTCTGATCCTGCGTCGGGAACAGGTGTTTGACCAGTCATCCACCCAGTTAGAGGGTGTAGCAAATGTGCTGGCACCAATCATGAATCTCCAGAGTGTGTGTCAAAACATTTCAGGAATAGTAAGAGTTGTTTCACGCTGTGTCAGCACCGGCAGCCAACGCGGTAACAACCGAGATTTCGGATTCAAGCGATGGGGTGGACGCCCCTTTTTCGGCATTGATGTGCCAAAGTGGTGTCGTAACCACTTTAGAGGAGGCGTCTATGGAAGATTGTAGCATTATCGGGATCGATTTGGCGAAGAATGTGTTTCAGGCTCACGGGTCGGATCGAACTGGCCGAAAGCTGTTTTCAAAGAAATTGCGCCGGGGGCAGGTTCTGACGTTTCTATCCAAGGTTGCCCCTTGTGTTGTCGCGATGGAAGCATGCGCCAGCGCCCACCATTGGGGTCGACGGATTTCTGATCTGGGTCACGAGGTGAAGCTGATCCCGCCCATTTACGTGAAACCCTTCGTCAAGCGGCAAAAGAACGATGCCACCGATGCAGAGGCTATCGCCGAGGCTGCCTCGCGCCCAACGATGCGCTTTGTTGCCGTCAAATCGGCGGATCAACAGGCCGCAGGGATGGCGCTGAAGACCCGCAACCTGTTTGTTCGCCAGAAGACCCAGGCGATCAATGCGCTGCGCGGGCATCTGGCAGAGCATGGTGTTGTAGCCCCT
>JAAEUI010000642.1 GCA_024227475.1 Paracoccaceae bacterium | reverse complement strand
TAGCCTGCCGGAAAGTGGCTGAGAGAAGAATCATCCGGTGGAGGTTTTTCACCGACCAGCCACTCTCGACAAACTTTTGTGCGAGGAAGTCGAGCAGCAGGGGATGTGTCGGCGGATCGCTGCGGGTGCCGAAGTCGCTCGGCGTTTTCACAATGCCCTCTCCAAAGGGGTGCGCCGTTAACTTTCTGTAAATAAAGCTTGTACTTATGGAAATTATAATCATAGTGCCCATATGCCTGCAACATCCGCCGTCCGGAACCCCGACGCTTCGATTACTGTTAGTGTAACCGTCAAGCCAGGGGCAACCATGCTCGCGAGCGAACAAGCTATCCAACAAGCACTCAATGAAGCGGGCTGTATCTTGACCGGCGCATGTCTCAAGAACTTCGATTCGGATGGTTCGCCCATCGTCATTGGTGGAAAGAAGTGGACGGCCAAGGGAAAGCGACCGCTTCCCAAGATTTTTGAGACACCCTACGGCAAAGCAACCGTGGAACGCCACGTCTACCAGAGCAGCGCGGGTGGTGCCGCCTACTACCCCATGGAGAACAAGGCGCGCATTGTGCGCAGGGCGACTCCGATGTTGGCTAAGCAAACTGCCTTCAAGTATGGGCACAACAATGCCTCGGAAGTGGCGCAGGACTTTGGACAGCATGGCCGGAAAATGGATCGCAGTTACGTCCGGGAAATTGCGAGTGACGTGGCGGCGATAAGCGGCGAAAAGGAAACATGCTGGACCTACGAAATACCAGCATTGCCAGCCGGCGAGGTGGTGCGGACCGTTGCCATCGGAGCCGATGGTGCCTTTGCGCTATTCTGTCAAAAGGAAGGCTGGCGGCAAGTGATGGTGGGAACGATCAGCTTTTACAACCATGAGGGAGAGCGGCTCCACACAATCTACATAGCCAATGCGCCGGAGAAAGGGAAGGCGTCATTCTTCGAGCGGATGGAAAGGGAAGTCGCCTTGGTAAGGGAGCGTTTTCCGAATGCCAATTATGTTGGAATTGCCGATGGCGCACACGATCAGTGGGAGTGGCTGAAGCAGAAAACTGACTGGCAGATTCTCGACTTTTGGCATGCCAGCGAATACGTCAACGCGGTGGCAGCAGCAGTTGTCAGCGGGGAATCGGCTCAGAAGGCCTGGGTTG
>JAAEUI010000641.1 GCA_024227475.1 Paracoccaceae bacterium | reverse complement strand
GCCTCTTCGTTGGAGAGCGACGGAACGATGATCACATCCTCGCCATTCTTCCAGTCCACCGGCGTGGCCACTTTGTGGTTGTCGGTCAGTTGGAGCGAATCAATGACGCGCAGGATCTCGTCCAGATTGCGCCCGGTGCTGGGCGGATACGTCAGCATCAGACGGATTTTTTTCGCGGAATCGATAATGAATACCGTTCGAACAGTCACCTTGGGATCGGCTTTTGGATGGATCATTCCGTACTGGTCGGCAACCACCTGATCCTTGTCTGCCAACAGGGGAAAATTGAGCCCCTTGCCCTGGGTTTTCTCGATATCCTTCGCCCAGTCTTTATGGGAGTCGAGCGGGTCGACGGAGACCCCGATCAGCTTCACACCGCGACTGGCGAACTCGTCCTTACGCTTGGCGAAGGCGCCGAGCTCTGTGGTACAGACAGGGGTGTAGTCGGCGGGGTGTGAAAACAGCACGGCCCAGTCGTCTCCCAGCCACTCATGAAACTGAATGTTTCCCTCGGTGGATGCGACGGTGAAATCGGGAGCGGTTTCTCCAAGTTGCAATGTCATCGTTTCATTCTCCTTTGCTTTGGCTGTCGTTCTCGGTTCGTCAGCACAGACGATATCTTTAAAGTCAACTTTAAGGTCAAGGCGTTTGTCAGATGTTTTTTAGCCTGATCCATCGAGCTCGACGTTCGTGCCCGATTTTTCGGGTATGAAACTGACATAGAGGAAAAGCACGGTGCCCAGCACAATGGCGATATCGGCAAGGTTAAAGGCTGGCCAGTGCCAGGATTGCCAATAGACATCAAATGAATCCACAACATAGCCACGAAATATCCGGTCAATCAGGTTGCCCATGGCACCGCCAAGAATAAGACTGTACGCGATGGCTTCTCCCCTGCGGCGGCACTGAAGAATCAGCCCGATCAGTACAATCGAGACAACTACCGCGATTGCGATAAGAAAGTATCGCTGCCAACCTCCGCCATCGGCAAACAGGCTGAATGCGGCGCCGGTGTTCCAGGCATGAACCCAGTTAAAGAACGGGGTCACCGGAATCGACTCGCCATACGCCATTGACTGCTGGACCAACCATTTTACAACCTGATCAGATGCCGCTATCAGGCCGGAAATAGCCAACAGGCCGTACTGCAAGCGTTTCTTGGCAACGATGGACATTGTTCAACCCTTAAGCGCCAGGATGCGCCTGGCACCGTTGAGTACGATAATCCCCGCGATGCTGCCGATTATCAGGTCCGGATAATTGGAGCCAGTCCACGCCACCAGAGCGCCAGCGGTAATGACCCCTAGATTGATGACCACATCGTTGGCTGAGAATATCCAGCTCGCCTTCATGTGGGCACCGCCCTCCCGATGTTTGGATATCAGCAGCAGACAGGTGGTGTTAGCGATCAATGCGATGAACGCAATCCCCATCATTGCCAGCGACTCCGGCTCACTGCCGAAGACAAAGCGCCTCACCACCTCTGCGAGTGCGCCCACAGCCAGAATCAGTTGGAGTACGCCCGCGAGATGCGCCGCACGCACCTGCATTTTCACGCTGTGCCCAACCGCATACAGGGCGAGCCCATACACGGCCGCGTCGGCGAAATTGTCCAGGGATTCTGCAATCAGTCCGGTAGACTGGGCGATCAGGCCGGCCGTCATTTCCACCGCAAACAGGACGGCATTGATACCGAGCAACCAACGCAGGGTGCCGGACTCCTGCTCGGCCGAGATAGCCGTACCCCCGACCGCCTTGATTGACTCAGGGTCGGCAGCGGCCGTTTCCTGAAGCGAAGCTCCCAGCCCGAGGGTTGCCAGCTTCGCGGTGATAGGCTCAGCCTCGCCATCGTGCACAACCTTCAACCGCCGATCAGACAGGTCGAAGGACAGCCCGCGAATGTCTTCAAAACCGTTCAGGGCCAGTCGAATCATCCGTTCCTCCGAAGGACAATCCATCTTCGGTACGGTATACACACTGATCCAGTTACCGGACGCTTCAGAGGCCCCCGACCCGGCATTACCCTCGGCGGGTGTTGCTTCGCAGCCACAGGCGTCTTCACAGGGTTTACTCATGATACGGCTCCACTTGAGTATTGTCGGATTATGATTTAAAACCATATAGCCACTATAAGGTCAATAAAACAGTTACGATCTGTTGGGGAGGAACCTGATGCGCATTGGGCAGTCGGCTCGGTCAGTTGGTGGTGATACCCAACAATCCTCTTCTATGGACAACAATGGAACCGTAGCTTTTAGGCGAACCGGATCAACGTACATGTCCGGCCATCACATCGATGCCCACCAGAGCACACAGCATGGTAGCCTCCGCGCGCAGGTTGTGGTGGATAGCGTCCGCCCAAACGTAAACCCAGCGATCCCGACCAAGCCGCGACCGGTGTCAGTCTTGAAGAACCCGCCGTTTCTCCTCGAATTCCTCTTTGTCGATCTCACCACGTGCAAAGCGGCCCTTGAGAATATCGATGGCGGGCGCAGAAGACGTCGTTGAACCGCCATGCTTGATCCCTCCTAACCGCCGGACGGTGAGGATGACGACCAAAATTATTATCGCAACAAATAAAAGCATCATCAGCGGACCGAAGGGCCAGTCGCCCCAGCCCTCACCCCACATCATGTCACGTCCATAGCAGAGACCAGGTTGTTGCGCCCAGGCAAGCGAGCTGTACAAAAACGCTGCCAATGAGCCCCCCATGATCGCGACTTTTTCCATTTCCGTGTCTCCTTGCCTATCGGGCTGGCAGCATCCGGCCGGTTTGGCGATTGACCTCACAGCCTTGAACCGGCGAGCCGTCCTTTGCCTCCATCGCTCCTAGCTTGAGGTTTGAATTGCGCAGCCAGGCGATCCAGGGATTCATTTGTCCGAGGCGCGTCGGCTTATTACCCGCACCGCTGCTCCTTGCGCTTAATCTCACCGGTCTTGGCGTTGACATGCAGCTCGAATTTTTTGCCATCGGCATCAGTAGCCATAACCCAGTACTGATTCTTCTCGCCCTTGCGTTTGATTTTGGAGACATCCGAAAAGCCCTTTTCCTTCAGCTTTGCAATGACCTCCTCCCTGGAGAGGGAGTCCTTGGCCTCCCTCACTTTCTTGACAATTTCACCTGTTTTCGCTTCAACGAAAAATTCGACCTCTTTGCCTCCCGGGTCGCGGGCCTCAACGCTGTATCGGCCGTCCTCGCGATCAATATCGGAAATATCCGAGTATCCTTGCTCCTTCACCTTCGCGATAATCTGTTCAATTGAAAGTTGTGTTTTTTCGGTGGCTGATTC
>JAAEUI010000640.1 GCA_024227475.1 Paracoccaceae bacterium | reverse complement strand
GGACCTGATCCTCGTATCTCCATACGGGCCCGCGGCGTGTCAAAGCCGCAATCAGAGGTCGGACACACGTCAGAACCCGATCACATTGCCAAAACCAAACCAAGAAATCGCTTGCATTACCCGGGGCGTCCACACACGTCCAGTTCTAATTCGCATGGCAGTCTGCCAAAATACTTCCAGCAGCCAACACCTGGGTGTTCCACAGGTATTCCGCTGATTATTTTTCGAAAAACCTCACGATATGGGTCCAGCGTGGCATCGCCGGAGTGTCAGCCAACGGCAGTGGATTCAACCGATCGGCGCCCCACTCAGCGAACACGCGATTATCATTTCCTCGGAGAACAAACGCATTCTTCGGTTCAGTCGACGATCCTCAGCGTGCACCAGATAAATTCCCCAATCGGGCACTGCCAGACTCTGCAGGATCGGAACAAGTTCGCCTGATGCGATCGCGGATGCTGCGATGAAATCAGGCAATCTTGCGAACCCCAGGCCAGCCAGGGCAGCGTCGAGCAGGAATGCACCGCTGTTGGAATTCAGGGCCGGCTGAAACTCGAAGGTTTCTGGCTTTCCGGTTTCACCAACGAAGTCCCATCGCGTGCGCCGGGCGGTCCCGAAATTCAGGAGCGGATGGTCGTTGAGATCATCCAGACAGGTGGGCTCGCCATGGGTTGTCAGGTAGGCGGGGCTTGCGCAGAGCTGATGCCGGGTCGAGCCAATTTTCTTGGCCACAACGTTGCCCTGAGGTAAAGCGGTGATACGGATTGCGAAATCGTAGTTTTCGCGGGTCAGATCGACGGCCCGATCATCAAAGTCGACCGTCAGCTGAATCTCGGGATGGCGTTCCTTGAACGCGGTAAGCGCGGGTTTCAGATAGGCAATACCGAAGTCACGCGGAACGGAAATGGTCAGGGGGCCCGCCAGGTTTTGGGCGGTCTCCCTGAAATCACTTTCGATCTCTTCGACGTCGCTGACCACGCGAACGGCGCGTTGATAAAGTTCGCGCCCGGTCGTGGTCACCTCCCACACCCCGGGTTTGCGATCTATCAGCCGGGCGCCAAAGCGTTCTTCCAACAAATTCAATCGACGGCTCACTGCAGATTTCGCAATATGCAACTTGTCAGCAGCCCGTGAAATGCCTCGGTTTTCAACGACGAGGGCAAATAGTCGCAGGTCTTCGATCTGTCCCAACGCGTTCTCCTTTTTGGAACCGTTTATCCGATTTCTCGCCTTACCAGGCCCACGCTAGAACGACTTGTGTTTGATGTACAGTTGTTCAAACCGAAGTAAGGAACCAAGAAAACCCTTATTCCGAGTGCCGATCGGGCTTAGGCGCAGGATTCCTTGTGCGGTGAGTGCGGGCCTTTGGCCGCCGCGACGCCGGCGTTTTTCGCCGCACCCCGTGCTATGCCGAACGGCTGATCAAGGTATGGTTAGCCCCCTTTACCTTCCTCTTCGTTCCAAAAATCAGAACAAATACGGCAGTTTTTTGAACCTTCCGCGAGGTTTTGGAACGCGTTAAAGACGAGATCACCTGATTAAAAGGCCGAAGGAAAACAAGATGTCTGATAGTAGGAGAAAATATGGTCTGTTGGCAGTCAAATTGCTGGCCTCTCTGGCTTTTTTGGTGGCCGGATTAGCCAAGCTGAGTGGTCAGGAGATGATGGTACAGACCTTCGAAACGGTCGGCGTCGGCCAATGGTTCCGCAATGTGACCGGGCTGATCGAGGTCGGCGGCGCAGTATTGCTATGGGTCCGGGGTTTTCAGCTCATCGGCGCGGGCCTGTTGGTCTGCATCATGGTCGGCGCGGTTTTTGCCCACCTGTTCATCCTCGGCCCTTCAGCCGTGCCGGCACTGGTGCTGGGCGTTTTGTCTGCAGTCATCGCTTATGCCCATCGTGACCAGGCGCCGACCGGCTAAGTTGCAGGAAACGCGCGCAGAGTTGAAGCAAGCGTTTGGCCAACTGCGTAACGATCGCTTTTCAAACCCGCAGACCACTGAAGGAAGAAGAACATGGGACTACTACAAGACGGCAAATGGGTGGATCAGTGGTATGATACCAAGGCCACCGGCGGGCGTTTTGTGCGCAAAGCCCCGCAATTTCGCAATTGGATTACGGCAGATGGTTCGCCCGGACCCAGCGGCGCCGGCGGTTTTCAGGCCGAGGCTGGTCGTTATCACCTATACGTTTCGCTGGCCTGCCCATGGGCGCACCGCACCCTGATCTTTCGTGCCCTGAAAAGGTTGGAAAGCATGATCTCCGTCTCGGTCGTACATTGGTTCATGGCTGAAAACGGCTGGACCTTTCAGGCAGGCGACGGTTCTGTGCCCGACACGATCAACGGTGCTGATTTCATGTATCAGGTCTATACCACCGCTCAACCGGATTACTCGGGCCGGGTGACGGTTCCGGTACTGTGGGACAAGAAAACCAAGACCATCGTGTCCAATGAATCGCCCGAAATCATTCGTATGTTCAACACTGCCTTTGATGACATCGGAGCCAAGCCGGGCAACTACTATCCCGACGAACTGCGCCCCGAGATTGATGCGCTTAACGACCGGATATATGACACGGTCAACAACGGCGTCTACAAGGCGGGCTTTGCCACTACACAAGAGGCATATGAAGAGGCGATCGCGCCGCTGTTTGACACTCTGGATTTCCTCGAGGAGCGTCTGTCGGGGCAAAGGTATCTCACCGGGGCCACGATCACCGAGGCCGATTGGCGGTTGTTTACAACACTTGTGCGTTTTGATCCGGTCTATGTCGGGCATTTCAAATGCAACATTCGGCGCGTTGCCGATTACCCGAATCTGTCCGGTTACGTGCGCGACCTCTATCAACAAACCGGCGTGGCTGAGACAGTGAACATGACCCACATCAAGAACCACTATTACGCCAGCCACGAAACCATAAACGCCAGCCGCGTGATCCCTTTGGGGCCTGAGGTGAACTACGCCGCGCCCCACGACCGCACCAAGTTCGGATAGCAACATGAGTTACATCGGTGCCAGCGTGAAGCTGATGCAAGTCCTGGCCAGGGCCTGCGGTCACTCAAACCTGACTGACTTGCGCCAATCTGACATCACCACATGGAAACGTGAAATGGCTGATCTGAGCGGAGTGCGTTTTGCTGGCGTCACTGGTTAGTCGTATTCTGCACACCAGTGGCGCAGAAACGGTGGTGGCAGGGCCCGTTCTGCCACCCAACGTAGATGTGAATAGGAAGTAAAATGCCAGACACATTTGATATCCGCAACGACGACATGCCAACCGAGATGCGGATTCTTTTGAACGAATATCCGCGCGACAAATGGGAGGCGGATCCTGGATTCAAAGAGCAGACCAGAAACTGGCTGGGTGCACATCAGATGTTCAGGCGATTAGGACAGATCACTCGGAAAGAAACAGAACGGTTTCTCGACAATACAAGAGCAGCAGATGATTTCGCGACGCGGCTTTCTTATTACGGCAACGCACTTGTGCGAAACCTGCTTGGGCATCATGGCTGGGAAGATCATAGCTATTTCCCCGAACTTGCCGCCGCGGATCCGCGCTTTGAGCCGGGGCTTGAGATCCTTGAAAAGGACCACGAGGCGCTGGATATTGTCCTGGACAGTTTCACCAATACCGCCAACCGCGCAATCAAGCTGGTGCAACTGGATGAAAGACAGGCATACGAGGAGGCTGGAAAACTGCACCACGTGGCCGAAACCATCGAAGCGTTTCTGGAGCGTCATCTGAGCGATGAGGAAGAGCTTGCGGTGCCAATCATCCTGCATCACCGCCTACGTGGTTAAAGGAGTAGAGAATGAAAAAACTGAAGGTTGATATTTCGGTGGAAGAGAGCCAGGCGGGCGCAGCCGAGCGCCGCGCAAAGGGGGAGTTCGTGCGTGACGTAAGCGGTTTTCGACACGCGATCGGCGATCCGGATTTCCCGGCCGAGCCCCATCGCTATCACCTGTTTGTCGCGTTGAACTGCCCTTGGTGTCACCGCGTGACTTTGGCGCGCAATGTGCTTGGTCTGCAGGACAGTATTACTCTTGACGTCGCCTTCCCCAGCCGAACCGGCGACGACGATCCCGCCGGACCGAACCTGTGGGAGTTTAACCCGGCACGTCTATCAACCCTGACCGGCGCGCCGTTACCAGAATGTACGGCAGAAACGGGTACGGGGTTGAGCTACCGTCTGGTCAAGCAAATCTACACCGCAGAAGGGGCCGACGAAGGGTCGGTCCCTGTGCTCTACGACAAGAAAAGCAAAAGGATCGTCAACAACGAAAGCGCCGAAATCATCCGGGCGCTGAACGAACAGACGGGCGCTTTAGGCAGCTCGATCCCAGATGCCGACCGCCCGGACCTGTACCCAAATTCGCACCCATTGCGCGCCGAGATCGACGCGCTGAACGCCAACATCTACACCAAGATCAACAATGGTGCCTATAAGGCCGGCTTCTCCTCGGATCAGGCTGTCTATGCCGCTGCCTTTGATGCCTATTTCAGCATGCTGGCCAAGCTTGAAACGCGGCTGGCATCGGACGGTCGGCCCTTTCTGACCGGTGACAGTTTCACCGAGGCTGACCTGCGCCTTTTCCCAACCCTCTATCGTCATGATCCGGTCTACTATCTACGGATGAAATTGAACGGCGCAAAAATCCTCGACTACCCGCATCTGTGGCGCTGGCTTTGTCGTGTCTACGCGTTGCCAGGGGTCGCCCAAAGCAATGCTCTGGTGCATTGTCGCCAAGGGTATTTCGGAAGGTCCTGGAACAATACCGTGCCGCTTGGTCCGTTCAACCCGATGACTTATCCAGAGGCTTACAACCACCCAAAACTGTCCACGTCAAACTGATCCGATTCCTCAATTTCTGCGATTGGCGCCATTTCAAATGGCACAATGACCCACAGCGCGCCAACGCCCCCAACCAACCTTTGCAATGCTCCGGCCGCTGCCGTTAGAGCGCGTTGAGCCCAAATAGCTTTAGTTCAAACACAGGGTGACCTAGGTCAGATGCTTAGCGAGGCGTTTCAGGTTCAATCCGGTTCAGCTTAAACCTGAAGGAAATTGGGCAGGACTCAGTTGGCCAGACCTGCCAGAGAGTTTCAAGTTTAACTCGGCTCAAGTTAATGTAGAAACGCTTTAGTTGAAGTAACATACGCCATTTGGTCGAGGACACATTCATGCGCATTCGATTAAGAACCGGGATACTCAGGTTTTGCTTGAGTATGTTTGGGATTGTTACGGTTGTCTGTTCAAGTGCGGCCGTCGCCAAAGACCAGTGTGACTTCCAAGAGGTGGCGGATATCACCAAGACCGTGACCATACTGGGGCAAATCGACAGATCTTTGAATTACCTGGCGTTTTCACAGTCCATCTCAATTATCGAAGTGAGTTCAGGCATCACCGTCTTCTCGGCGAACACCTCTGAGGATGGTTTCTTCGGCCCACTGGTTGGCTTGAGGAAATCGACGGACAAGACCGAGGCCTATCTGAACGATCTCGACAAGCGCTTGCGCAGGTTGCCTACATTCGACCTGATTGAAGACCGGTACCAGGACATCTGGAACGCCAAGGCCGAACTTGTCTCTGGCGGTTACAACATCCTTGCACATCTGGAAGATAACGACACCGAGGAGGCGATCAAAGTTTACGCGGCCAAAACCGTACCAACGATTCAAAGCGTGACCGGTGACATTTACACATCGGTTTCTGGCCTTGGTAAAGCCGTATCGATGGCCGGTATACGTTGTCGATGACCCAGAAAACAAAGAGATACACACCGGCCCGGCTGATCGACTAATCGAACATCCGGTTCGATTTCGGCACCCACCTCCTATCCCCCTACTCAAACGGCGAATTCACCTTGCATTCGATCGGATCCGCCTCCTCAGCATCGGGGTGTTTGGTCAGTGACAACTGGCAGAAAAACGGCAGCAGAACCGCTTCACGCCGGGCCAGAACAGGCCTCTGGCCCTCAAAGCAGACATAGGTGCCGTTAGAACTGGTGTCGCGCAGGTAAACGTGGTGGTGGTGGATTTCGACGACAGCATGAAACCGCGACACCCAGGGTTTGGGCACCACCAGATCGCAGTCCGGTGACCGCCCAACGGTGATCGCCTGATCCGGTGTGCAGCGAAACACCTGCCCGTCAGCCGTCAGTTCCGCCTCGATCCGGTGCAGGTTGCCCCTGCGCGGGCCCGGCTGTTGGGTGACCTCTTCAGAACCGACAAAGGAAATCTGCGTTTCCACCCCCGGACCGAGGTCGGAAAACGCATAGATATGTGCACCCTCGGATTTGCCCTTGAACCGCCAGGTATCGAAAAACCGCAGCATCGCCTTGCCGGGTGCATCAAGCTGATCACGAAAACCCTGGCTGCACAGAACCTCGCCCGAGTTGGCGAGGCCCGCCAGCCTGGAGGTGACGTTGACGCAATCGCCAAACACGTCGTCGCTGGTGCGGATTACCGGGCCAAAATCGATTCCGGCGTGAACCGTCAGGCGGCTGTTCCTGGTTTTAGCCAGTATTTCCACCACCGCGTCCAGCGCCTTTTGCGGGTGCTCAAAGACACAAACGACGTCGTCGCCTTTGGAATGCACGAACTGGCCGCCGTGCGCCTCGGTAATCTGGTGAAGCAGGGCGAGACAGGCATTGATCTGGCTGAGTGCCGCAGCATTGCCGACGCTGTCATAAAGTGCGGTGCTGCCGGAAATATCGGCAACCATTACTGCAACTTCTGTCGCCGGGTCCAAATTACGCATCGAATCAAAATCCCTTTAGCGACGCCCATTTAATCCTATTCGCCATGGTTATGGAATTGGTTCGGATTGCCAGTACTCCACAGGCAACATCAACGCAGCCCGGATTGCCCTGAAGGTGCGTTGGCGATGGGCAGGTCGCATCAGGGTAGAACTCCACCTATGGAACGCCTGATTCCCGGGGCACCCCCAATTTCAGCACCTGCCCCACGGCATCAAACAACGCCGCCTTTTTTACCGGCTTGGCCAGAAAGTCATTCATGCCGACGTCAAAACAATCTTTGCGGTCCGAGGCATATGCGTTTGCCGTCAGCGCCAGGATCGGGCATTCCGGCAGGTTTCCCCTAGCCTCGAACTTGCGGATGTCACGGGTTGCGTCGAGCCCGTTTTTTCGGGGCATTGACAGATCCATCAGCACCACGTCGGGGCGCAGCTCAATGTATTTTTCAACCGCCTGCTCGCCGTCTTCGGCAAACTCCAGCCGAAAGCGGGCATTTTTGAACATGCGGCTGATCAACAGCCGGTTGGTGCGGTTGTCCTCAGCCACCAGCAGCGTCAAAGCCGGGTCATTCAAGAACGCGGTTTTGCCCGCTGGCCCGGCATCACGAACCGGCCTGAGCAGCAGCGTCACCTCGAACCGGCTGCCTTGGCCGGGAATCGAGGACAGCGCTATCTTGCCGCCCATGCTGCCGGCTATTTCCTGCGCGATGGACAGGCCAAGCCCGGCGCCGTCAAAGCACCGGGTGTTCTTGCCGTCGGCTTGGGTGAACTTTTCAAATACACGCTCCTGATCGTCTGGATGGATGCCGATCCCGGTGTCTTCGACCGAAATTCTGACTTGCAACCCATCGTGCATTTGCGCGCAGCTGAGCGTCAGATCAATTTGGCCCTGATCGGTAAACTTGATTGCATTGTCCAAAAGCGCATCAATCATCCGCCGCATCAAACGCGCGTCGACCCAAACTTTTGGAACCGGGCTATCCGGCAATGTGAGCTTCGGTCCCGACAGGCCTTTTTGCGCCGCGACAATTCTGAATTCGGCAACCTGAGTTTGCAGCATTTTGGTCAGATCGGATTTACCCGCTCTGGCCACCAAGACCCCTGTCGAAATCTCGCTGTAGCTTAAAATATCATCGACGATGGTCTGCATTCGCGCCGAACTAACGCGCAGAATATCCAACGTCCGGTCAAACTCCGCCGGGTCGGCTCCGTCCGTAAGTATGTCCAGACCACCCACCACACCGTTCATCGGCGTGCGCAACTCGTGACTCATGCGGGACAGAAACTCGGACTTTTCCTGATCCGCCCGTTTTACCTCAGCCAGGGCCTGTTGCAGTTGCGCCTGTTTTTCCATCATTTTCGTCGCGTCGCGTTCGACCGAGATAAACAAGGTGAATTCACCGTTTTCATCAAATAGTGGTGTCTGGTTGATTTCCATCCACACGGTCGAACCGTCCTTGCGATAATTCAGTATGTAGTCAGTGAAAGATTCGCGTGCGTTGCGGGCAGCGATCAGCCTTGCGACGGTTGTCTGGTCGGTCAGCGGGCCGTTCAGCTTAGCGCCGATGCTTCGGCCCTCGACCTCGGCAAACTTGTAGCCGGTGATCTCCGAGAATTTGTCGTTGGCCCAAATGATGCGGGCTTTATGGTCCAGCATCACGACGCTGTCGTTGGCGTGCTGGGCCACCAGCGCGAGACGGCGCGCCTCTTTTTCGCGTTCAACCAATTTTGATTGCGCCTTTTTGAGCGCGGCGTTCACACTCCGGGTTTCCTCGGAGCCTTCGATCAGGGCTCGCTCGGCGTTCAATACCCCTTGTTCGCGGCGGGTCAGGTGCTGAAACAGGGTTCGGAACATATAAAACAGCACCGCGACAGCCACCACTTCGGCAGCACGGTTCGCAATTGGAACCCCCGGTGCCAGACCAGGCAGGAACAGGATGGCGCAGGCGGTAAGTGAAAACGCAGCAAGCCGGGCGTGATGCGACGCCGGGTGATAGCGCGCTACCAGCAGCGAATTGAGCGTAGCGCCGATCAGAAACACCCAGGCTGTCAGGCGCAGCACCTCGCCGTTGAGCCCGGCAATAGCGATACACACTCCGAGACCAACAGCCTGTACCAGACTTACGACGGCGATGGTTCGTCCAGTGCGGCGCGAAGCGAAATTGCCGGGCCCCTTACGCAAGTGATGGTTCAGGATCAAGTGCTCGGCAATTTCCGCGGGAACGGTGACAGCCATTGCAATCAGGGCGGCCTGCCAGTGTACAAAAACGCCCAGCAGCACAACACCCGCCGCGGCCACAGATAGCCGCAGCCATATTGCCTTAACCCGGCCACGCGCATAGCGGTGCAGCAGACCAGCCGCCGAATTGGCGTGGTCGAAACTCTGAAGGTCGTGATACCTTTCTTGCCGCGGCACTGGTTTCGCCAACGCACAATCCTCAGGCTGGATCATTCAATCCTGAAGAATTACGCAAACCTGTTTAACAAATTGTTTAGAAGTGGTTTTTTGGCTAAAAGTTCACCTATAATCGGGCTCCACGCCCAATTTTTCACCCGTCCGACACACCAGCTTCTGCAAATGTCGCCATGCCCGAGTGGCAGGCAACTGCGCCCTGAAGCACACCTATCGCCAGAGCCGCGCCGGAACCTTCGCCCAGTCGCATTCCAAGGGCGAGAAGAGGTTCCTTGCCCAGAGCCTTTAGAACCGCGGCATGGGCCGCTTCGGCAGACTGATGCCCTGCAACGCAGTGATCCAGCGCACCGGCCTCAGCTTTTTCGAGTGTCGCGGCAGCGGCTGAACAAATGAACCCGTCGATGATCACCGGGATGGAATGGTGCCGCGCAGCCGCAATGGCACCGGCCATAGCAGCCAGTTCGCGCCCGCCAAGGCATCGCAGCGTCTGCAGCGCATCCTGCGTGGCTTGCGGGTTGGCCTGCAGCCCTTCATTCACGACCTGCGCCTTCAGAGCCAGACCTTCGTCGGTTACGCCGGTGCCCCGGCCAACCCAGTCTTCAGCCTCGCCACCGATCAAAGCATGGGCGATGGCAGCCGCAGAGGTGGTATTACCGATCCCCATCTCCCCGGTAACCAGCAAATCTGCGCCTGCGTCAACCGAGTTCCAGCCAGTGCGCAATGCCGAGACGACCTCTGCTTCGCTCATCGCGGGGCCTTGGGTGAAATCAGCCGTTGGAGTGGTCAGATCAAGCGCATGGACGTCCAATTGCGCGCCAAAGGTCCTACACAGTTGGTTGATCGCTGCGCCGCCGTGTTGAAAGTTCAGCACCATCTGTTCGGTCACTTCCGGCGGGAAGGCTGAAACTCCACGCGCGGCAACCCCGTGGTTGCCAGCAAAGACTACAACCTGCGGGCGGGAGATTTTTGGCGCTGCTTCACCGCGCCAACCGGCGTACCAGATCGCCAGTTCCTCCAACCTACCCAAAGCTCCGGGCGGTTTGGTCAGCTGGCCATTGCGTTCGCCCGCTGCGTCAATTGCCGCTTTGTCGGCTTCAGGCATCGCTTTGAGCGCCCCGCGAAATTCTTCAAGTGTGGAAAACGGAGCATTGGCCATGGTGGGTCCCTGAATTAGAGCGTTTGCACGAATTCTGTCTCCCAGAGTTCGTGCAAAAACGCAGCTGCGTTACGTATCGCAATCGGCACCTCGCGTCCCATCAGATTCAGATTGAGCCCCAGGTGCTTTAGCGTTGGTTTATCGACCCCTTTAGCCGTAAATACGGGGGACTGAAATCGGATTCGCGAAGCCAGAGCCACAATGAACGACAAAAAAAGCACGATTGATCTGGAACTGCACGATTTGGCAGCGGCGTTCAGTCTGCTGACCCGTATTCCGGTACCGGTGAACCATGATCGCGCGGGCGAAAGGGCGGCGGATGCGGTCTGGGCCTATCCGGTTGTCGGGGCGGTGATCGGGCTGATCGGCGGCACTGTCGGGATGGTTGCGGCCGGGCTTGGCGTGCCTTCTGGCATCGCGGCAGCGCTGGCGCTGGCTACTCTGGTGCTTCTTACCGGCGCCATGCATGAGGATGGTATCGCCGATTGTGCTGACGGGCTGGGTGGCGGCGGAACTATAAGCCGCCGCCTTGAAATCATGAAGGACAGCCGGATCGGTGCTTATGGTGCCGTGGCGCTGGTGCTGGTCCTTGTAGCCCGCTGGACCGGTGTTGAAACCCTGCTCGGCGCGGACTGGCTGCTGGCTTTTGTCGCGGTCGGGGCGGCAAGCCGGGTGCCGATGGTAATCGCCATGTTTCTGATGCCCCTGGCCCGAAGTACCGGGCTGGCAGCCGGAGTCGGCCAGGCCACCCGTGAATCCGTTGCCCTGGCACTGGGTTTGGGGCTGGTAATCTGCGTGGTTGTTATTGGTTTGTCCGGTCTGGGTGTGCTGCTGGTATCCTGCCTCGCGGCGCTTCCGCTGTGCCTTTTGGCGCAGAAACGTATTGGCGGGTACACCGGCGACGTGCTGGGGGGCTGCCAGCAGCTTGCAGAAATAGCCGGGTTGGCGGTGGCTGCGGCGACGCTGGCATAGCCAAACAAAAAAGCCGCCGGTCTTTGCAACGGGCGGCTCCTGAAATTCTTAAGTGTTATCAGGCCGCGCGAGTTACCAGAACATCATCAACACGCTGCTGCGCCTTGATTTCGTCAATCCCGTCAACAGCGGCAACTTCGCGGGTCAGCCGCTCCAGCGCCGCTTCGTAAAGCTGGCGTTCAGAATAAGACTGCTCGCGCTGATCGTCGTTGCGATGCAGATCGCGCACCACCTCGGCAATCGAAATCAGATCGCCTGAGTTGATCTTTTGCTCATATTCCTGGGCGCGGCGCGACCACATGGCGCGTTTCACCCGGGCCCGTCCTTTGAGGGTTTCCAGAGCTCGGGTAACAACCTCTGGGCTCGACAATCCGCGCATGCCCACGGCTGTTGCTTTGGCGGTTGGCACCCGCAGGGTCATCTTGTCTTTCTCAAACGAGATGACAAACAGCTCCATATGTGTGCCTGCAATTTCCTGCTCCTCGATCTTGATGACCTTGCCGACGCCATGCGCCGGGTACACCACGTAGTCATCAGGATTGAAATCAGCGTTTTTCCTTGATTTAGCCATTCAGTTCACTTTCTATTTACACGGCCAGTTCTGACATTCAGGCGGCGCAAAAACCACCCTTTGGTAAGTTCCCCTACCAACGACTGGTTTTCGATTCCGGCCATTTACACTGGGCGTTCCCTAACAAATAACCCGATGCAATCAGACCTGTTTACCCGAGAAGTATATCACATTTTCGAGGCGTTTCCCAGACGGCCGGTCGTGGGGATGGAAAACCACCACATATCCAACAAATCAACGGGTTCCGCATATTTCGGGTTTGCCAGGCTAGCTGCAGAGGTCGAATCAGTTTCAGCCGCCCTCTCCGGGGTTGGCTGAGAAGTATTTCTCCATCTTGCCCTCTTCACCGTCCCGTTCCTCGGCATCTGCTGGTGCATCTTTCATGGTGATGATGACCGGCCATTTTTCCGAGTATTCGCGGTTGAACTCCACCCATTTTTCCATTTCCGGCTCGGTGTCCGGGCGGATCGCATCCACTGGGCATTCCGGCTCGCAAACCCCGCAGTCAATGCATTCATCGGGATGGATCACCAGCATGTTCTCGCCCTCGTAAAAACAGTCTACGGGGCAGACCTCTACACAGTCGGTGTGCTTACAGGCGATGCAGTTTTCGATAACGACGTAAGTCATGAGTCATAGTCCTGATCAGGCGGCGCGGCATCAATTGCCGTTCCCGGCTCTAATATGGCCGGTTTCCCCATCATGCAAGACCATCGCCGCGAAAAGGACCGCGGACGCGACGATCTTTCTTGGTTGGGCGACCTTTTCCCTCAAAACCGGGGTTTTGCGCAGCGGTGTTCTTTGGTTCGGGCGGTGCCAGGTCTTCGTAAAGTGTCTGTGCCTCTGGGGCGGGCCCGCGCCGGGATCCGGTTGCCAGTATCCGAATGACCCGAACAGACTTCGCCTGAGGAAACGTCAGCACGTCGCCGGCGCCAACCGAATGGGAGGCCTTTGAGGTTTTTTCGGAATTCACGCGCATGTGGCCGCCAGTCACAACTTTGGCACAGAGGCTGCGGGTTTTGAAAAACCGGGCGTACCACAGCCATTTGTCTATCCGGATGGTTGCCTGCGCTTCGTCCATTCTCAGCGCGTCAACCTTTCTCTTTCAGCGCCATCAAAGCCGCAAACGGGTTGTCCGGATCAATCGGCTTGTCTTTCTTGGGTGGCGCTTTTGTGTGTTTACGCGGTGCCTGGGGCGGCTTCTTGCCCTTGCCCCTGCCTTTTTGCGCCTTGGCATGGGAACGACCCTGCTGATCCGGGCGCTTTCGGGGGATCCATTTAAAAACGTAGAAGACCTCGATCTCCGGGTCCTCTGGGGCTGCCGCGTCCGGTTTTTCTTCTTCGCTGTCGGATTTGGCGTCAGTCGCAGCGGTTTTCTCTTCTGGTTTTTCTTCCACCTTCTCAGCGGCTTGCTCATCAGTGCCTTCGGCCGCATCCACTTCCTTGGGTTCTTCTGCCGGGGTTGCATCCGGCGTAACCGTTTTAACCTTATCGCGCTCACCGCGTTCAGCATGATATCCCAGCCCGCCCATCAGATCGGCGAACTGATCCAGCGTCATGCCAGTGATCGACAACATATCAGCCACGGCCTCAAACCCACCACGCACATCATGCGCCCGGATCAGATCCGCCAGCCGTTCCAGCATATCAATGCGGATCGCGCGTTCACCGGCCAACCGATATCCCGCACGCGGGTAATATCCCTTGGGTGCGTCCACTACCGCGGGGATCGTTACCAACCCCGGGGGGGGTGCCTCGGGGAATTCATCCAACCCCTCCTGCAGCGACCACAGTACCAGCCGCAGGCGCGTTGGCGCCGGTTTCAGCATCAGTTGCTGGAACAGCGTGTATTGCCCAAACCGCACGCCGTGTTTGCGCAACAGCCCGCGGCTGTCCTGATCCAGTGCCTTTACATCTTCAGCTACAACAGAACGGGGAATAACGCCAAGCGACTCGACAAGCCGAAACGCCAGCCCTTTGGCAAGTCCGGTGACAGCATCATCCTTGCTCAGCGCAATCAGAGGTTCAAAAGCAGCTTCGATCTTGCGGTTGATGAAATGTGTCAAACGGCGGCGTACTTTTTCGACAACGTCTGCACCGGCTTCTTCATCTACAAATGGTTCCACCATAGGAGACAGCGCATCTGCCCCTGCAACAAGCTTGCCAACGGCGTGTTCGCCCCACATCAGCCCACCTTGTTCGGTGAACCCAAATTCGGTGTCCGGCGCGTTATAAAACCGATCTGAACGTAACTTGAATTCTGGTAGAAGGGCCTGAACAGCCGCGGTACGCAGGGTTTTCGCTTCCTGCTCGCTGGCATTTTTGTCTAGTTGGAACCGGAAGCCGCTGAGTTTACCAACAAACTCGCCTTCAACAATCACTTCACCCTTGTCATTCACTTCAGCCACAAGGCTCTCCTTCTGCTTCAACCGGCGCATCAGCACTGATGTGCGCCGGTCAACAAATCTTTGCGTTAACGCAGCATGCAGCGCGTCCGATAAGCGGTCTTCTACTGCACGGGTTTCCTCGCGCCAATAGCTTTCGTTGGCAACCCAGCCCTTGCGTTGTGCGACATATGTCCATGTGCGGACGTAGGCCAACCGCTTAGACAAGGCGTCGATGTCGCCGTGGGATTTGTCGATGCGCGCAACCCGATCCGCCAGCCAACCCTCGGCAATGACGCCATCCTGATGTAAAAACTCAAACAGTCGTGTGACGATTGACACATGTTCACTAAATGAAACCTGCCGAAAATCGGGCAGTTGGCAAACATCCCACAACAGTCGCACCGATTGTCCATCGCGGACCCGCGCCTCGATTTCCGGGTTGGCGGCAAGTGCCTGCAGGGTTCTGTGATCTTCCGCTTGCCGCGTCCTGGTCAGGATCCGGTCATCTGTATTGGCGGACAAAGACTCAAGCAGGCCAGCCAGCGAGCCAAATTCCAGCGCCGAATTACGCCATTGCAGTTTTTTCAGCGGGGTAAACCGGTGCTCTTCAATCGCTGTCACAACTTCTGGTTCCAGCGACTGTGCCTCCCCTGTCACGCCAAATGTACCGCTGTTCAGATGCCGCCCGGCCCGGCCAGCGATCTGGGCCAGTTCATTGGGCATAAGGTTGCGCATTTTTCTGCCGTCGAATTTTGCCAGAGACGAAAAGGCAACGTGTTTTATGTCGAGATTCAGCCCCATCCCGATGGCATCAGTGGCCACCAGATAGTCCACGTCACCGTTTTGATACAATTCAACCTGCGCGTTTCTTGTACGCGGCGACAAAGCCCCCATGACAACAGCTGCCCCACCCTTTTGGCGGCGCAGAAGTTCAGCGATGGCGTAAACATTGTCCACCGAAAACCCGACGATGGCCGAACGCGCCGCTATCCGGCTGATTTTTTTGGGGCCGGTGTAGCTGAGCTCTGAAAACCGTTCCCGCCGGATATGCTCCACCTTTGGAATCAATTGAGAAATCGCTCCGCGTATCGTGTCACTGCCCAGAAACAGGGTTTCGGCCTGACCACGCATATGCAGAACCCGGTCAGTGAAAACGTAGCCACGCTCAAGGTCGGCACACAACTGCACCTCGTCGATGGCCACAAAATCGCAGCCCAGCCCCTGCGGCATGGCCTCGACCGTACACACCCAATACTGTACGCGGGACGGGACAATTCGTTCTTCACCGGTTACCAGCGCAACAACCGATGGGCCGCGAATGGCAACTATCCGGTCATAAACCTCGCGCGCCAGCAGCCGCAACGGCAGGCCGATCACCCCAGTGCGGTGCGCCAGCATCCGTTCAATCGCATAATGTGTTTTGCCAGTATTTGTTGGCCCAAGCACTGCGCAGACCCGCGCAGGTAAAAGAGACATTGGCTTGGTTCCTTAAGAGTTTCGAGTTTTACATGAACCACAAGTAAAGCACGAAACTGCCACTTTATCAGTTTCACAAACCGGCGGTTTCTACATCAACTCGTCTCAAGTTCATGCAGAACCGTTGTGAGTTACAGTTCGGTGCCTTCGACCACGGCTTCCAGACGGTTAATCGCCTCGATCACATCTGGCCTGTGGGGGTGAATGTCAAGCACTTGTCGGTAGGCTTTTAAGGCTTTTTGCGGCTGGTCCATCCGTTCAAGAATCATCCCAAGTCCGGAAAGGGCGCCAAAATGCCGTGGGTTGAGTGCCAGAGTCTGGCGGATATCGGCGATTGAAAGCCCATATCGATCTGCAACAAAAAACGCGGTTGCCCGGGCATTCCAGCCCTCGGCGAAATCCGGCGCATGGTCAATCAGGGCCGAGAAATGACCGATAGCAGCATGAACGTCCCCGCGTTCCATGGCATCCCTACCCCTTTGCATCAACAGGTCCATCGCCGCCGAACCGGACTTTCCCCACTCTTTCCAAATCTTCTTTTCTGTAGCTTCCCAATCCTTGGTTTCAGGGTTTTGCAGCTCGACAAACAGTTCGTCCAAAATTGAAGTTTGCGCCCGAACCTGAACTGGTGCAAGGTAAACTCCAGATAGAATAATGAGCGCCGCTAATGACGTAACGATACGGTTTGATATTTTGGTCAAAATAAGCATCCTGCAGCCGAACCTGCTCTCAGATTAGCAGAGGTCAAGCGGAAACTACGCAAAATTAAAAAAGGATAACAGATGAGTGATGTGATTGCCGCCGCAGTTGAGGCGCTGAATGCCAAGCTGGGCGGAGAGGGTTTTGACGGATCGGTCAAAGTTGAAATCGAGGACGAAGGCGCGCTGATCATTGACGGATCGGGAGCCCGGGCTGGCGATGATGAAGCAGCCTGCACACTGTCTGCAGACACCGAAACCTTTCAGGGATTGCTGGAGGGCGAGGTTAACCCCACCGCCGCCTTTATGACCGGAAAACTGTCGGTTGACGGTGATATGGGAGCAGCAATGAAACTTGGGGCCCTTCTGTCCTGACATGGAACCCGCACCGCTTTTCTCCGACATCAGCGGACTGCCAGAAGGCGGGCGGGCATTCTGGCGTGTCTGCCCGGATGGGGTGAGAGTTAGGGTTGCTGTTTGGAACGATGGCGGGAACGAAACTGTTCTGATTTGCTCAGGCCGAACGGAATACATCGAGAAATACGGGCCTGTGGTGCGCGAATTTCTGAACCGCGGATACGCGGTTGCGGTTGTAGACTGGCGCGGACAGGGAATTTCGGACCGCCATCCAAAACGCCCGCAAATGGGCCATGTCGGTCAATTCAGCGATTATCAACAGGATCTGGCCGAAATGATCGCAACGGCGACGGAATGCGGGCTGCCTGCTCCCACCGTTATGGTGGCGCATTCCATGGGCGGAGCAATCGGCTTGCGCGCGCTTCTGAACGGACTGGCGGTAAGAAAGGCGATTTTCTCGGCCCCCATGTGGGGCATTTACGTGCAACCGCATTTACGCGTACTGGCCAGAGTTGTCTCGCGCACCGGGCCGAAGCTGGGTTTCGGAAACCGGTACATTCCGTCGGGCGATGAGCAGAATTATCCTGAAAAACAACCGTTTACGGGCAATACACTGACCAACGACAACGAAACCTACAAATGGATTCAGGGTCAGCTCGCAAGACACCCCGAACTGGGTCTCGGCAGCCCAAGCTGCCATTGGTATTCACTGGCGGTGAAAGAATGTGCTGAAATTCGCGCCCTGTCCCCCAGCCCGCACGATTGCATCTGTTTCCTTGGTACCGAAGAAGCCATCGTTTCCACAAAGGCGGTAGAAGACGTCATGGGACGCTGGCCGAATGGCCGTCTGGTAACCATCGAGAATTCACAGCATGAGGTGTTTATGGAAGAGCCCCATGTATTGAAGCTGGTATGGTCTGAAATTGACCAATTCCTGAAGGGCTGAAACCAGGTTCAGCCTTCATTTATCAACTCTAGCGCCGCACGGTGAAGCGCTGCATCACCAGCCGCAACAACCTGCCCGCCGCGGTGCGCCGGGCCGCCCTGCCAGTCGGTTACGATCCCACCTGCATTCTCTATGACGGCGATTGGTCCGTGGATATCAAAGGGATTCAGGCCGGCCTCGATCACCAGATCAACCTGCCCCGCAGCAAGTAGGGCATAGGCATAACAATCGGTTCCGTATCTGGTGAGCCGGACCTTGTCCCGCACCCGGTTGAACGCTGCACATTCCGCAAGGTTCCCGACCTCGGGAAAGGTAGTAAACAAGGTGGCGGTTTCCAGAGTGGTGCCGGACCGCGACCGAAGCGGCGCAGTCGCTCCGTGGCGCTGAAATTCCGCCACCCCGAATCCGCCGAAGAACCGTTCTCCGGTGTAGGGCTGGTCAATTATTCCCAGAACCGGGCCGTTTTCATCGCTAACCGCAATCAGAACTCCCCAAGTGGGCGTGCCGGAAATATACCCGCGAGTTCCGTCTATCGGGTCAAGCACCCAGGTCAGCCCACTCGTTCCGGTAACGCTGTCAAACTCTTCGCCCAGCACCCCATCGTCCGGGCGGTGCTCGGCCAGAACCGCCCGCATGGCAAGTTCAATCTCGCGATCTGCCGCCGTTACCGGATCAAACCCATCAATAAGTTTGTTTTTCAGATCCTGACCGGAATTTCGAAAGTAGGACAGGGCTATCGGCCTCGCTGTCTCTGCCAGCAGGTTTGCAGTTTCGCGAAGTTGACGTTGCAGTTCTTCCGAATAGTGGCGCATGAGACCCCGCAGCCAGATGTTTTATCCGCCTCCGGGATTTCATATCAGCGAAAGACGGTCAAGCGAGACCATCTTTAAATTGCCGGTCCTGGCTTTCCATCAGGCGGCGTCGCTCAGAACGCGGGCAAGGTCAAACAACTTGCGGCGTTGGTTTTCCGGGATCGCATAATAGGATCTTACCAAATCCAGAGCTTCCTTGTCCGCCAGCAGATCGCCCGGCTTTGTTTCTTCATTGCCGCCCGCTGCAAGTTCCCCCTCGTTATCAACGTAACCTTCAAAGAAAAAGCTGACGGGAACGTCAAGCGCTTCCGCAATATCCCAAAGACGCGATGCGCTGATCCGGTTCATACCGGTCTCATATTTCTGAATTTGCTGGAATTTAATACCAACACTTTCACCGAGTTTTTGCTGGGTGACGCCGATCATCCAACGGCGGTGACGGACGCGCTTACCGACGTGAATATCCACCGGGTGTTTCATAGGTTCTGCTCCTTTTTGCTCTCCTATAAGGAATGTAGCAATTTTCGTGCCAAGTTGGAGAATTTCGCAAAAAAATATTCACTACCATCCACAAACTTTACTTAAGTATCTGTTAATACTTAAAATTAAATCGGTAATATTAATTTATCAATTTTCACCAAATAGAAACTGTGCCGGAAACCAGTTTCAATCTTAAGGTGTTTAAATCAAATCTTTGCAAAATGCAACTCTTCCTAGGGCTTAGCGCTCGCAGTTTGCAATGTTTCGGCTGAATAATCCTGACGCCGCACCAATGCCTCCGGGCATTTCCCGATCCGCACCCCTGATGCCGACACTCCCACAAAGGCGCTTAGCTTTCGTTTTGGCTTGTCATTACCAGCAACCCAACCAATAAGTTATCCGCTCAGAGCGTTATGCGTTCCATTCGGTTCAGATCAGACACATAACGCACCAACCAAAGACGGAAGAACAGGAACAGGCAATGCGCGCAATGCAGTTGTTGGAGTATAACCAGCCCCTCACCTTGCAGGACGTTATAAAACCATCCCCCTGCAGCGACGAAGTGCTGGTAAGGGTCGAAGCCTGTAGCGTAAATTTCGCCGATACCCTGCTGATCAAAGGCACCTATCAGGAGAAACCGCCACTGCCGTTTTCTCCGGGCATGGAGATCAGCGGCACGATCGTTGAGGCGGGTGCCGAAATTGACGGGTTAACTGTCGGACAACGTGTCGCGTCCTTTTGTGGTAAGGGCGGACTTGCAGAGTATCTGGCTGTTCCGGCAGCAGCCTGTGTGCCGGTTCCTGACGACATGCCTTTTGCCGAAGCCGCCGCCTTTCCGATCGCTTACGGCACCAGCCACGTGGCACTGGACTATCGCGCCAGGTTGCAGCCCGGTGAACGATTGCTGGTTCTTGGCGCATCAGGGGGTATCGGCCTGACGGCGGTTGAACTTGGCAAACTCATGGGAGCAGAGGTAATTGCCTGCGCCAGAGGGGCCGAAAAGCTGAAAGTCGCAAAGGCGGCTGGCGCGGACCATCTGATCGATTCAAAAACCGAAGACATCCGCACCATCGTCAAGGATCTTGGCGGTGCCGATGTGGTGTACGATCCCGTTGGCGGCGACCAGTTCAAAGCTGCGCTGCGCGCCACCAACCCGGACGGGCGCATCATTCCGCTGGGGTTTGCCAGCGGCGAGGTGCCCCAAATCCCTGCCAATATCATTCTGGTCAAGAATATTTCGGTCATCGGTTACTACTGGGGTGGATATGCGGCGGTCAAACCCCAAGTTCTGACTGACAGTTTCGCCCGGTTGATCCGCTGGTATCAGGACGGGAAGCTGCACCCTCACATCAGCCACTGCCTGCCGCTTGAGCAGGCCAACCAGGCAATTGACCTACTGCGCAGCCGTAAGGCGACCGGTAAGGTTATTGTTAAGATCGGACGCTGATATTCCGGGATCGCAGCAATAGGCCATGCGTACCATCTCGGCCAGTTTACCCGCCAGAGGTGCGTTCGCCTCAGGCGCCACCATCATGTTGATCTGGAACTGCGGCAACTCTGGCAGCGTTCCGCCGTGGTCAACCTCTTCCAGATAGGGTGCCGTGCCGCGCAGGCTGGCATGAACTGCAAGATCCGCTGACAATGACGCCTCCACCGTCATCGCGCTGTCGCTTTCGACCCGCATTTCCCAGTCGATCCCGGCTTCATCCAGCGCCTTCTGCATGATGGGCCGGAAAATGCACTGCTTTACAAATGCCAGTTGCAACGGCCTCGTCTTCCAGGCCGAGCCACCTTTGGCGCCGTGCCAGACCAAGTTCAGATCCACCAGCTTCACCGCGCCCGGGTCAGCACCGCTTTCCGTGGTCAGGATCACGTCGGCTTTGCCACTGAGATACATTTCTTTAAGCCCGGTGGTGAAACTGGAGACCAGCGAAACTTTCACCCGAGGGTATTCAGCAGCAAAACGCTTCAGAACATTTGGAACGTGGGGATAAACGATGTCATGTGGCACCCCGAATGTCAGCTCGCCCTCATAAACCTGATCCGTCATCCGGTTCCAGACTTCGTCATTCAGCGCCAGCAGACGCCGCCCGTAACTGAGCAGCAACTCGCCCTGGGCGGTCAGCGCGATCGAGCGGCCTGACCTGTCCAGCAAAGACTGACCAAGCGATTCCTCCAGCCGCTTAAGCTGCATCGAAACCGCGGACTGGGTCAGGTGCAGCTGACCGGCAGCGCGCGTAACCCCGCCAGTTTCCGCCACAGCGACAAATGAACGAAGGGCGGTCATATCCAGATTTCGGGCCATATCACAATCCTTGATGTATCGCGTCACAAACATTCGTTTTTCAAATGAATAGCGCCGTGCCATATCAATATCAAGAAAATTGATGCTTCACCACCAAAAGCATGACGAAAACGAAAGGAAGCCGAGATGACCTACGCAACAACCGACCTGGAAACCAAGACTTTTCGCGGTTTCACCTCTTTTCACGGCCTGAACCGCATGATCAAACTCTATCATGAACGCCGGGCATTGGCCAAACTGGACAACGCAGCGCTGAAGGACGTTGGTTTGAGCCACGCAGAAGCGAAAAGAGAAGCGAACCGGGCACCTTGGGACGCCCCGGCCCACTGGTACCGGTAAATCCACCCAATCTTGATGAAATCACAGTGATTTCATCAAGATTAGTGGCGTTATTTCCTTGAAAAATCCGGTTTGATACCCAATATTCAGCAATGAACGTGGTGCGCGCCTGCGCGTCGCGCGGTGAAATTTTTTGAGGAGAGTATGAATGGCACAGATTGAGACAGTCCGCCGCGCTGGCGCCGGCGTCGATGCTGCCCAAATTGACGCGGGCCTGCGCGCCCATATGAACAAAGTTTACGCCACCATGTCCGGTGGCCTACTGATCACCGCCCTAGCCGCGTGGGCCATTGCAGGGCTTGCGGTGACTTCCGATCCAACCGGTGCAACCTACGTCCTGCGCGAGGGCACCTATCTGACAGGTTTGGGTACAGCGCTTTACACCACGCCGGTGCGTTGGGTTGTAATGTTTGCTCCACTTGCCTTTATCTTCTTTGGCTGGGGTGCATTGATGAGCCGTGGCTCCGCTGCGACCGTGCAACTCGGCTTCCTGGCGTTTGCCGGTGTGATGGGGGTTTCGATGAGCTCGATTTTCCTCGTCTACACCCAATATTCGATCGTGCAGACCTTCCTGGTCACGGCCATCGCTTTTGGCAGCCTCAGCCTTTATGGCTACACCACCAAACGTGACCTGAGCGGCATGGGCACTTTCCTGTTCATGGGCGTCATCGGAATTTTGGTTGCAATGATCATCAACATCTTCCTGCAATCGCCAGCCATGATGTTTGCCATTTCGGTCATTGGTGTTCTGGTTTTTGCCGGTCTGACCGCCTATTACACCCAAGACATCAAGTCGACCTATGTGGCGCATGCCCATCACGGCGATCAGGAGTGGCTGGACAAAGCCGCCTATGACGGCGCGCTAAGCCTGTATATTTCGTTCCTGAACCTGTTCCAGTTCCTGCTCATGTTCATGGGGCAACAGGAATAAGGCAAAGCCTGAAAGTAAAAAATCTGAGGCCGGGGCCCAACAGCCCCGGCCTTTTGCTTGGAGGGGCCAGTGAGTACATTTCCTTTAACAATAACCGCATGGAGCGCGGTAATCCTTGGGGCCCTGATGCTGGCGCTGACTTTGCGGGTAGTGTTGGCGCGGCGCGCCGACGGGATTGTTCTTGGTGACAACGATGACCGCGTCGTTGCCAAGAAGATCCGCGGCCACGCGAACGCTGCGGAACAAATTCCGATTGCCCTGATCCTGCTGGGCCTTGCCGAATTGCTGCAGCCGGTCTGGGTTGTGTTACCGATAGCTGCCATCCTGATCGCGGGGCGCATCCTGCACGGCATCTACTTTGCCATCCATGGCACAACATGGCGATTGCGGTTTTACGGCATGTGGCTGACGGTTATCGCACAGGGGTTGTTGCTGACCGCTGTCGCCGCCGGCCTTCTATTCTGAAACAAAAAAGCCGCGAACAGGTCGCGGCTTTCTGCATTCTATCAAAGGCGATCTTACTTGATCTTGCCTTCTTTGTACTCGACGTGCTTGCGCACAACCGGGTCGTATTTACTTTTGACCATTTTCTCGGTCATGGTGCGCGCATTTTTCTTGGTCACATAAAAATGACCGGTGCCCGCTGTCGAGTTCAGGCGGATTTTAATGGTGGTCGGCTTCGCCATTTTACGTCTCCTCAGCGGTCGCCCGCATTGTTGCGATGGCCGCCGAAAGGCTGCCGGGAATCTGGAACCTGCCTTCTACACCCAACGGCCCCCAAGTCAAGGGCTAAGCGGCAAGGTGGTTGGCCGCTGCCCGCCATGACGTCACGGCTTGCTTGACAGGCCGCCGGTCGCCCCGCATCTCATATCCATGACCGGTTCACAACACCCCGAACTCAGCGAAAGTTTTCGCCGACTGCACAAAGCCAGCCGCGATGATCCCTATCCGGAATTGTCAAAACGGCAAGATCAGTTGCGGCGGGTTGAAAAAATGACGCTGGAACATGAAAAGCGCATCAAGGATGCGATTTCAGCAGACTTCTCTCACCGCTCGCCGATCGAGACCGAGATCGCCGATACGATGACAACCGTTCTGGCGGCGCGTCACGCGCGGCGTCATGTCAAATCCTGGATGAGGTACCGCCGCGCCGGGACCGCCCTGCACTTCCTGCCGCTGCAGAACAAAATCTTCCCGCAACCGCTGGGCGTTATCGGCATTATCGCGCCCTGGAACTATCCATATAACCTCGCCATGGTGCCGCTGATTGCTGCCCTGGCCGCCGGAAACCGGGCGCTGATCAAGCCTTCCGAGGTGACACCCGCAACTTCGGCGCTGATTACTGAATTGATTGCTGCCAATTTCGACCCAAGCGAGGTTGCGATTGTTGAGGGTGATGCCGACCTGTCGCGTGCCTTCAGCCAATTACCGTTTGACCATCTGTTTTTCACCGGCTCGGGAACAGTCGGCAGGTTGATCGCGATTGAGGCGGCCAAAAACCTGACGCCGGTGACGCTGGAACTTGGCGGCAAGTCACCAGCCATTGTGCATCGTTCTGCTGATCTTGATCAAGCCGTCCCTCATCTCGCATTTGGCAAATGGTTGAATGCCGGGCAGAGCTGCATCGCGCCGGATTATGCGCTGGTGCCAAAGGACATGATTCCGGCGTTCACCGAAAAGCTTACGGCGCAATGCCGCAAGATGTATCCTGAGCTTGGCAGCGACTATTCTGCAGTCGTCACACAGGGTTCCTTTGACCGATTGCAAGGGCTGCTTGACGATGCCAGAAACCGGGGGGCAAAGATCATTGTGCCGGTGCCAGACGCAACGACGCGCAAACTGCCCCCGGCTCTGGTTTTGAATCCGCCGCCGGAATGCACCCTGATGCAAGAGGAAATCTTCGGCCCGATCCTACCGATTCTGCCGTGTGAAACAACGGATGACGCCATCGCATTTGTTAAAGCCAACGACCGGCCCCTGACGCTCTATTGGTTCGGGCGCGACAGGGCGAGCGAAGCCCGCATCCGTCACGAACTCCACGCCGGGTCCATGGTGGTGAACGATACGATGGTGCAATTTGCCCAGGAGAGCCTGCCGTTTGGCGGCATTGGGCCCTCAGGTTACGGCAGTTACCACGGCAAAGCCGGGTTTGACCGGTTCAGCCATTTCAAATCCATCTGCCGTCGCCCCGGGCTGCCCGACCCAACGCAATTGCTGCACGCTCCTTACGGGAAAACCACACGGCGGTTGCTGAACCTGATCCGGCGGATTGGGTAGCCTTGCCAAATGTTCCGCATGCGGAACAATTCCTGTTTGTTAACAAAAGGTTAATGAATTCACGCCATCCCCCCGGCCACCAGACGCGACGCAAGTTTATCGTAGGCCTCTCCGACAGGATTATCCGTTGCAGCAATCGGCGTGCCGCTGTCCCCTGCGATGCGGATGTCCAGTTCCAGCGGGATTTGCCCGAGAAGCGGCAAGCCCAGTTTCTCCGCCTCACCGGCAGCACCGCCGTGGCCGAAAATATGCGCCTCATCCCCACATTTCGGGCAGACGTAGTAGGACATGTTTTCGATCATGCCCAAAACCGGAGTATTGGTTTTTTCAAACATGTTAAGCGCTTTTCGGGCATCCAGCAGCGCGACATCCTGCGGGGTGCTGACCACAATCGCGCCCGTCACTTCGGCCTTCTGCGCCAGCGTCAGCTGCACATCCCCGGTTCCTGGCGGCAGATCGACAATCAGCACGTCAAGATCACCCCACTGCACCTGCCCCAGCATCTGCTGCAATGCCCCCATCAGCATGGGCCCGCGCCAGATCACCGCTTCGTCCTCTTTCAGCATCAACCCGATCGACATCATGGTCACGCCATGCGCCTGTAGGGGAATGATGGTTTTGCCGTCCGGCGAAGACGGCCGCTCTGAAACTCCCATCATCCGGGGTTGTGACGGCCCGTAAATATCGGCGTCCAGCAATCCGACCCGCCGCCCCTGGCGCGCCAGTGCTACCGCCAGATTGCTGGCAACGGTGGATTTGCCAACCCCGCCTTTGCCTGAAGCAATGGCCAGTATGCGGTCAACGCCCGCTACCCGTTCTGGGCCGCTGGAAGGCTTCGGATGGCCACCGATTTTCAGGTTCGGCGGTTCCTTTTTGGGCTCAGGCGTGTGGGCCGTCAGCAGAACTGAGGCTTTGCCAACCCCGTCAAGCTGCCCGACAATCTGTTCCGCAGCCTGCCGGACCGGCTCCATGGCTTTGCCGTCTTTGGCATCCACTTCAAGCACGAAACGCACAGTGTCGCTGTCTATGGTCAGTGCCCTTATCAGATCGGCAGATACTATATCGCGCCCATCAGGCAGGCGCAGAACGCTGAGCGCATCCAGAATTATCTCTCGGGTGAGGGTCATATTTTACTCGATTCTGAAGAAGTGAGGTTGCCTTGCTATAAGGTTTGCCACTAATTTGTCGATCCGAAAGCAAAGGGCAAGGGCCTTTCACGGGCGCGTCATCAGAATATGGAAATTTTCAATACAGCACTGTCGCTGATATTCAGCGGAGACGCGGATTTGCTGCGGATCGTCAGCCTGTCGCTGCAGGTCAGCCTGTCGGCTACGGTCATCGCCTCGCTGTTTGCCATTCCCTTCGGCGCTCTTTTGGCGATTCTGACGTTCCCGGGGAAACGGATTATTCTTGTTCTTTCAACATCGCTGATGGCGCTGCCACCGGTTGTCGTTGGGTTAGCAGTCTATCTGCTGTTGTCGCGCTCCGGCCCGCTTGGCCCGCTGGGGCTGTTGTTCACACCAACAGCGATGGTTTTTGCCCAGTCCATCCTGATATTTCCGATTGTACTGTCTCTGACTTATGAGGCTGTCACGCCCCTGCAGCGCGATTACAAGGGCCTTTTCAAAGCCCTGGACGCCAGAAAGACACTTCAGTTGCGAACTCTGATCTGGGATGCCCGGTTTGCCGTGTCGGTGGCGCTGCTCGCTGGGTTTGGCCGCGCTCTGGCCGAAGTCGGCGCAGTTATCATCGTAGGTGGCAACATCAACGGCGTGACCCGGGTGATGACCACAACCATCGCACTGGAAACATCCAAGGGCAATTTGCAGCTGGCGCTGGCGCTTGGGGTCGTGCTGGTGGCAATTGCAATTTCGGTCAATCTTGTTACCCACGCGCTGGCTCACATTGGGCAGAAATACCAGGTGACCCGCTGATGGCGCATCTGCAAATCAAGAAAGCAAGTTATCACGCAGAAAAAGATGAGTTGCTCAAACCTCTGACACTGGATTTGCAATGCCAGGGAATCACAGCCATTCTGGGCCCCAACGGCGCCGGGAAATCGCTGTTTCTGCATCTGTGCCATGGCATGCTGGACAACCACAAAGGTGTGGTTTTGTGGGATAATGTTCCGGCCGCACAAAGCCGGGACCGGCGTGGCTTCATGTTTCAGCACCCTGCAATTCTGCGCCGCTCGGTGTATGCCAATGTCGAGTTTGCCTTATCTGCCCATGGCGTTCCGCGAGTGGAGCATCCAAAAAGGCTGGAGGAGGTTTTGAAGCAGGCGCGACTGTCTCACAAAGCGAAAACACCTGCTGCGGCGCTGTCAGGCGGGGAGATCCGCAGGATGGGGCTAGCCCGGGCGTTGGCCACCCGGCCCGAAGTCATTCTGATGGACGAACCGGCGGCCGGGCTGGACCCGGCGTCCTCGGCAGCGCTTGAGCAGATGGTCGGTGAAATCGTTGCATCGGGCACCGGAATCCTGATGGTCAGCCATGATCTGCCACAGGCCCGCCGACTGGCAGACCATGTTCTGTTTTTCGACGCAGGGTGTCTTGCCGAAAACGCGCCATCCGAACAGTTCTTCACCGGGCCCGAAACAGAAGCGGCCAAAGCTTATCTGGAGGGCCGGTTACTGTGAGGCTGATTTTGGTTTTGCTGCTCTGCCTGAATGCCACTACCGGGGCCGCGCAGGACAAAAAGCTGGTGCTCGCATCGACCACCTCGACCCAGAACTCGGGGCTTTATGATTATTTGCTGCCAGTATTCACCAAAGATACTGGCATCACGGTCCATGTGGTCGCCGTTGGCACCGGGCAGGCGCTGAGGATCGCGCGCAATGGTGATGCTGACGCCATTATTGTTCACCACCGCCCCTCGGAAGACAGATTTGTTACGGCTGGTTTTGGCATCGAAAGGCGGGACTTGATGTTCAACGATTTCGTTCTCATCGGTCCAGAGACCGACCCAGCCGGAGTGGCCGAGGCATCCGGCATTACCGAAGCTTTCGCCCGCTTGGCAGACTCGCGCGTTAAAACCATTTCCCGAGGCGACGAAAGCGGCACGCATCTCAAGGAGGTGGAGATCTGGAAAGATGCGGGGATAGCTCCGCTTGGCGCCTGGTATCGGGAAATCGGCGCTGGCATGGGAACCGCCCTGAACATGGCTGCGGCAGTTGATGGCTATATCCTTTCCGACCGGGGCACCTGGCTGTCTTTTGGCAACCGGGGCAATCTGAAGGTTCTGTCTGAGGGCGATCCTGCGCTGTTTAATCCCTACGGGATCATTCTTGTGAACCCGGACAAGCATCCACATGCTCAAATAGACCTGGCACGGAAGTTATCAGGCTGGCTGACCTCTGAAAAAGGGCAACAGCTGATCGCTGATTTTCAGCTTTTGGGTCAACCGCTGTTCTGCCCTTACGCCATCCAGGCTTCGGACTGCATGCCAAATTAGAGCGTTTCAAGCCATGCGTCTGACACATAACGGATTTGCGATATTGTGTCTGGTGGACTCCGCCCGGAATGAGCTAATTTCATCCCAACGGCAACTCGTGGATCAATCGCACTGAGCATTTTTCAGAAGCGCGCCGCGGGAAGCCAACACAGTTAGAACTGCCTTCTCCCCTCCCTGACATG
>JAAEUI010000639.1 GCA_024227475.1 Paracoccaceae bacterium | reverse complement strand
CTGACCAATCTCGACGATGGAACGTCGCTGGCGGACTATCAGGCGGCGGCCAAACTGGCTTTTGAATTACTGCCAGGAAAGTACAAAGCAGAAGTGCTGCGTACCAAGGATGAGGCAACTGCCGAAAAAACCATCACAATCGGTACAAACACCACAACAACTGTATTACTGGAACTGCCGCTTTTCGTACCTAAAGCAAGCCTGACATCTCCAGCAGAAGCCCCGGCAGGTTCCACACTCCAGATTGCTTGGACCGGCCCGAATGAGAAATCCGACTTCCTCTCAACTGCGGAGGTAGGCGGGAGGCCAAGCCAATACGTCACCTATGTCAACGCCAACAAAGGAACACCGGCAACTTTGCGTATGCCACCCATCCCGGGCGACTATGAAATTCGTTATGTCCACCGCGATAGCGGCAAGGCCATCGCTCGCAACACAATCAAAATCACGCCAGTAACTGCGACGATATCCGCCGAGGAAAGCGGGCAGGCAGGTGCCCTGCTTAACATCGAATGGACCGGCCCGAACTACAAGAACGACTATATCTCAGTGGCAGAAATTGGAGCCCAAAAAGGCCACTACAAAAACTACACCTACACCAAAAAGGGCACACCACTGGTCCTGCAACTGCCTATTAAACCAGGGAACTATGAACTTCGCTACGTGATGAGCCAGCAAAACACGGTCATCCTGAGAAAACCCATTAAGGTCGAGCAAGTGCAGGCAACTGTGGCCGGGCCAGCGACGGCGGCGGCGGGTTCAACGGTATTGGTGGACTGGCAGGGTCCCGGGTATAAGAACGACTATATCTCTGTCGCTGAGGTCGGCGCTCACAACAACAAATACGAGAACTACAGCTATACCCGGGATGGAAGCCCGTTGAAGCTGGTCATGCCCGCAGAACCGGGCGATTACGAGATCCGCTATGTTGCCAGCCAGGGCACAACTGTTCTGGCGCGCGCGCCGGTTCGGGTTGAAGCCATTCAGGCGCAGATTACCATCCCGCAAAGCGCCAACATAGGCGAGCCGCTGCTGGTGGAATGGGCAGGGCCGGACTATAAGCACGACTTTATTTCCGTGGCCGAAGTCGGTTCAAAGGACAGTAAATACGTCGGCTACACCTACACTCGCGAGGGATCGCCACTGCGCCTGAAGCTGCCGTTGAAACCGGGAGACTACGAAGTACGTTACGTCCAGAATCAGGACAGCACCGTTCTTGCCCGACAGCCGCTGAAGATCGCGGCGCTTGAGGCCAAGCTCTCTGCTTCTGACACCGCCGTAATCGGCGAACCGCTGTTGGTTCAATGGGAAGGGCCGGATTATAAGAACGACTATGTTTCTGTGGCTCAGACGGGGCAATCTGACAGCAAGTACGTCAACTACACCTACACGCGCGAAGGCTCGCCGATGCGGCTGGCAATGCCTGTGCAGCCTGGCGAGTACGAGATACGTTACATCGCCAACGGCTCCCCGGATACCGTACTGGCGCGGCGCAAGATCACGGTAGAGCCTGTGTCTGCCAGCGTCACGCTGGTCGGCGAAGCGCAGGCGGGCGAACAGGCGCTGGTGGAATGGCAGGGGCCGGACTACCGCAACGATTACATCGGCGTCGCCCGGATTGGCGCCGGGAAATACGAGACCTACACCTACACCCGCGACGGCTCACCGCTCAGAGTTAAAATGCCGGACTTGCCGGGCAGCTATGAACTGCGGTATTACCTGCATCAAGGCGGCACAGTGATCGCCTCAACGCCGATCGAGGTGAGGTAACGCGGCATTCTAGAGCACGCCGTGTCGAACCGGATTCAAATATGCGTCGCGACATGCAGTCCAGACGTTGTGTGACCCGACGATGACAATAACCCAGACAGGAAACGATTAGACGCGACACGCTCTAAACAAACGTCATCACCCGATTCATTCGGGTGATCCCTGTGCCATTGACTGATTGCCCGAACAAGTCGGGCAATGACGTAAGAGTCACTATCCACCTGTTAACAAAAAGCTCTAATGCGCCTCGGCCCAGTTAGCGCCCTGCCCTGCGTCCACCGTCAACGGCACATCCAGTTGAACAGCGGGCATGGCCGCGCCTTCCATTATTCCACGTACGACATCGACTGTCTCATCAACTGCGCCTTCAGGCACTTCAAACACCAGTTCGTCGTGCACCTGCAACAGCATCCGCGTCGGCAGATGCGCAATGGCATCCGGCATCCGGATCATCGCACGGCGGATCACATCGGCGGCAGTGCCCTGTATCGGCGCGTTGATCGCAGCGCGTTTGGAGAAACCCGCGTGCGGGCCTTTGGCGTTGATCTCGGGCGTGTGGATTTTGCGGCCAAACAGGGTTTGTACAAAGCCGTGCTCCTTGGCGAAGGCCACGGTTTCGTCCATGTAAGTACGAATCCCCGGGAAGCGTTCGAAATACCGGTCAATGAAATCCTGTGCCTCTTTGCGTGGGATGCGCAGATTACGCGCCAGACCAAAGCCTGAAATGCCGTAGATCACCCCGAAATTTATCGCCTTGGCCTGACGGCGGACCATCGGGTCCATCTTTTCAATCGGGACGTTGAACATTTCCGATGCGGTCATGGCATGGATGTCCTGCCCGTCCAGAAACGCCTGCCTGAGGCTGTCGATTTTGGCGATATGGGCCAGAATGCGCAGTTCGATCTGGCTGTAGTCGAGCGACAGCAGAACGTTGCCCCCTTCGGGCACAAAAGCCTCACGGATGCGCCGCCCCTCTTCGGTTCTGACCGGGATATTCTGCAGGTTCGGATCGCTTGAGGCCAACCGCCCGGTACTGGCGCCCGCAATATGATAAGACGTGTGCACCCGGCCGGTTTCAGGGTGGATGTGGGTTTGCAGCGCGTCGGTATATGTGGACTTCAGCTTTGACATCTGCCGCCAGTCCAAAACCCGTGCTGGCAAGTCATGCCCCTCCGCTGCCAAATCCTCCAGCACATCAACACCGGTGGAATAGGCCCCGGTCTTGCCCTTCTTGCCGCCCTGCAGCCCCATCTCATCAAACAGGATTTCGCCAAGCTGTTTTGGTGAACCGACGTTGAACGACCGCCCCGCCAATTCGTGAATTTCCGCCTCCAGTCCAGCCATTTTCTGGGCGAAGTTGTTGGACATGCGGCTGAGGTGATCGCGATCCACCTTGATGCCGTGCATTTCCATATCGGCCAGCACCGGCACCAGCGGGCGTTCCAGCGTTTCGTAAACCCGGGTGACCTTTGCGCCATGCAGCTGGGGCTTGAACAACTGCCACAGACGCAAGGTTATGTCAGCGTCTTCGGCGGCGTATTTCACCGCCTCGTCAACGGGCACCTTGTCAAAGGTGATTGCAGATTTTCCAGTGCCCAGCAGGGTTTTGATGCTGATCGGCTTGTGGTCGAGATAGCGTTCGGAAAGCGCATCCATGCCGTGATTGTGCAAGCCGCCGTGCAGCGCGTAGGACATCAGCATGGTGTCCTCTATCGGGTGGATATCAATCCCGTTGCGGCGGAGAATCTTCAGGTCGTATTTCATGTTCTGACCGATCTTCAGGATGGCGTCATCCTCCAGAACCGGTTTCAGCATGGCGAGCACTTCGGTGAGCGGCATCTGCCCTTCCGCCAATTCGGTACCACCAAATAAATCACCCTCACCGTCTTTGTGAATAAGCGGAATGTAGCAAGCCTCGCCTGGCTCCACGCTCAGGCAGATACCGACAAGATCCACCTGCATTTCATCGAGGCCCGTGGTTTCGGTATCCACCGCCACCCAGCCGCGATCTGTGATCCGGTCGATCCAGATCTGCAGCGCAGCGCCATCGCGCACGCATTCGTATTTGGAGGCGTCAAAGTCAACTGGCTCGATCACCGCTCCGGCCGCCGCTCCAGGCATTTCCGGTTCGGCGATAACCGGTGGTTCAACCCCGAGTTTTCCAGCGATCCGAGCTGACAGGGTGCGGAACTCCATTTCCGCCAGAAACCCAAGCAACGCGTCAGGTTCTGGATCTTTGACCTCCAGATCGGAAAACACGGTATCCAGCGTCATATCCTGTTTCAGTGTCACCAGTTCGCGGCTGACGCGGATTTGCTCGGCGTTGTCGATCAGGGTCTGGCGGCGCTTGGGCTGTTTGATCTCCTCTGCGCGTTCCAAGAGGCTGTCAAGATCGCCGTATTCGTTGATCAGCAGCGCCGCAGTCTTGATGCCAATCCCCGGCGCGCCGGGAACATTATCGACGCTGTCACCGGCCAGCGACTGCACATCAATCACCTTTTCCGGACCAACGCCGAATTTCGCTTCAACCTCTTCCCGTCCGATGCGCTTGTTTTTCATTGCATCGAGCATTTCGACGCCGCCGCCGACCAGTTGCATAAGGTCCTTGTCGGATGAAATGATGGTAACCCGCGCGCCTGCGTCGCGCGCGCGCACCGCCAACGTGGCCATGATGTCATCCGCTTCAAAGCCGCCCTTCTCAATACAGGCGAGGTTGAAGGCGCGGGTTGCCTCACGTGTCAGGGGGAACTGCGGCACCAGGTCTTCTGGCGCGGGCGGACGGTTGGCCTTGTATTCTGGGTAGATGTCAGAGCGGAAAGTCTTGCCCTTGGCATCAAAGATCACCGCCACATGAGTCGGCGCGTCTGATCCCTTCTGATCCTCGACAAATTTGAACAGCATGTTGCAAAACCCCGCAACCGCGCCCACCGGTAACCCGTCCGACTTACGCGTCAAGGGCGGCAGGGCGTGATAGGCGCGGAAAATGAAACCGGAACCGTCTATCAGATGAAGGTGATGACCTTTGCCGAAGCCTTGACTTGTCACGCTGGCTGCTCCCTAGAGAGTTATGAGGTTTGTTGGGATCACCAACGAACCACATAACGCAGTAACTTCAAAGGCTCGGACCGGCGCTTTGCGTATTATCTGGTTCAGACAAAACGCATAGCACTGTAGGTTCGCCTGTTCCAAATCAATAAAGGGGCAACAAGGTGAAGGCCACACAAATTGCATTCGTTTGCGGGCTTGTTTTGGTTGGCACCGTCATCTGGCTGCTGCAGCCCAAACCAAAGCCCGCTGCACCCCTGTCGATGACCGGTCGTTGCGTTGGAACTGCAGCAGGCAACCACTGCGCCCCTTTTGTCGGCTGTTCCACCGACGGCAACATGGTGCTGTCAGGCCGGGCAGACGGTTTTTTTGAAGGCGGGATAGTCGGGGACTTGTCCAGCGGACACGCCTGTGTCGGCAGTTGGAAGGCTATTTCGCCGCGCATGGGCGAGGGACATGTGGCCTGTGAGGACGGCAGCGCCTTCAGCGGACGGTATTTTTTCCGAAATGCAAAGGAAGGCTACTTGGTGGCAAAAGGAAAGTCCGCAACCGGGCAGACGTTCTATGCCGTGTCCTCAGGGCTGGCTTTTCGCACCGGTCGCGTGCGGCCACCGAGCGACGCACGGCTGCACGAGATTTGCGCAGGGTTGGCGGAGGGGAGCTAACACTCACCTGGTTCGTTTTTTGGGCCTGTATGGCTCCAGTCCCGGTATGACCCGCTTCATGAAGTCCTCAAACAACGGCACGGTAAATGCGGTTTCACCATATTGCGGCGCATAGATCATCCCGGCATTGATCAGGTTTTTACGGATGTTGGCGACTGCTGCGCTTTTGGTTCCCAGAATTGCTGCGATTTCCCCGGTACCATGTGCACCCTCGCCCAGTTCGGCCATGCCGCGCAAGTAGTGTTGCTCCGCGTCGGAACAACGATCAAATCGGGTGCGGAAAAAGCTCTGATCCAGATGGGTGATGATATCAACGTAGGCGTTTTCGACGTCCGCCTCGCTGATTTCCGGCCCTTCCGCCTCGTCCCAGGCGAATTTGCCCCAGGTTTGCAGGAAATAGGGGTAGCCTTGGGTTTCTTTCAATATCCGCGCCAGGGCGGTTGCAGAAAAATCGGCCCCGTGTTTCTGCGCCGGTTCGCGGAGAACCTCTTGCGATGAGTCCGGGTCAAGCGCGCCAATTTTGGGATAAAGGAACAATCGCTCGGCGTAGGATTTGGCCTCACCGGTTAGTGCCGCGATCTGGGGCAGGCCCGCTGCGATCAGGATGGCAGGCAAACCAGCCTGGGCGATTTCGTGAAAGGATCTGGTCAGGGCCGACAGTTCTGACCTGGACAGATACTGGAATTCGTCAATGAACAGGCCGAGGCAAGTTCCCCGTTCCTGTGCGGCCAGTGCAACCAGTTCCAGCAACTCCGGCAGATCATACTCCAGATCACCGCTGTCCGCAGTGACAGTCGCTGGCGTCGCGCCAAAGGAAATCCCTTCGTAGGACACCGAAAAGGCCGAGGCGAAATTGCGCAGAGACGCCCCGGCACGATCCAGCAGAGCGCCGGCGGCCTGCATCCGGTCCAGCCGCCGCAAAACCGCGTTCAGGTTTGGCACCAGTTGTTTGACCAAATGCCCGCCGGACCCGTCCGGAACTTCGAACTTAACGGTCTGGAAACCTTTCGCTTTGGCGTCCTGATGCAGCCGGTTCAGCAAAACCGTTTTGCCAACCCCGCGCAACCCAAGCAGGATCATGCTGTTGGCGTGCAGCCCGTTGCGGATGCGGTCATAGGCGATATCTACATCTTCGATGACGTGCTCGCGGCCTGAAAATGCCGGCGGCCGAACCCCTGCACCGGGGGCAAAAGGATTAATCCTGGGTTCCATGTTTAACCGGGTTATTATGGTTTATATAATTCAAGTAAACTCATATAAACTGAACAACCAAAATAATCAACGAACATGGCCCGACCTGTTAATGCCCCGCACTGGCCCCTTCTTTGACCACAAATTTGCAATCGCAATAGGGGCATTCGACCCAGCCGTGTTCGTTCGGGATTTGCAGCCAGACGCGTGGATGACCACCTTCGCCGCCGTCACAGGCCACGCGGTAGCCATCGACTTCTATTACTTCCTGTTCTTCCCGTGACATGTGCTTTGCTCCGTATTCTAGAACGTGTCAGCGGGTTGGGAAACTACCAATGAGGCGCGACACGCAGCTACCCCGTTGGCTGAAACCGGCGTTTCGGATCTGAATCGGTAAGATCAAATTCGAAACGCTCCGGGCTTCAATAGCCTCGAACTTAAACCCATGATAGCGAGGCTGCAATGGCCAGATACCCGCATGCAGCCGACTTTAACGCCAAGCAAAATGACAGATTTAGCCGTCGATATCCGGGCCGTGAAAAAAACCTACGCGGCCACCAGAAAAACTGCCTTCCTTCCCCGCAGGGGAGGAAATACTGTAATTTCATTAATATTAACAAATAGTTATCCTTGGTCTATCCGTGCCAGATAGCAGTTGTTACTGGCAGACCTGACATGGACATGCGAGACATTAGGATCGATCAGTATCTGCTCTGCAGCATCAGATAAACCCGTTCTGGGCACAACTTTCCCGGTGCCATAAACAATTCGGTTTTGGGCGCAGTACCCTTTGATCAGATAATCTGAGCTTGTGGTCAGAATTTCCGGTACACGCGCCGGAGATGCGTATCTTTCGCAGCTTTTAGCGCACAGAAAAATCGGTCCGGTTTCGGCGTATGGGTGCAAATCTTCAAACGGTCGATAGGCCAGAATCAACATTTCCGCACCAGCTGGAATTGTGCGCAGACAGTGGCGGCAGGGATTACCATGACCGTCCGAAACCCCATGCTCCGGCACCTTACCATTGGCGTCTGTACCGCCATTTTGCAGGAACCGGACTTTGTCGGTGGGCAGGGCAGTGAATTTCAGCAGCATGACCAATCTCCTTCTTGCTGCCGACAGATGGCGGCAAAAAGCAAAGAACAGCGACCCGTTTCCTGCTAATTCGCTTTCTGGACCATCCGCCCCATGGGCCGACCGCCAAGAATGTGCAGATGCATATGCTCGACTTCCTGAACCCCATCAGGCCCGGAATTTGCAATCAGGCGATAGCCGTTGCCGCCTTCTCCGGGCTGGATGCCAAGCTTTTGGCAGACCTCGCCAACGGCCCGGTTAAACCCGATGATTTCCGCGTCAGTTGCCGCCAGCGCGAAATGATCATAGCAAATATAAGGACCCTTGGGGATCACCAGCACATGCACCGGGGCGGAAGGTTGTATATCGTGAAATGCAAGCGCGTGATCTGTTTCCAGAACCGTGTTGTTGGGAATTTCTCCGCGCAGGATTTTGGCAAAAATATTGTCGGCGTCGTAGGTGTAGGTCATCAGTGTCCTCAGTCTGCAAATAGATGGGGAGTTTCGGCGATCTGGCGCGCCTTTTCTTCGGAAATATCCATGAACGCGGATATCTGCATGGTATTTTCCTCTGCCGAGTTCCGGTCCGAGACGGAATGGAAATGCGGGAAATTTCGGTCTCTTATCTGGTTGCTCTCAAAGGCAAAATCCATGCGGATCGTCGGGACAAGCCGCCTGACGGTATCCTCGGAACTGTTTTCGCCGGCCAACCCGGTGCGAACCGCATGGCCGGCCAGATAGTCGTCGTCAAACGTACAGGACAATTCCAGTATCTTTGTGGTGCACCGGTCAGAGTAAAAGTCGTCAAGCAGTTCGATATTCGACGGATCAGCGCAGATCAGCATGCGGTTGCTGAAAGTGTGCTCAAACAACAGGCGCATAACAGCCCGGCGGTGTCGCGTGCGTTTATTAAGAGTTTTTTCGATGCCGCCAAGATCAGGCAACGGTGTATCCTGTTCATCAAAAAGAAAGGCCAGCCCACGGGATCCTGTCACCCGCTCGGCCGCATCGAGAAAGCGCTTGGCGACGTGCCATTTCTTGCAGATCAGGATCAGCAATTCGCGCTCGCGGCCGATGGTGCTTTCGCGCTCCCAGAACCGAGTCGCAAACCGTCGCCCGTGGCGACCGCGTGTGGTAAGGAAATCGTAAAGAGTCCGCCCCTCATTAGTAATGTTGAGTTCAATATCTCCACCGGAATAGAGCTTTGAGAGCTTCTCCTTTAGCTTCAGCGCGTGGGGGGAAATTTTCCTGGCAAACAGAAAATCCTGAGACAACAAGAACTCATACTGATCATTGAAAAACGTTACTGGCAGTCCGTAGTCGGAGAAAACCAGAAACGTCAGAGAGCGGTTTACAACTTCGTCTTTTGGAACCAAATGCAGGGTCAGGGTTTGGAAAAAAGTTTCATCCGGGATCCAAGTGGTTTGGAAAAATCGCATGATATCTTTGCGTTCACGGGTAAATTCCAGGATAGCCTCAATGGTACGCCGCCGCAGGCACCACCACTGCGAACCGATCATGATATCCAGCTTTTCAGGGGTTTTACGCTTCAGCTTCATCATGCGCTGCAGGCTCAGCGAAAAATAGAACAGGCCCCTTTTACTGCGTTCGTTAAACCAGTGGCGATAATAAAGCCGGTCTTCCTTCATCCCCGTTTTTATCCAGTCGGATTCAAAAAAATCGTGATGCTCGATAAAATCCCGGTCGTTTTCATCAAGGAACCGATGTGCATAGCTGGCCGGTTTGACCGCCATGCAATCCCCCGAAACCATATAGAAATGCGTCGCATCCGGAAAAGCGGCGTCCGCCGCGACAACTGCGTTTAGTGTCCCTTCAACAAGCGACCATTCCCCCCATCCGCATTTCACCCGTTTGGCAAAAACCACATTGGGATTGGCCTTCAGCGCATCCGCGATAAGTTTGAATTCGGACGCTTTGGCGCGGGCGTCAAAATGGATGGATATGCAATCGCCAGCGGCAGTCAGACCTTCGGCCTGCCGGACGATGGCTTCCGGATCTTTGTGGCACAAGAGAATATAGGCAATTTTCGCCATTTGAAGCTGCTCTTTGGCTTAAGCCTGAGATTTTTAACCTGTTTAACCTCTATCACAGGTTGGTTAAAGCATTTTGCGGGAAATGACCTGCACCGGATCAGCCACGCTGCGGGCCAACAGTTTTTCTTGGCAAGAACGACATCAAATTGTAGATCAGGTACAGCGGATAAACAGGCGGGATCACAACCGCCGTCGGGCATAAGAGGAATTTGATGGGGTTTCCGGGCACTTGGATGACAGAAAGCGAAAGTGTCGTTTACAGGGTGATCCCTAAATGCGCTTGTTCAACCATTGGTCAGATCATGTATTATTCTGACCAGGGGCGGTTTTTTGATGGAGACATCCATGACAGCACAACAGGGCTGCACAAATGGAGCCAGCCTGACAGCCAGCAGCCGATAACGGAGCGGGTGACCGGGCAGAACACCTACACATTTACCTGCGTGCGCAATCCCTACACCCGGATTTTGTCATCCTTTTTTGACAAGATATGCGGCATTCAGCGCAACGGAAACCGGTATCGTGGCAATCTGGTGCCTAACCTGGCCCGAAAATACGGGGTCGAGGTCGAAGGCGAGTTTGACCAGATCAAATCCTTCCGCCGGTTTTTGCTGTTTGCCCGCGACACGATCAAATACCGCCGCCCCATGGACCCGGACATTCACTGGTCTGCTGTGGCCGGGCACGCCTCAACACTCATCCTGAATGGTGGAAGATACAACAAAATCATCGCCACCGAGAAATTTCAGGAAGGCATGAAGGAGGTGATGAGCTGCATTCCGACCCATCACCATCTGGACATCGACAGCATGCCGCGGTTCAACGAAAGCGAGGGGCACGGGCCCAAACGCGCCCACCCGGTCGAGGATTACTTCGACGATCTGTCGATGCATCTGGTCTATGAGATTTATAAACGTGATTTTGTGCTGTTTAAGTATGACCCGCAGGATCCGAGCCGCAAAGAGCCGGTGGGAGAGATTGATCTGGATGAGGTGCATGCAAAGCTGGGGGATTGAGGAGTTCGCCGGCAGCTGTGGATTTCGGTTATTAGAGTGGTTCAGGATCAGTCTGAACCGGATTGAGCCTGAACCGCCGCAACAGGTCTTCGGCGTCGCTGCGATGCCGTAAATGATGACACCCCTTAACCTTTACACCTGCCTAGCCCGCAATCCTGCCACATAATTTGTTACCAGTGACGCGATGATATCGTCAATCGGTTCAAAGTTGGACAGCTTTTGCGCAGAGTCCAGAGAGACAATGCCATAGAGGCTCGCCCAGAGCACCCTGGCTTCCTGAAAAGCCAGTTCATCACTGCGATCATGGTTCCGGAATATTGGTTCAAGCGCACGTGCCGCCAGTCCAACCAGTTTCTGGACGGCACTCTGATATCGTTCGGGCATTGGTCTTGCGTCGGGCTGTGAATACACAAAAACCGCATTCCACCGGTTTTTGTTCACGATGCTGTAATCTCTGTAGCCCTGTGCAAGCAGCAATAGATTCGCCTCAGGATCGTTGTCGGTTTTCAGAGCCGCAAGCTCGGAGTACATGTCCTCAACCGTCGAAATAATGACCTCAAGGATCAATTCATCGAGGTTTTCGAACAGCTGGTAAAGCGTCCCGGAGGTGTAGCCCATGGCCGTCGCTATGCGGCGAATGGACAGGGATTTCAGCCCGCCCTCGGTAATGATTCGGCACGCGGCCTTTATCGCCATCTCTTTGAGTTCGAATCGTGAATGATCAGATCGCCGTGCCATTTTAGTCCTTATTATTAATCTCTTGATTTGGGTTTCTCTTTTATATTGATCGGTGATTAATTTCAAGTTATGTTAATTCATCACTGATTAATAATAACGCCGCGCCGGGGCGGCAAAACTCCAACTGGTGTTAAAGCGCCAAAATGAGCATGGGAGATTCAGTCATGTTTAAAGTTTCTTCGGTTCTGCTGGGGACCACTGTCCTGGCGGCTTGTGTACCCACCACGTCCCAATACCAACCGCATCCGGCCCGGGCGGTCGGAGTGGCTGTCGGTTACGTCGCGATTTCTCCGGTTCTCATCCTGGCCGGGTTGCTGGAAGGAATAGCCACCCTTCCCTATTTCCTTGAAGGCGACATCCATCATATGAACAGAACGATGGAGGCCTCCAAATCCAGTGTGACTTTCGATCGGACGTATCGTTATGCCTACAACAGAAAACTGGACAGCGTGCCGACCTCAGGCAACACGGGGCAAATCTTCCGGAACATGTGGGATGCGACGCGCCATTTTCAGGCGGTGTTAAAGGGCTACGGCATCGCAAACCCGCAAAACTACGTGCTGACGGCCGTGCGCTCTGCAGATCACGACGGATTTACTTTATACGCATTGATTTATCGGCCTGCACACAGCATTACCGTCAAAGACCGATCTGGCCGTATGAGTACCCTGACGGCCAGGGACAGCGAGTTTTACCGTCCCTATGAATTCGATGCGCGGGGTCGCCCGCTGGATGTAGTTCTTGACTGGGCCGGGGTTCCTCGGACATCAATTCGAACTCAAAAAGGCCAGGCTATCCTGATGACGCTGGGCGCAAACTCGGTCCTTATCAACCGGCGCAGCAACGACTATTGGAACGTCGAGCGACGCTGGAGAAACGGTCAGTACCGGCAGGTAGTCACCGAGCGAAGGCGCGTGATTGACCAGCGGTTGGGCTGACTGGCGAGTGCTTACAACCCCTCTCTCAGAAACAACGCCTTCAAATCCGCCTCTGGCCGCGCCCCGATGTGGCCGATCACCTCGGCGGCAGCGATGCAGCCCATCTTGCCACAGGTCAGCAGATCGGCGCTATTGACGATTCCGTGCAAAAAACCGGCTGCGAACAAATCACCTGCGCCGGTTACGTCCACAACCTCAGCCGCCGACGCCGGCGCGTGCACGGTTTGCCCGTCCCGCACCATTAAAGCCCCGCTGGCGCCAATAGTGCAGGCCACGGTTTCGACCTCCTGCCCGGCAACCGCAAGACAATCGTCCAGGGTTGTAAGCTGATACATCGCCTGCATTTCGTGTTCGTTGCAGAACAGAAGGTCCACGTGATCCCGGATCATGGTGCGAAAGGCGTCCCGGTGGCGTTCGACACAGAACGGATCTGACAACGTCAGCGAGACTTTGCCCCCGGCCCCTTTGCAAGCTTCGATAGCTTTGGCAAAAGCTGCGTGGGAGAGGTCGCCATCAAACCGGTAGCCCTCAAGGTAAATCCATTCGGCATCTACCATCATCGCCACGTCGATATCATCCGGGCCCAGGTGTTCTGAAACGCCGAGATAGGTGTTCATTGAGCGTTCAGCGTCCGGTGTGACCAGAACCATACAGCGACCGGTTTCATGTGTTGCTTCGGCGGGCGAGCGGGGCACTTCAAAAACCGCGCCCTGCGCCCGAATGTCATGCGCGAAGATATCACCCAACTGGTCATCCTTGACTTTGCCGACATAGGCGGTGCACCCGCCCAGTGCGGCGATACCGGCAATCGTATTGGCAGCCGAGCCGCCTGAAATTTCCTTCGCCGGACCCATTTTTCCGTAAAGCTCCGCCGCCCGTTGTGTATCGATCAACTGCATGATGCCTTTTTCGACGCCATTGTCGGTCAGAAAGGCGTCTTCACAATGGGCCAGCACATCAACAATCGAATTGCCGATGCCGACAACCTGGAATCTTCTACTCACTTGGTCTTCTCCTCATAAGGGCACAGGTCTTGGATGATACAATTGGCGCAAACCGGTTTGCGGGCTTTGCAGATGTAGCGCCCGTGCAGGATCATCCAGTGGTGAGCGTGTTGCTGAAACTCGGCGGGGATTTGATCTTCGATGGCGCGTTCAACGGCAACTACGTCTTTACCCGGTGCGATACCGGTGCGGTTACCAAGCCGGAAAATGTGGGTGTCAACCGCCTGCGCGGGCTGTTTGAACCACATGCTCAGAACCACATTTGCGGTTTTACGCCCTACTCCGGGCAGACTTTCGAGCGCAGCCCGGGACGAGGGAACCTTGCCCCCATAGTCATCGACCAGAATCTGGCTCAGTTTCATCACGTTCTTGGCCTTTTGCCGGAACAGTCCGATGGTTTTGATGTGATCGGTCAAAGCGTCGGCGCCGAGATCGAGCATTTTCTGCGGCGTGTCGGCAGTTTTGAACAACGCGCGGGTCGCCTTGTTGACACCCACATCCGTAGCCTGCGCTGACAGAGCCACCGCAACGACGAGTGTATATGCATTTACATGCTCAAGTTCGCCCTTTGGTTCGGGCTCGCTGTCGCGAAAGCGGGTAAAGATTGCATGTATGGTGTGGTAGTCGAGTTGCTTGGCCATGTCGGTTGTTTGGCATGGGTTGAACAGGATGCCAACCCTAAGAAATCGAGCTGTGGCGCCGGATTACTCGCGGATAACGCCCGCCACGCGCTGAGCAATGGCGGCGCTGCCTTTTATTGAGGGGTGGATCATATCCACGCCGTGAAAGGAGCGGTCGCCGTGGGGTACAAGATCGGCCAGCGAGACGAAGTGAATACCGTCGTCCAACGCAGCCATGCGGGTAACACGGTGTTCCAGTTCGTTTCCTTCGTCCCGGCAATATTCAATTGGTGAACCAAGTCCAGGGCTGCGCAGATAGCCGACATAGACGACCTGTGCTCCGGTTTTGCGCAACTTGCTGAGCATTCGGGGTATCGCCCCCTGGCGACCATTCCTGGAAATCAACCGCTCCATCTTGCCGTTACAAACTACGCAGCCACACCCAAGCCACAGGTCATTGCCCCCGCCGTTTACGATGATCCAGTTCCAGTTTCCGTCCCGGTACTGCTGCGGGATGCTGAGACCCGCAGCGCCTGAAATCGGCAGGTTGTAGATGATCCTCGCACCGATCACGGAGCGGTCCACCACCGGTTCACCCAACTGCCGTTCGACAACATCAGAAACCGCACGACTTGATGCGCCGTGGAAGGCCATCATGGAATCGCCCATCGCCAATATCCGGGCACTTTTGTCCGGCGGTGCGGATTCGGTGCATCCGTTCAGGAGAAACAGACCGGCAAGCAGGAAGGATGACAGTTTCATAGCGCGTTTCTAATTGATGAAATTAAGCAAAAAAATGACCTAAATGCGTTGCGGTTTTCTTAAGAACATATGGCGTCGTTTATGCATCACTCAAGCCTAAAGAGCCGGATCGCGGAAAAACACAGGAATTATTCGTATGTCCATTTTCGACACATGTCGCAATCTGCATTGAAATACCGCGATTCTCACGGCATCGGAGTGAATGTGCTGCAACACTCGACCCCAGAGAAAAACGGGAGAGCAAGATGGCGGAAGTTCTGGAAAAACGGGTGCGTGGCGGCGGGCGGTCGGCGCGGCGAGCGCTGCGCACCACCCCGGATTTCACAATGTTGCCGGGATTGAAGCGAAACCTGCCGCTTTGTGAGCCGATGGATGCGGATCAGGTGGCGCGAATTGACGACGCATCCATGGCGATTCTGGAAGATGTCGGTATTGTGTTCCGCGATGACGTGGCGCTGGAGGATTGGCGTCAAGCCGGTGCGGATGTGCGTGGTGAAACCGTGCATCTGGACCGTGCGCTGGTTCGGGAATTGATTGCCACCATTCCGGCTGAATTCACCTATCACGCGCGTGATCCGGGAAAGAATGTCCGGCTGGGGGGCAGGCATTGTGTGTTCGTGCCGTTCACCGGTGCCCCCTTTATGGAAGACCTCGATTTCAAACGCCGCAGCCCGACCTTGGCCGACCTAGCCGACTTCCACAAACTCAGCCACATGCTGCCGGTGTTGCACTCGACTGCCCACCACATAGTCGAACCCATGGACCATGCGATCAGCCACCGGCATTTACGCATCACCTACAGTTCGATGAAACACTCTGACAAGATGTTCATGGGCATGACGACCAGTGGTAAAAACGGCCAGGACGTGATGGACATGTGCGACATCCTGTTTGGCGAAGGCTTCATCGACACCCATCCGATGGTAACCGGCAATTGCAATGCCAACTCGCCGCTGGTCTGGGATGAGACCATGCTCGGTGCCATGCGAGCCTTTTGCAGGCGCAACCAGCCTGTGTTGTGCTCGCCCTTTGTATTGGGTGGGGCAAATACACCTGCCTCGGTCGCACCTACTGTTGCGCAGCTGAATGCCGAAGCATTATCAGCGCTGGCCTATACGCAGGTGATTCAACGAGGTTGCCCGGCGATTTACGGACATTTTCTGGCAACCATTTCGATGAAATCCGGGGCGCCGATGGCCGGAACGCCAGAGATCAGCCTGATGAATTTCATGATCGGGCAGATGGCGCGGTTTTATGGCGTTCCATGGCGCACCACCAGCGCGGCGGCGGGAGCCAAAACCTTTGATGCCCAAGCAGGATATGAAAGCGCCACAACCCTGTCTGCCGTGCTGCATTCCGGAGCCAACTATCTGTGGCATTCGGCGGGTTGGAACGAGGCCGGAATGCACACGTCGATGGCCAAATTCGTTGTCGACGCCGAACAATGCGCCATGGGGTATCGCATGGCCGAGGGCATCCGTTGGGATGATTTCGACGAAGCAATGGCAGCGGTGCGCGATGTTGGCCCAGGCGGGCATTACCTTGGGCATCCGCACACTTTGGAAAATTTCCAGCGGGCCTATTTCATGCCGGAGCTGCTTGACAACAACTCGGTTGAGCAATGGGCTGCCGAAGGCAGTCTGGAGACACCAGAGCGGGCGGCGCGGTACGTGCGCAAGCTGCTGGGCGAATATCAGGAACCCAAGCTTGATCCGGGGGTTGATGAGGCGTTACGTGAGTACATTGCCCGGCGCGAACGGGAGATTCCGGAGATGGAGGCGCTGAACCAGGAGTTTTGATCATGCGTATTGCGGAAATACAGGTTTATCAGAAGGGCCTGCCGGTCAAAGACGGCCCGTATACCATGTCAGGCCAGCAGGTCTGGTCGCTGAAAACCACCCTGGTGCGACTGGTCTCGGATTCCGGGCTGGAAGGCTGGGGCGAGGTTTGCCCGGTCGGGCCTTTGTACTGGCAAAGCCATGCCGGTGGGGCCCTGGCTGCGTTAGAGGAAATGGGCGAGGCGCTGATCGGGGCGGAGGTGCTGCCGCTGAGCCTGCACCGGGCAATGGACGGCGCGCTGCACGGGCACAATTACGCAAAGTCGGCGGTGGATATTGCCGGTCATGATCTGCTCGGAAAACATCTGGGAGTGCCGGTCTGTGATCTGCTCGGTGGTGCGGTGAGCAACAGGATGATCTCCTATTTCGCCACCGGTATCGGGGAACCCGATGAGATTGCCCGGCTGGCCGCTGAAAAGGCTGCCGAGGGTTATGTTCGGCTGCAGGTCAAGGCGGGCGGACGAGCGGTTGAGCAGGATATCGAAACCGTGCGCAAGGTCTGGGAGAAAGTGCAGGCAATGGGCACCCGGCTGGCTGTGGATGCCAACCGGGGCATGACACAGCATGATGCGATCACGCTCAGCCGGGTCTGCGCCGACATTCCATTTGTGCTGGAACAACCCTGCAATACCATTGAGGAGGTGGCTGCCATCCGCCCCCTCATTCGGCATCCGATCTATCTGGACGAAAACACGGTGGATATTTCCACCATCCTGCGCGTCATTGGTGCCGGGCTGGTGGATGGCTTCGGCATGAAAGTGCAACGTGTGGGTGGCTTGCAGCGCATGACCACCGTGCGAGACATCTGCGCGGCGCGCAACCTGCCCCACACCTGCGATGATGCCTGGGGCGGGGATATTGCGGCGGCGGCGCAGGCGCATATCGGGGCCACAGTGGATCCGCGCTTGCTGGAGGGCGTATGGCTTTCCACACCCTATATCGAAGCCAGTTATGACCCGGAGAATCCGGTGCAAGTGGTAGAAGGGCATGTTCACTTGCCAAAAGGACCGGGGCTCGGCATCATCCCGGAAGAGAGCCTATTCGGTGCGCCGGTGGCCTCTTTTGGAGGATAGTTTGACTGGCCTTGATCTCATGCCCTACCTCAATCTGGCGGACCCGGCGTTTTCAACCCGGGGACCGGAAGTCAGTGCCGCACGGGATCAAAGCTGGTGCGCCCGCACGCCCTACGGGCTGGCAGTGTTGCGCTGGCGAGAGGTTGGGGAAATCCTGCGAGACCGGCGGTTTCGCCAGGGAAGCCACAACTGGACGGATACCAATGGCCTGACGGGTTCGTTTGCAAGGTTCTGGAAAGACAGCATTATTGGCATTGAAGGCGACGCCCACCAGCGGCTGCGAGAGTTGGTGATTTCGGCGCTGCACGAAGATTACGTGCTCAGCCTGAAGTCCACATTTGAAGACATTGCCGAGTGTCTGTGCACCGAATTACGCACCCGAACCACCTGCGAATTCCAACAGGATTTCGCGGTGCCGTTTGCTGGTCAGGCGATCACAACCCTTTTGGGAATGGACCGCAGCGACTGGCCGCGGATTTCGCATGACGCATCCGAACTAGGGCTGGCGATGGGCGTTGAATGCAAATCGCATGAACCGATTATTAATGCGGCTTACGAGCGGCTGCTTGAGTTGTCGGACGAGTTGATCGGTAAAGTCCGATCCGGTAAGGACAGCGATAGCTACGTCGCGAGACTGGTCGCCCGGTTTGAAAAAAACGGCGGGAGTTCCGAGCTGGAACTACTTGATCTTGTCGTCATATCGATTTTTGGCGGCGTTGATACGACACGTTCGCTTTTGGGGCTTGGTCTATCTCTTTTCATCGATCATCCCGGGCAATGGCGAATCTTGCGCAGCAAGCCAGAGACTTCGCTGAACGCGGTTGATGAAATGATCCGGGCGCGGCCAGCGACTACCTGGGTAACCCGTGAGGCAACCGAGGATATCGCGTTCAACGACACAATAATCCCGCGGGGCACCGTGCTGCACTTGCTGGTGCACGCTTCGGCGCGGGACCCGAGTATTGGGGCAGATGGCGCATTCGATATCACCGCCGTACGCAAAAAACACTTTGGTTTTGGTGGCGGGGCACATCACTGTATCGGGCATCTCGTCGCCCGCACAGACATTGCAGCGGCTCTGCGGGCGTTGGCGGCCACTTTCAAAACCGTAGCATATGATTCACCCGCTACGTGGCTGCCTGACAGCGGTAACACCAGCGCAATTCGGTTGCCGATAAAATACGAGGTTTCAATTTGAAACTAGAGGGGCGAAAGGCGCTGGTTACGGGGGCATCCGGAGGGATCGGACAGGCCATTGTCGCACGGCTAAGGGCAGAAGGCGCGACTGTCGTTGGAACCGACCGCGAGGGAGCGGTTGATATCATCGGCGATCTGACGGAGCGGGATTTTTGCGACACTTTACCAGCCCGGGCAGCAGAAATCCTGGGCGGGTTGGATATTCTGGCCAACAACGCCGGCATTATCACCCGTGGCAAAATCACCGAGGCAACCGACACAGACCTTGCCCGGACCCTGGCGATCAACGTCGAGGCGCCGGTGCGGATTTGTCGCGCGACAATTCCAATCATGGCCGCAGGCGGCGGCGGGGCCATCATCAACACCGCCTCTTGCTGGGGGGTGCATCCGGGGCCGGACCATCCACTTTATGTGATGTCCAAGGCGGCGGTTGCGTCGCTGACCCAATGCCTGGGGCGGGATCACGCGCATCAGGGTATCCGGGTGAATGCGGTCTGCCCGAATGAGGTTGATACGCCGATGCTGCGCACCGGTTTCGCCATACGCGGCTTCGACCCGGAAACCGCGATTACCGACTTGGATCAGACCGTCCCACTGGGGCGAATTGCCAAACCTGAAGACATCGCGGACGTGGTGGCCTTTCTGGCCTCTGACGATGCACGCTACATGTGCGGGGCGTTGTTGGAAGTGAACGGAGGTAAGCCGGTCGGATGAGCGATTTTGAAGGGAAAGTAGCACTTGTCACCGGCGGGCGCAGCGGCATCGGGCTAGCCTGTGCTGAAATGCTGGCCGCAAGAGGGGCAAAGGTTATCACAGCGCAACGCGGGCCAGCGGACGGCTTTGAGACCGTGAGTGCAGATTTCACCGACCCAACCGCACCTAAAACCGTGATTTCCGAAGTGATCGGCCGCGCCGGGCAACTCGACGTCCTGATCAACAACGCCGGTATCATGTTTGAGGGTACGGCAGAGGAAACGCCCCCGGACCAGTGGGATGCTACCCTGATGGTCAATCTCACCGCGCCTTTTCTGCTGATCAAATATGCGTTGCCGCATCTGAAAGACGGCGGGGCGATTGTGAATGTTGGGTCCATAGAAGGTCTGGGGTCTAACCCCCGCCACCCGGCCTATTGCGCCTCCAAAGCAGGCCTGCACGGGTTGACCCGCGCGGTCGCCGTGGATCATGGCCCAGATGGCGTGCGCTGTAACGCGGTGGCACCGGGCTGGATCGATACTGACTTGAACTTGGACTTCATCGAGTCGCTTGGCGATCCGGCGGCATTCCGGCGTGAAATCGGCAAAATCCATCCGGCGGGGCGCACCGGTTTGCCGGAAGAAGTCGGGGCATTGGTGGTGTTTCTGGCGTCAGATGGGGCGGCCTTCATTACCGGCCAGATATACACGGTGGACGGCGGAAGGACCGCCAAGCTAAGCCTGCCCTGACACCGGGCTAACCCGAAACTCTCTAGCGCCTCTCAATCGGCATTTTCGTTCAACCTGATTGATATTAATTCGAAACGCGCTTTACAAATACTGCACGTAGATAAACCAAACCGCCGCCAGTGCTACCGGCCAGAAGACCAGCGCCAGACGAAACACCAGAAACAAAAATAACCGCATAATCCAGCGCATATCTGGGTCCTGCTTTCAAACACCTCCCCGCAACCGGGAAGGTGTCAGGTTTGTTAATGCACGGTTGCTGCTGCCGGTTTTTTGTCCGGCTTGTGCTTGCCGTCAATCACCAACCCGCCAACATCCGCAGTTACCGTCACCGTGGAGCCATCCAGCACATCGCCGTTGAGCAGCAGTTCGGCCAGTTGATCCTGCAACGATTTCTGGATCACCCGTTTCAGCGGCCTTGCGCCGTAGACCGGATCATAGCCCTGATCGGCCAGCCAGGTCTGTGCCACCTCGTCAATATCAAGCGTGATCTTTCTCCCCGCCAGGCGTTTGCCAAGAATGGCCAACTGGATATCGACAATACCGTCCATGTTTTCCCGGCTCAGCCGGTCAAACAGCACGATTTCATCGAGCCGGTTCAGGAACTCAGGGCGGAAATGCGCCTGTACAGCCTGCATCACGTCCGCCTTGGCAGCGTCGCTGTCGGCCCCATCGGGCAGTTGACTGAGCGCCTGTGAGCCAAGGTTGGAGGTGAGGATAATCAGCGTTTGTTTGAAATCCACGGTTCGGCCCTGACCATCTGTCAGCACGCCGTCATCAAGCACCTGCAACAGCACGTTGAACACATCCGGGTGCGCCTTTTCGACTTCGTCAAACAGCACAACCTGATAGGGGCGACGGCGCACTGCCTCGGTCAGCGAGCCACCTTCGTCATAGCCAACGTAACCCGGAGGCGCGCCGATCAGGCGGGCAACAGCGTGTTTCTCCATATATTCTGACATGTCGATCCGCACCATCGCGCTGTCGTCATCAAACAGGAATTCAGCCAGAGCCTTGGTCAGCTCGGTTTTGCCCACCCCGGTCGGCCCCAGAAACAGGAACGAACCTTGCGGCCGGTTCGGATCACTCAGGCCAGCGCGCGCCCGGCGCACGGCGTTTGATACGGCAGTCACGGCATCAAACTGGCCGATCACCCGCTTGCCGATCTCTGCTTCCATGCGCAGCAGCTTGTCACGCTCTCCTTCCAGCATTTTGTCCACCGGAATACCGGTCCAGCGTTCGACGACCGAAGCGATGTGTTCGGGCCTCACGGCCTCTTCCACCATCACGTCGTCGTCCTCCTTCTCGGCTTCTGCCAGTCGCTTTTCCAGAGCCGGAATCACCGCAAACCGCAGTTCACCGGCGCGCTGCAGATTGCCTTCCCGGGATGCGATTTCAAACTCCGCACGCGTTTGATCCAGTTCCTCCTTGATGTCCCGGGCACTGGCCAGCTTGTCGCGTTCAGACTGCCATTTTGCGGTCATTTCGCTGGATTGCTCCTGCAGGTCCGCCAGTTCCTTTTCAATAGTTTCCAGCCGATCTTTGGAGGCGTCGTCTTTTTCAAGCTTCAGCGCCTCGGCCTCGATCTGCTTTTGCAGCAATTCGCGATCGATCGCGTCAAGTTCCTCCGGCTTGCTATCCACTTCCATGCGCAACCGGCTGGCGGCTTCATCCATCAGGTCGATGGCCTTGTCCGGCAGGAAACGGTCTGAAATGTAGCGGTGGCTGAGTGTCGCAGCCGACACCAATGAACTGTCCGAAATCCGGATACCGTGGTGCAGCTCGTACTTCTCTTTGATGCCCCGCAGTATCGAAATGGTATCCTCAACGGTCGGCTCAGCGACTAGCACCGGCTGGAAACGTCGCGCCAGTGCCGCGTCCTTTTCGACATGCTTGCGGTATTCATCGAGCGTGGTCGCGCCAACACAATGCAATTCACCGCGCGCAAGGGCGGGTTTCAGCAGGTTGCTGGCGTCCATGGAACCTTCTGATTTACCGGCCCCAACCAATGTGTGCATTTCGTCGATAAACAGGATGATTTCACCCGCTGCCTCGGTCACTTCGGTCAGCACGCCTTTCAGCCGTTCCTCGAATTCACCGCGGTATTTGGCGCCGGCAATCAGCGCGCCCATGTCAAGTGCCATCAGTTTCTTGTTTTCCAGACTCTCGGGCACGTCACCATTGATGATGCGCAGGGCCAGACCTTCAGCAATCGCGGTCTTACCAACACCGGGTTCGCCGATCAGCACTGGATTGTTCTTGGTGCGGCGGCTCAGCACCTGCATGGCGCGGCGAATTTCTTCGTCCCGCCCGATGATTGGGTCGATCTTGCCGTCCGCGGCGGCCTCGGTCAGATCCCGCGCGTATTTCTTCAGCGCATCATAATTACCCTCAGCACTGGCGCTGTCTGCGGTTCGCCCTTTGCGGACGTCGTTGATCGCGGCGTTCAGGTTCTGAGCCGAAACACCGGCGTCCTTCAGGATTTTCTGCGCGTCCGATTTTACGATACACAGCGCCGTCAGCATCCGCTCAACCGGCACGAAACTGTCACTGGCCTTTTTTGCCAGCTTCTCAGCCTCGGCAAAAACCTTGGCGGTCTGCCCGTCCATATAAATCTGCCCCGCGTCGCCCGACACTTTCGGCATTTTCGCCAAGGCCGCATCAACTTCCTGCAAAACCAGCCCGGGATTGCCACCGGAGGCTTTGATCAGATTGGCAGCCAGCCCCTCTTCGTCGTCAATGAGGGCTTTTAGCATGTGCTCGGGTGTGAAACGCTGGTGATCTTCGCGCATGGCGATGGTCTGAGCGGCCTGAATCATACCGCGAGACCGTTCTGTGAACTTCTCCAAGTTCATGGGTCTTCTCCTTTTAATAAGCACTTGCGACGGAATGTGGCGCCCAAAAGAGGCACGCCTGGGTGCAAGCCTTGCAATTAAAGATAGGGCGCTGGATGGGACGGTGCAAGGGGTGGTAAGGAAGCAATTCTCTGCGGCGTCGTCACCTGATTCACTCGGATGAACTGGCTGCAGCGCAAGATTGCCCCGGACATACCATGTAATGAGGTTGCTAATCTGTTCGGGTTGAGGGTTATACTAGCGGAGAAACCCGGAGACCCCCCGATGATAACGCTCGAAAAAATCCGCGCCGAATGCAGCATCAAGGATATCTGGGAAGGCCAGTTGCTGCATCTCGGTCTGATCATCCTGATGGTGTTCGGGGCGCATTCCCTGCTGATGCCGGCGTTTTCAGATCCCACTTTTCTGGGCTGGGACTCTAATGACTGGGCGATGGCCTCCATCCTTCTTGCCGTGGTTCATCAGGTGATGGTTGCCGTCGTGTTTCGCCTGCAGCTTTATACCGGTTTCATGACCAAACTGTTTGGTGCCAATGACATAAAGGTCTGGGGCGCCATTTTCCTACCTCTGCTCGCCTCCCGACCACTGACTATTCTCGCGGCCGCGTGGCTTGATCCCTACCGGATTACCAACTGGCGCGGAATCGAAGTGATTGTCGGTGCGGTTCTGGTGATCCTTGCCATTGTGACCATGCATTCAGTCATTAAATATTTCACGATTTTCCGTGCACTCGGGGCCGACCATTTTCGCAACGAGGTAATCGCCATGCCGACGGTGAAACAAGGCATGTTCCGCTACACCAACAACGCGATGTACGGAATTGTTTTTCTCGGCCTCTGGGGCATTGCCTTGCTGTTTGGTTCTTGGAACGCGCTGATCGTGGCGCTGTTCCAGCATTGCTATATCTGGGTGCATATGCACCTGACCGAAGGCCCGGATATGCGGCGGCTTTACTCGCCGGGCTAAGTCACGGATCCATGCCTTGCAGGTTTCGGCACCGGGCCCGCATTGAGGCGGCTTTGTCATTCAAACCGGCAGAGACCATCGCCCGCGCTTCATCCCGCAACTCGCCCCGTACTCTTGCAATGCGGACAAAGGCGTCCAACGCCCAGACCCGTATCAGGGTTTTCTTCGCCCCAAGCAGGCGCCGCACCGCTGCCACTTGGTCCACAGCGGCTTCAGGAGCGTATTGCACAACCTGCAGCAGATGTAGCTGCACTTCCCAGTGATCCGCGGATTCCAGCACCGCGAACAATGCTGCCAAATCCAGATGCGCACCCTTCCCTTCTTCAACCAGTGCTTTTACAACCCAGGTTGCCGCCACAGCAAGGCGCGGCTCCTCTGACCAACAGGCATGCATGAGGGTAACAGCCTGATCCGGCTCGGCGGCCAGCGGCAGCGCCTCTTTCAGTTCGGTAGTGGTTTTGCCGTCAAACCGGTTGAGGGCATTCATCAACTCCATGCGGCATTTAGGAACGAAACCCAGCGAAATTCAATAATCTTAGTCAGGTGGCTTGACATAGTACGATTTCGTACATTATTAAGTACGAAATCGTACTACCAGGAGATCCACCATGACAACCCGCAGAAAATTTCTCAAGCTGATTGGTGGGGGCACTATCGTTGCCGCCGCCGGAACCACCGGGTTTGCGCTGACCCGGACACCGGGCAAGGCTCTTGCCCCCTGGGAAAACGCCGCCAGCTACACCGAACCGCGCAAACGGGCGCTGGCGCATGCCCTGCTGGCCCCCAATCCGCACAACCGCCAGCCCTGGCTGGTGGAACTTATGGGCGATGACACCGTAATCCTGCACCGCGACAAAACCCGGGATCTGCCCGAAACCGACCCGTTCCACCGCCAGCTGTTCATCGGCCTTGGCTGCTTTGTCGAGCTGATGGTGATCGCCGCTTCAGCAGACGGCTACCGGGTCGAAACAACTTTGTTCCCGGACGGTGACGATGGCGCAGTCGCCCGCGCCGTTTTCCACAAGGGGGGCTCGGGAGACCCGCTGGCCGCACAAATCCAGCACCGCCGTACTTGCCGTGAGCCCTTTGAAAACACTCCGCTGCCCGCCAATACCGCGAAAGAGCTGCACAGTTTTGCCACCATCGTCACTGGCCGTACACAGGTTGAACAATTGCACAATCTGACCTGGGAAGCTTTTGAAATTGAAACCGGCACCCGGCGCACCATGGCAGAAAGCGCCGATCTGATGCGCATCGGCAAGGCCGAGATCAACCGCAACCCGGACGGGCTCAACATGCAGGGTCCGATGATAGAAGCGCTGTACCGCACCGGCCTGATGACACGCGACATGATGCAGGATACGTCCT
>JAAEUI010000638.1 GCA_024227475.1 Paracoccaceae bacterium | reverse complement strand
TCGGCAACAACCTCAACCAGATCGCCCGCCGCCTTAACCAGCTCGACGGACTGAACCCTACTGAGCGCGTTTCCCTGCTTGCGGTGTTAAACAGCCTCGACCGCCAGCTCGGTGAGCTGCTGGAGCAACACCGTGATCGTTAAAATTCATTCACGCGGCGCCGGTTCGGGTAGTGGTCCCGTTGATTACCTGCTGGGCAAAGATCGCCAGCGTGACGATGCACGAGTGCTGCGGGGAGACGCCGAACGCACCCGCGAACTGATTGACGGCTGCGACTTTGCCCGCGGTTACACGTCTGGTGTGTTGTCTTTTCAGGAGGCCGATATTGCCGACACTGAAAAGGCACGGCTGATGGACGAATGGGAACAGACACTGATGACCGGTCTCGATAAAGACCAGTACGCCTGTCTTTGGGTTGAGCATCAGGACAAAGGCCGCCTCGAGCTGAACTTCGTGATCCCCAACATCGAGTTACAGAGAGGGAAACGTCTGCAACCCTATTTCGACCGCGCCGACCGTCCCAGGGTAAACGCCTGGCAGACGCTGACTAACGACCGGCTCGGACTGCGTGACCCCAATGACCCCGCCTATCGTCGCCCGCTGACACAGGCCAGCGACCTGCCTCGTGACAAACAGCAGGCAGCGGAAAGGCTGACGACCGGCCTGATGAACCTGATGGCACAAGGCGCGATACGCAGCCGGCAGGACGTGGTGGCTCAGCTCGAAAGCATTGGTCTCACCGTTGCGAGGGAAACCAAAAGCAGCATCAGTATTGCCGACCCGTCCGGCGGCAGAAACATCCGGCTGAAAGGAATGATTTATGAGCGAGATTTTAAATTTGGCGAAGGGCTTCGAGGAGAAATCGAAGCAGCAAGCGCAGGATACCGAGCAGAGCGTGAAGCGCGAGTTCGGGAGGCTGGAAACGTCTATCAGCGCGGAACTGCAATCAAGCTCGCAGAGCATCAGCAACGCTATCCGCGAACAGAACGGCAGGCTGACGGGCATGATCAGAGCGACCACCACCACCGCGCTGGTCTGGATAGTGATCTGCGCTGCGCTCCTGATTGGCATCCTGAGCGGGATAATCTGGTTTCAGGGGAAGATCATCAGCTCACGCCTGAGCGATATCGACGGCTACAGCCAGCAGTTGGCGAGCCTGAAAGCGAAAAGTGGGGCGGGGGTAACGATCTACAGCGACGACAGCCAGAAGAACGGCTATCTGGTAGTGCTGCCGGTGAAGGCGCACGGCGTGGAAACCTACACCTCAACGGCGGGCAATACGGTGATGAAGTACACCGCGAAATAACCCCACCAGAACGCACAGAAAAGCCCCTGAACGAATTTGACCCACAGGACATAGAAAACCATGACCGAAATGGAAAAACAGCTTCTGAGCGCCTTAGAGAGCTTACAGGCAAGCTACGAACAACAGCATCAGGCGTGGCAGGAAAGCTACAGCAGTTTGCAGCACATGTTCGAGACTACCTCGCAGGCACTGAACCGCAGCGACAGGGCTTGTCAGCACTTGAGCAATCAGGTGAACAGCTTGCGCGGTCAGGTCGAGGGCTTGAGCAACAATGTCAGCCGGTTAATGCGCTCGTAAAACAGCACGAACACCAGCTGAAACTGGAAAAGCAGCAGACCCGCTATCACGGTCCGACGCTTTAGCACCGGTCATGCGGGATGACCCACGTAGACGCAATATCATCTTGGTGTACAATGTACATTAATAGTACAAAGGGAATGACACAGTGAGCCATGCGATAGAGTTTATCGAAACGCCGATGTTTACCCGTCAGATAAAGCAAATCGCCACGGACGACGAGCTCAAAGAGCTCCAGAAATCGCTTATTGAATCACCGGACAAAGGTGACCTCATCAGGCAAACCGGCGGGCTGCGAAAAATAAGAATGGCGACCGGCACTCAGGGGAAAAGCGGCAGTGCTCGGGTGATTTACTTTCTGGCCACCGAGGAAATTATCTATCTGGTGATGGCCTACCCGAAAAGCACCAAAGACAGCCTGACGGACGCCGAAAAAGCCGATCTGAAAAAGCTGACGAAACTACTGAAATACGAGGTGTAGCATGAGTTTTTTTGACGAACTGAAAGCGTCACTCGAAGAAGCCGTCGAGATCAAACACGGCGTTAAAGCGCCTGCCCGCGTCACGCGCTACGAACTGGCTGACGTGAAGGCTCTCCGCGCCCAGCTGAACGTGACGCAGGATGAAATGGCGAAGGTGCTCGGCACCAGCCTCGATACCATCAAAAGCTGGGAGACGGGCAGGCGTAATCCGACCGGGCTGGCGGCAAAGGTGCTGGCGACCATACAGGCCAACCCTAAATTCTTTCAGGAACTTGCCTCACATTAAGGCTTTATGACGGAAGGATTCGACAGGAGCCGCCGTTCGCGTGTAACGTTAACTGCAGAAAAAAACAAAGCCCCGATAAATCATGCATTCAACTTGGCGGAAGAGTCATGATCGATCAGGGCTAGGCACAAAACCTAAGAAGGATATTAGCACATGCACAGTGCAAGACAACAGCCCGCCATAAGCTCAGGCGTGAGTGACTAACCCAGCCCTCGACCTGTTCAACGACCGCTTACCTAACAAGCCGTATTTTTCGGACGATCTGCACTTTGGTGTACGCATCGCGGGGAAAGAGCGCGCGATTCTGGCGAAATACATCCAATTCAACCAGCCTCACGCCATGTTCTGGCTTGGTTTTGACGTTGACCGCATCGGTGCAGCCATTGACTGGAGCGACCGCAACGCGCCCGCGCCTACGCTGAGCATCACCAACCCAGAAAACGGCCATGCCCACCTGCTCTATGCTCTGAAAACCTCGATACGCACCGCACCCGACGGAAAAATGAAGCCGCTGAAATACGCCGCCGCTGTAGAGAATGCGCTATGTAAAAAACTGGACGCTGACGTGGGGTATTCGGGGCTAATTTGCAAGAATCCGAACCATGGTCACTGGAAAATTGCAGTCTGGCAGCCTGAACTCTACACGCTGGACTGGCTGGCTGATTCTCTCGACCTGAACGCCGCGAACGACAAAGAAATTATTGCCGACTACGGTCTAGGCCGTAATTGTACCCTGTTTGATAAAACCCGTAAGTGGGCGTACCGCGCTATCCGTCAGGGATGGCCTGAGTATTCCCAGTGGTTA
>JAAEUI010000637.1 GCA_024227475.1 Paracoccaceae bacterium | reverse complement strand
GCAGCCAACCTCTGACCCATCATGGTCTCATGGCGCGCGCGGGATCCGGCAAAGCGGCTAGATTCCTCGAAACTCCTGAGAGATCAGTCAGAGGTAGCTGATACTGGACGTTCTACCTAAGAAATCAGGGAGATGTCAGGTTGGAAGCGGTAATCGGGAGCCTAGAGGTGGCTCGGTTTCGCAATTCGAAGCCGGATTGGCAACGGGTCACCACCGACAACTCGACCCACCTAGCAACAACGCAAATCGGTTACGCAGGATCGGCGGACAACGAGACCCATCTCACGTCCGCCAAGGAGCAACCCGGCAATGAAACCCGGAAGACAACCGGACGCCGTCCCGCCATTCACAAGACGGCAACCCGACTGCGCCGAAATGGGGGCAATTCGCAGCAACCAGCTTGCGGAAGCGCACGTTTTCGGCGTTCTAGGGCAGCCGGGAAACAACTGGTAGAACAAGGCGTTGCACCCAACACCTGACCCGCCGTGGAGGCGAAAGCCGACCCTGGCTAGCCGCCGCTGTCACGCTCCCTGCTTCTGCGCGCTTCGCGCTTGGCAGGGATCGCGCCAGCGTCTACGTTAATCCTTGAAATCAGTCCTCGCCCCCGGTCAGATGTCGGGTGAACTTGGACGTTCGCCTCAGAAAATGATCCCGGCACCGAAGAGCTATGAGCAATGGCTCGCGCTGT
>JAAEUI010000636.1 GCA_024227475.1 Paracoccaceae bacterium | reverse complement strand
TGGCGATTGACAGAAACACAATGGCGATCAACGAATGTGGGGCGTCTTTTTCATGATTGTTGAGTATTGGTAAAGTCCTCCATGCTATCAACGTTGGCTGTCGTACCGGGGTTTCACCTCCAGTATATGGTGTCCGACGGAATGATGCTCACCGGGAAGCTAGTACAGCTTCCCGGAAATCCATGAGCAGTTTAAGCAGCCAGGGGACGACCCGTATACGTCCACTTGAAGGGCTTGGCTAGGGTGCGGTTGAAATAGTCGATAAAGGCCAGCAACCGCTGGCGCAGTGCGTCAGTCGAAGAAAAACTGGCGCGTTTGAGCAAGCGGCGCACCAGGATGCTGAACCAAATTTCGACCTGGTTGAGCCATGAGCAATGCTTGGGGATGTAAACAAAACGGATGCGATGGCTGGGGTCACTGAGGAAAGCCGCCCGTGTTTTCATGGACTTGAGAATGCCCTGTTTGCCTTTCACCCCCAGGGCCTGAGCAATGCCACACCAGTCAGCGACCAGGCGCACCAACGTCTCTGATTTATGGGTGTTGAGTTGATCAACGATGAACACCCACTGTCCCTGCGGGTCGGTGGCGATTGTCTGGACAATGTGCGCGGCAAAATCGGCTTCAGTGCGGGTTGCCAACACGGAGGGGGCTACAAGCTGACCGGTGGCGACTTCCAGGTTGGCCATCAAGACTTGAGTGCCGTGCCGTTCGTACTCAAACTCGCGCAATGCTACCCGACCCGGTTGCATGGGCAAGGTGGGATGTTTGCGTTCCAGCGCTTGTATCCCCGTCTTTTCGTCCGTGCTCATGAGATGAACCCCTGCTTTATGGAGGGTGAAGGCCTTCAAATACAGGTCGCAGACCGTTTTCACCGTCTCCGCAAACACCACTGGGTCTTCAGGCTTGGCGTTCAGCCAATAGCGGTTGCGATGCGGTTGCAAAGCCGCCTGATTTTAAAAAACGGTCCACCTGTTGCGGCGAAATGCGCTCCACAATGCCCCGTTGTGCCGCTTCATCCGCCAACTCACGGGCACTCCAATGGCTGATGGGCCGCTGGCTCAACTGTGGGTCTTCACAAGCCAAGGCCAGGATTTGCGTGACCTGCTCCGCGCTGAATTTGCCCGGTGACCCCGGTCGTGGTGCATCACTCAATGTGCCCGCTATCGCTGCCCGCAGCGCCTTCTCTTCCGCTCCCTCTACTTCCAGCGCCTTCAGACCAACACTTGCCTTTCCCCAACGTTCTCGCCATAGCATGACCGTATTACGGACCATACCCATCTGGTGAGCGATTTGGCTATTGCTCTGCCCTTGTGCCGCATACAGCACTATCGTGGCCCTTTTGACCAACCGTTGCGGGCTGGTATGCCGCCGTACGATCTGTTTTAGAATCACTTCCTGTCTCGCTGTGAGTTCAATCTCCGTGGGGCGCGGTGTTGGCATCGCTTTTCCATTCTCTTGTCAATTTATCCGGGCCCGCCCATTATACCTGTTCACGAATTTCCGGGAAGCTGTACTAGAAACATGACAAAGAAAAAAGGCAGTGCGAAAAAGGCAAAACAGGCAGCCAAGCGCGAGAAAAAAGCAGTGTATCGCGTGCGGAATTGGGCAGCGTACAACAAGAGTCTGGTTCAGCGTGGGTCGCTCACAGTTTGGATCGACGAAGAGGTGATAGCGGGCTGGCAACCAGAGCCGGAAGGGCCACGTCAACGGGGCGGGCAAATACAGTATTCGGACAGGGCGATAGAATGCCTGCTGACCTTGCGAGCGGTATTCAAGTTGCCGTATCGCCAGACACAAGGATTCGGCCAGTCGCTCATGGAATTGCTGGACGTCGATGTGAAGGTGCCGGATTACACGACGCTGTGCAAACGCAGCGCGGACTTGAACGTGGCCCTGCCCTCTGATCGGACAGAAGCGGCGCATATCGTGGTGGACAGCACGGGTCTGAAAATCTACGGTGAAGGGGAATGGAAAGTGCGGCAACATGGCTATAGCAAACGCCGGACGTGGCGCAAGCTGCATTTGGCCGTAAATGAAGCGACCCAGCACATTGAGGCCGTGGTGTTGACCGAAGCGGGCGTGGATGACGCT
>JAAEUI010000635.1 GCA_024227475.1 Paracoccaceae bacterium | reverse complement strand
TCGTCTCGAAACCGCATTGGAGCGTCGCTTTTAGTCCCGACGACACACTGTTTGCTTCGGGAAGTGTTGACAGAATCGTCAGACTCTGGAATCTGGATTTGGATAAGGAGACAGTTATGAGATTTTTCCCTTTTCGTTTTCACTATGCCTGGGTTGTGCTCACCATCGGGACGATGGGGGTGTTTGGAGCAATAGGCATGGCGCGTTTTGGTTACACTGTGGTGCTCCCGGCCATGCAGGAGAATCTGGGACTGGATAACACGCAGGCCGGGGTTCTGGCAACGGCGAATCTGATTGGCTATCTGGCTTTATCAGCAATCGGTGGAGCGCTGGCAGCGCGTTATGGACCTCGGGTGGTGGTTTCTGTAGGGCTTCTTCTGACCGGGACGGGTATGCTTTTTACCGGTCTGGCGCAGGGATTTTTTGCGGTGGCGGTTTGGCGGGCGTTGACGGGCATTGGCGGCGGCGCCAGTAATGTTGCGATCATGGGAATGCTCACAGCATGGTTCACGACCCAGAGGCGGGGACTGGCCTCCGGTATCGCCGTGACAGGGGCATCGTTCGCGCTCATTTTTATCGGTCCCCTTGCCCCTCGTCTCCTATCGGCGTATGGTGACAACGGCTGGCGTATCTGCTGGCTCATCTTCGGCGGCGTCACGCTGCTGCTTGCCGTTGCCTGTTCCGTTTTTTTAAGGAACCAGCCTTCTGAAATAGGACTGAAACCCTTTGGCGCGGATTCTGAAGAACTCCCCACCAGTCAGGGAACAAAAGCGATTCAATGGGGACGCGTGTATCGTTCGGTACCGGTATGGCAATTAGGGATGGTGTACTTTGCCTTCGGGTTTTCCTACATTATTTACATGACGTTCTTTGTCAAACGTCTGATTGCCGAGGGTGGATATACCCAGGCGGCGGCCGGGAACCTGTTCATGCTGATGGGTTGGTTTAGTCTGCTGTGCGGAGTCATTTGGGGCGCCGTCTCGGATATGATCGGTCGTAAATGGGCATTGATGATTGTATACCTGATGCATACGGCGGCCTTTAGTGTGTTTGCGCTTTGGTCCTCGCCGCCTGGTTTCACGCTTTCAGCGATTTTATACGGTCTCTCAGCCTGGAGTATCCCGGCCATCATGGCGGCCGCCTGCGGAGATGTGCTTGGTCCAAGACTGGCTCCGGCGGCGTTTGGATTCGCCACGCTTTTTTGCGGGATTGGGCAGGCTATTGGGCCAAGCATCGCCGGCGCTCTTGCAGACGCCACCGGTTCGTTCATTCCCGCCCTTTTGCTTGCCGCAGGCGTGGCGTTTCTCGGCAGCGTTAGCGCGTCATTACTCCGATAATGCCTGATATATTTT
>JAAEUI010000634.1 GCA_024227475.1 Paracoccaceae bacterium | reverse complement strand
CGATGAAATGAATAATCGTATTTCGGTTCTGTTCCTTCAGGCGCGAACCAGGCGTGGCGTTCCCAGCCCTGTATCTCGGCAAAACAGGCCCCGTGAGATTTCATTGCATGATAAAATGGTGTGCGGCGCAGATTGCGAGCCGTTTCGCGCTGGCGGCCCGGCCAGTGCATCGCATAGGTTAAAACCAGTGTTTCCGGGCAACGCTCACGCACATAAAGATCACGTGTCTGGAACTCTTCACATCGCGCCGGGTCCATCTCTGACAGGTCCATGGGCGGGTGACCTTTGATGATCCAATCGGCCAGCGCCCTGCCGGCACCAGGGCCGGATTGAATGCCTGTGGAATTCACTCCGGCCAGAATGAAGTACCCCTTGAGGTTAGGCGCCTCGCCCAATGTGAAACGCCCGTCGTAGGAATAGCTTTCCGGCCCGTTGAAAAAGGTCCGGATGCCCGTGTGCTGCAAGACCGGTACCCGGTTCAGTGCCAGTTCCAGCACCTCCATTACATCGTCTTCGACAAATGGCAGGCTGTCAAAACAGAAGTGTTCCGATATTCCTTGCATGCCCCAGGGCCTGGCCTGAAAATGCGCAAAGCCAAACAGCAGTTTGCCTGCATCCTCCTTCCAATAGGTAGCTTCGCAATAGGAGCGCAGAACCGGTAGATCTTTGGGCAGATCGGGGATCGTTTCTGTAACGAGATAATAATGTTCACAGGCATGCAGCGGAACGCCCACACCGTTCTGCTGGCCCAGTTCTCGCGCCCACATTCCAGCGCAATTGACAACGAAATCGGCAGCGATCACGCCTTGATCAGTGCGTACACCGGTTACTTTGCCACCTTCAGCCAGCACTTCCTCAACCCTGACATTTTCGCTGATCGTGGCGCCATGTAACCGCGCGCCTTTGGCCAGTGCGATCGTAAGGTCGATGGGATTGGCCGAGCCGTCACTGGGCGTATGGATGCCGCCCAGTACGCCATCGGGATTCATCAGGGGCCAGCGTTCTTCTATTTCGGCCGTAGTCATGTAATGGGCCTCAACCCCGAAGAGCTTGGCGAAATCAGCCTTGCGCCTGAGTTCGGCTAGACGTTCGTCGTTCAACGCAATCGAGATTGAACCAGATTGACGGAAACCGGGATTCTGGCCGGTTTCAGCCTCGATTTCCTGTAATAGTTCGATCCCGTATTTCGCGAAGGCAGTTGTGGAATGGCTGCCCTGCAGTTGTCCCACCAATCCTGCAGCATGCCACGTCGTGCCACATGTCAACTGCTTTCGCTCCAATAGCACCACGTCTTTCCAACCTTCCCTGGCCAGGTGGTAAGCGGTCGAGCAGCCGTGAATACCGCCGCCAATAATAACCACCTGTACATGCGCTGGAAGGGCCTTTGCCATGTGTTTTGATCCCGTTGAAGATTTGATGTATCAGTCCTGCGGTGCCACATGCTTTGCAAATAATTGCCCGGCAGTGGTTGGGGTGTCGTTGTGCCCGGACAAGCGCATCAGGTGCCATGCGAGAGCCTGGTTGCTGGACACTACCGGCTTGCCCAGTTGCCTTTCCGCCTTGTTGATCATTGCAACGGTTCGCAGGCTGGTACAGGAGACGAATACCCCATCGCAATCGCTGTGCGAACCGATCGACAAAACCGCCTCAAGAATGCTTTGCGACGATATTCTGGCAACGGTGAAATCGTCCGACTGGTTGAACGAGGCTACCGCGCCGGTTTCGAACCCGGCCGCTTGTAAGTTGGCCTGCATGCCCAGCGTGACGGATGGCGCATAGGGTGTAACCAAGGCGATCTGCCTTAAGCCAAGTGCGGCAAGCGCTGCCTTGCACGCGGTGATCGGATTGGTGGTTTTTGTGCCGGGATGCACATTCTGGATGATCTGATCCACGCGGTCCTCGCCGATCATGGTGGCTCCTGATGTGCATGCATAGCCTATGGCATCAAATCCAAACTGCTTGGGCAGAAGACTTGCCGCCAGGGGAAGATCGTGTTCCATTTGGCGCAACGTGTCGGGTGTTACCTCCATCGCGTTGGGTATGCGTGAGTGGTATAGCGCGACCCCCTTGCCACGCAGTAACTGTGCCAGTTCGTGCTCAATGGTTTGGTCGGTTTTCAGGACGATCAAACCGATCCGGGCGCGCGTACCCAATCCTCCGTCAGTGGCAAAACTGAGGTTCTGGATTCTGGAAGAGGGATTGGCGCTGCTCATTGGCTCTCAGCCTTTCTGGTAAACCAGGTTATTGTTGCACGTCATTACCTTCTTGCTGGGCAAAGAACGATGTGGCCTTTGGAACCGCTGGCAATCGCAATTCGTAAGGGGTGCAACGCACCCGGCCCGAGGCCTCACCTCGGACAAGATCATGAGTAAAACGGCTGGGCAGGTGGTTGGGGCTGAGTTCAATTGCGTCTTCGGCGTAGTAGGTGGTGATGTATAATGTTCGCGGCCGGTCGGACATATTGGGCGCTGAACCATGCAGAAGACTGGCATGCATCAGGCAGACCGATCCGGCACGACCGGTGCATTTGACGATTTGGTCCCGATGCCGTTCAACAATTTCATCGGCAACCGCACCGGTGAACAACCCATCGTGCCAATGCGGATAGAGCGGCCCCTTGTGGCTGCCGGGGATCACTTCCAGCGGTCCGTTTTCAAGTGTGACATCGTCGATGAAGAGCAGGCAGGTGATCATGTCATCGTTGGTCATTGGCTCGAAGGGGAAATCCTGGTGCCATTTGACCTCGGTCGCCGAACCCGGCAGTTTGGAATTCACCTTGCCGTGGTGAAACCGGATCCCCGGGCCGATGAGCTCGGCGCAATAATCCACGGTGCTTGCGTTGCGCATTAGTTCGGCAAAGACGTCGGAGACTTCTTCCGGGGACTGAACGCGCCGCAATGCCGGCTTTTCGGCGCTGTGCCCCGGCTGCAGGTCGAAACGGAGGCGCCCGTCAAGTGTCTCGCCATAATCACTGGAGTGATTTCGACTTTCTTCGACCCAATCTGAAAATACCTCTTTCAGGCGGGCAACTTCACCAGGGGTTATGCCATCTTCAATCAGCAGTACACCATTGCGCCAAAACTGATCTTTTTGATCTTGCGTCAACAAAGCCATATCAAGTCCCACCTCAAAACCATCTGGTATATACCAAAATATGCTTTGGTATATACCAAATTAGATGTTAAGTACAGAAGAGTTTGCCAACCGGAGTTCCAATGACTTCTGCACAAAGCACCAAAACCCGCTCTCCGCGGTTTCGTCAGATCGTGGATTGTCTGCGCGCGCCAATTCTTGAAGGTGCACTGCCTGCGCATGCGGCCTTGCCTTCCGAACGCGGCGTTGCGAGGGAATACAACGTCAGCCGGATGACCGCCCGGCGCGCACTCGAAGCAATAGAGGCCGAAGGACTGGCCTATAGCGAGGATCGCCGGGGGCGTTTCGTTTCGCCGCAACGATTGAAGTATGATGTCAGCAAAATGATCAGCCTTGCGGCAGTTTCACAGGCAAGCGGAACCAAACTGGAAATCGAGGTAATCGAGGCCAAAGAGATCAAGGCTGACGCTCAATTGGCAAAGAGCTTGTCAGTCAATATGGGGGAAGCGCTTTACGGCTATACAAGGCTGTTCAGGTCGAACGGACATGCTATCTTCATCGAAACCGAATGGGTTGTCGCAAGCCAGTTTCCCGATCTGCTGAACCACGATCTTCGCCAGTCCACCACCCGGCTTCTTGAGCAGAACTACAATACATATGCTCATTCAGGCGACATCCTTATTCGCATGCGTGCCGTTCTTGCTGATGAGAGCAAGCTGCTAGGATTGACGCCCAATCATCCCGGTATTGAGCTTGAGCAGGTGATCTGCGATGACGCGGGTAGGCCTTTTTGTATTGGCCGTCAGATCTGGCGCGGTGAGTTGGCGGAGTTTTCGGCCCGGGCAATCGTAAACCCTCAGGAGCCTGGACGGATGAAGCATTCCGGATAAATATACCTTGTCGATCTCAACCGATCTCATGCATTTTCACGATAATGGAGAAGTTTGATGCAGCTTGAAGCACTT
>JAAEUI010000633.1 GCA_024227475.1 Paracoccaceae bacterium | reverse complement strand
TCGATTCCGCCGGGCGCCTCAGAGGTCAGTGTCGCCCCCGCATCGAGCTGGCTGTAGGTCACGATCTCACGATCGTCCTCATGCAGCTTTGCGGTGGCAACGCCGCCCACTGGGGCGCCCAGCTCGGCCTCCATATTCTTGCTGAACTGGGTGCGGTCGGCCAGGTCGAACTGCCACAGTTTCACAAATATCGTGCAGCCCGTTTCAGAGCCCGGAATATGTGACGTGGTTGGGGGGTTGCGCACATAGCTGCCCGCTGGGAAGTCACCGTGCTCGTCCTGGAACACGCCATCGAGTACGATGAATTCTTCTCCACCGGTATGGGTATGCGCCGAGAAATGACTGCCCGGCGCATAACGCACGATGGTCGTGGCGCGGGCAACTTCGTCCCCGATCCGGTCCAGCATGCGCCGCTCCACCCCTTTCATGGGCGAGGGCTGCCATTCAATCTGGTCGGAATGCATAACCACCGGTTTGGAGAAATCTGCATTGATCTCCATGTTATTCCTCCCTTTTGTGCCCTTCATGTTTTCAGCGCTTACATTAAATCCGAAGGTTTCGGATTACCCGGCAATTGAAGGACGGGCTGCGACTTTTGCGCGCCAGGCCTGGAGATTGGTCAGGGACTCGGGAATGTCCACCTTCGCGAAATCCGCAAACCCCAGGCCGGCAAAGGCGGTGATGTCTGCGACCGAGAAGCTGTCGCCTGCGAGAAACTCGTTGTCCGCCAGAACGCTGTCAAGATAGGCCATGGTTGCGCTGGCAATTTCTTTCTGTTTATTACCCCATTCAGCACACTGCCAGGTTTCCAGATCCGGACCAAGCCCGGGGGTCGCGTGATGGAAATAGGCACCCACGGCATTCATCAGACCGTTTTCTGCCCGCAGATTCATCATTGCGATACGGGCACGCTCCGCTGGGGTTGTACCCATAAGGGACGGACCATCAAAGACGCCGTCGATATATTCGGTGATGGCATTGCACTGGGCGATGCAGGTGCCGTCGTCAAGTTCCAGCATGGGCACGGTGGCATCCGGGTTTTTCGTCTTGAACGCCTCGGAACGGTGCTCGCCGCCCATGACATCGACCGGGACGAATTCCACCTGGTTTGTTGCGCCTTTTTCTGCCAGAGCGATGCGAACGCGGAGCGGGTTCGGGAAGCCTTCGATATCGTAGATTTTCATTGATTGCCTCTGTTGGTCATTAAACATGCGCCAATTAATCCACCTATTAGTAGGTAGATGTGCAAGAGGCAATTTGATTGTTCTGCTTTTCTTTGCGCTGTTGACAAGACATTCCAAACGCCAAGAACAGCCCGGGCCTTCTTGCAGTACATAGCCAAACCAAAAAGCCAGCTTCTCAGTTAGACGATTTGATAAATATCGAAGTGTTTTTGTTGAAAGAAGCGTGTGCGAAAGAGCAGCCGTGAATGTTCGCTTATGTTTCTAGCGAACCTTCGGCAAGTCATCCCAGCAGGTCGTATACGCCGGCGACAAATGCCCCCGCCGCATCGCATAGGCCGCAGGCCCGGCCTCTCTGGCCATGTAGACCGTCGCCCTGGACTTTCGGTTGATCGTATCCATCACCACCATCAGGCGCTCCGATCTGCCATTGTCTGGCACCTGCTCCGGG
>JAAEUI010000632.1 GCA_024227475.1 Paracoccaceae bacterium | reverse complement strand
GCGTCTCGCTCCGCAGTCGTCGTCATCGGGGGCACGCTGATCTGACAGGCCAGCAGGGTAAGAGTTTCTGTCGCGGACATGTTCAGGTCTTCTTGCTATTCCAGTAGTCGTTCATGCGTTGGAGGTTTACCTCAATCTGCTCAATCCGTTCCACCATATCGTCATGCTGTTCGATAGTGAAGAAGCCTGTGAGCGCCTCGATCAATTGACCCGCACCCACTAAGCTGCCACCAAGCAAGACACCACATTTCCTATCCTTCAACCGGCGGTGAACCCCAGCAAAGTTATTCCCGTCGACATAGTCGCAACCCTCTTCCTGCATCTCAAGATACAAGCCGCTGCCTGCATACGGACTGGCGAGCCGTTTGAGGCCATTCAGAGTCAGTTGTAGTTACCGACCCAGACCGACCTTTGGAAAACTGCCCGGGTCACCGCCCTGGCCGGTTTTCTGGTCCGTGGTTTGCGACGCTACAAGGCGGGTTTTGAAGGCACCGGCTCTGTCGATTGAACGACGGTTTTGCGTCAGGAGCGGTTTTCGCAGTTTATTCCGTTCCGGGATGGCGCCAGACTTGCATCGCTCCCAGTGCCGGGTGTTGAAAGGGGGCCTCAAATTCGGCACCCAGACGGCGAGCCAGCGCGAAAGAGCGGGGATTGTCTTCAAGAATCAGGCTGATTGCCGTGCTCCAGCCGAGAGTGGAATAGGCAAACTCGCGGGCCGCCAGCGAAGCCTCAAAAGCAATGCCCTTGCCCTCGCCCTCTGCAAAGACAGACCAGGCGACCTCAGGCTCCGGCCAGCCCTCGGGATACCACAACCCGACCACCCCAAATGGCTCATCGGTGGAACGATCAGCAACGATCCAGCGCCCGAAACCGCGCAGAACCCAGTGGCCAAACAATTCCCCGAATTGAGAATAAGCCTCCACCCGCGTGTACGGCCCCCCAACACCCGCCGCCCGCTCCGACATCCGGAACCCGGCGAACGGCTCAAAATCAGACGCAACCGGCGCGCGAAGGCGCAGGCGTTCCGTTTCAAGCGTCGGGATATCTGTAAGGTGCGGTGTCATACGATTTCTCCTTGTCGCGGACAGAGCGGGTTACCGAGGCAGGACCCGGAGCATGAAAAGCCGCAACCCACCTTGATGCGCCTCTCCTACTCCTCAACCGGCGGCGAATCCCCGGCAAAGTTATTCCCATCGGCATAATCGCAACCCTCTTCCAGCATCTCAAGGTGCAAGCCGCTGCCGCCATACGGATTTGCCCGTGCCAGTTCCTTAAGAGAGCAAGTCAGGTTTGCAACATCGCACGGTAGTGTGCAGGCGTCGCGCCAACTTCTGTTTTGAAAAAGCGTGTCAGGTGGCTTTGGCTCGCAAACTCGCAGGCTGCTGCAATTTCGGCGATGGTGCAGCAGCCGCCCAACTGGTTTTTCGCGACCTCAATTCTGCGAATCACAACCCATTTGTGCGGAGACACCCCACGAGAGAGGCAAAACATGCGGTGAAAGTGAAACTCTGACAATCCGGATTCCGTGGCCAGATCAACGAGACGGATAGTTCCCTCCAGGTTTGCATCAATCCACTCATCGGTGCGTCGCAACTGAATGGGAGAGAGACCGCCTTTCAAAGCAACTGCGCCATTTGGCAACCCGCCGATCAACTCAGCGACAGCGGTTTCTGCCAGCAAAATATCCTCCTCTGATGCAGCACGCGCCATTTGGGCCAGTGGTTGGGCGATGCCCGGAGACTGATCGAAGGTCGCTTCGGGTACATCCAATCGGCGTGCATCGCAGTCATGGATGCGGGCATAGCTTGCCCGCAATGTACTGTCAGGAAAATAAAAATGAACAAACTGAATCGGGGTGGTGATTACCCAATCCGAACTAAGGCCTGCGGGCATAACGCACACGGCACCCGGCCAGCCAGAGTTAGCTCCGCCATCGAGGCGGCGGGTGCCACAGCCACCACGAAGATAGAAGCTGAACGTATGGCCCAAGGGTTCATCGTAATACACCCGATCGTTCTGGTTTTCCCAGATGACAATACTGCGGCCTGCACCCAAACTCAGCCTTGCCGAAGCATGGGCGGCTGAACGGTCCAGGAAGTTTGTCACTGTTCGGCGCATGGGTTTTTGATAACTCAAACCGCTGTACCGAAAAAGGCTGCATGACTTTTTACCGCAAGATCATGCAAGACACAGTTGGCGCGCGCGCATATCTCAGGGCAAGGAGGTTAGTTTTGAGTAACGCAGTACTGTTCATTGTCACTGTCCTTGTCTGGGGGACGAGCTGGATAGCCATCACATGGCAGATCGGGCCGGTCCCGGTCATCGTGTCTGTCTTTTATCGCATTCTGCTGGCAGCCATTCTGTTGCTGGTCGGACTGGCCATGACCGGTCGGCTCGCCCTGCCAAACAGATGGCGATTTGTTGTATTGCAAGCCCTTTGCCTGTTCAGCTTGAATTTTGTGGCTCTCTACAACGCTGCAGCGCTCATCCCGTCAGGGCTTGTTTCGGTCATCTTCTCCCTCGCTTCCATCTTCAATGCCGTGAATGCCTATATTTTCTATGGCGAGCGCATCACCGGGCGGGTCGGTATTGCGGCGCTCATTGGGGTGACGGGTCTGGTTCTTCTTTTCTGGCAAAGCTTTGCGGTTTCGCTCGACTATGAAACCCTGCTGGGCGTTGGCTGGGCGATGTTGGGGACGTTGATCTTTTCACTGGGCAACATGGCGTCACGGCAAAATAGTAGCCTTGGGATCACGCCGGTAACTGCCAATGCATGGGGGATGGGCATCGGTGCGGCAATTTTATTTGCAATCGTTGCTATATCACACCTGCCCCTGACTATACCGACCGACACGACCTATTTACTGGCCCTGACTTACCTCGCGGTGTTTGCCTCCATCGTGGGTTTCACGACGTATCTTCTGCTTGTCGCGCGGGTGGGATCGGCTCAGGCTGGCTACGCCACGGTCATTTTCCCAGGCGTCGCGCTGATGGCTTCCACCCTGTTTGAAGGCTTTCAGTGGACACCAATCGCAATAGCTGGGGT
>JAAEUI010000631.1 GCA_024227475.1 Paracoccaceae bacterium | reverse complement strand
GACCATTTTCGCCTCGCACCAACCGATCCCATTCGATGTCAATTTTCTTCGTTCAGTGCCCTATGACATTGGCCCAAACAATGGCTTCGGAACAAAGCAGGCGGAAGCCCTGCGGACTAACATTACAAACTGGCTGATCAAGCTGAGGGAAAACGCACGTCAATCAGTCCCAATCGACAGCCCGGTCTTCGAGTTACTCGGCGATTGGCGCCCTGGGGATATTGCCAGGCTTAAGACCGACACTTTCAGGGACCGGGTCCAATTCAACGCCGCATTGAAATCTGAAATTGCGCAAGCCCGGTTGTCCAAGATCGACGTCGGGAAATCACTGCTCGATGAGATCCAGGACCGAATCGAATTTGACGGAGTCGAAGCCGGGGTTCTGATTGATTTGTTTTTGTCTCGCCGGGCTCTGTCGGACTGGGACGGTATGATTGACCTGTATGACAGGTTCCCGGAAGTATTGAAGCGTCAGGTACTTGCCCGCGAGCAGTTGGCATTCGCGCTAAATCGCCGGGCTGGTCGCGATGACAATGAACCGGACCGCAAGCACGCTGTGGAAATTCTGCAATCAGTCGTGGACGATCAGGGGCCGAGCTCTGAAACCTGTGGCCTGCTCGGACGAATTCACAAAGATCGTTGGACTCTGTCAAAGGACAATGACCCAATTGCCGCGCGAGGCCACCTCAACCTCGCCATCGAAGCCTATGTCCGGGGGTTTCAAGCCGACTGGCGAGATGCCTATCCAGGCGTCAACGCGGTTACGCTGCTCGATATTGACGGACGTAAGGCAGCCCTGGCACGTAAGGCCGAGATTCTGCCGGTCGTGAAATATGCCGTTGCGCAACGTATAACTACTGCCACGCCAGATTACTGGGACCATGCAACTTTGCTGGAACTGGAGGTCCTAAACAATCAGCCTGATGAAGCGATAGAACACTTATCAAGCGCGCTTGCCTTGGTCCGCGAGTCTTGGGAACCGGAGAGCACGGCAAACAATCTGGGTCTCATCAAGGAAGCGCGCCAATCTCGCGGCGACGAGACCGGGTGGATTGACAGGGTTATCCAGGAGCTCATGAATAAGGCGGGTTAAAGCATTTCGCGAAAAACCTGAGATAACAGGTTTTCGGGAAACGCAGCAACATCAATATCTTGTCGGGACGATTTTTCGTCCTGTCTTGCAAATGAGACAGCCCTTGGCAAGAGAGTGTAAGGCGCTAGGGGTGTTTTCATTTTCAGCTTCCCTGGCACCACGAAGGGGTAAGGTTGTCGGACAGAAACCCTTCAGAGCCTTTCCTTTTCGCTCAGATTACGTGTAGTTCAGGTTTTTCGACATTTTGCCGATGCCGGGGTTCATGGTATTTGTCGGATCAACAGACTGGTAAAACCCGGCCAGATCGGGCTTGGCTTGGTAAAGATGTCCGACATTGTGCTCAGCCGGGTATTCGGCCCCCCGCCGATCAAGCAGCGCCAGCATTTCAGCCTTGAGCGCAGCCACATCGACACCCTTTTTGACGATGTAATCCTGATGCAGAACGTGGCACAGGAAATGACCGTAATAGAGTTTGTGTACCAGTTTGTCGGCAATCTCTGGTGGCAACTCTTCCAGCCAGGCCCGTTCATTGCGTTTGAGTGCGATATCAAGCGCTAGAATATCCTCAACTTCGCCGGAATGGATTGCCTGATAGCGGATCGCAGCCCCCGCTGCGGCAAAGCGGTGCAGCCCGGCTATCTTGCCCTCCTTCGACGTGCAAGCAAAGAAATCGCCTGAACGATCCGCAAAAAACGGTGCCAGTAACTGCTGTGCCTCGGCAATCCCGTCATCGTGCATTGTCAGGATCAGGTGATGCTCGAACCGATCCCGGTACTGCATCAGGCGTTTGGGCAGGATGCGTGGCCACAACCGACTGGCAAACTGCATGAACCGATCGGTGAAATTGCCCAGGCCGGGGATTTTGTTCAGCCGCGCATCCACCGCGCCCTTGAGTGCAAAAAACATCGGCAGCTTGTCGGTGCCCATGAGGTTGATCATCAGCACGGTGTCTTTGCCGTATTTTTCGGAAATATCAAAAATCTCGCGCTGCATGTATTCGGCCGACACCGGAAGACTGTCGAAATTGCTCAGTATGTGGCGGCGCAGTTCGGTCAGATTTTCGGGATCGTTGGTACCAATGTAGAAAACCTGCTCGGTATCGTTGAGAGGGAATGTGTCCAGCCGCACCGCAAATACCGCCAGCTTACCGGCACAACCCGCCGCCTCGTGCAGGCGGCGCTTGTCAGCGTTAAACCGCGCCGGCGTATCAGCATCCACATTGCGCACCCGGCGCACATAATCTGTGTCAGAGGCCTGTTTGTTGTCGGTTTCGATATCCTCTGGCGTGTAATCGCCCGTCTCGAGCCGCGCCAGAATCTCTTCGGGAGTATTGCCAAGGTCAATTCCCAGATGGTTCACCAGCTCCAACTCGCCAGCCTCAGAAACCCCGGCAAACAATGAAAGTTCGGTATAAGACGGTCCGCGTTCCACCAGCGAGCCACCGGAATTGTTGCACACACCACCAACCACCGAGGCACCGATACAAGACGACCCAATCACCGAATGCGGCTGCCGGTTCATCGGCTTCAGCAACTTTTCCAGCGCAAACAGCGTGGCGCCGGGAAAGCTGACGACCTGCCTGCCCCCGTCCAGCGCCTGAATGCTGTTCATCGCGCGGGTATTGATAAGTACAACATCCCGATCATAGCTGCCATTCGGGGTGGAGCCCTCGGTCAGGCCGGTATTGGCCGCCTGCATGATGACGATCTTACCCGCCGCAACACAGGCCTGCAGAACCCGCCACATGTCGGTTAGCGTTATCGGCAGAACCACCGCAATCGCATCACCCTGGCCCGATCTAAACCCCTTACGAAACCGCGCGGTACGGCTGGTGCCAGTCAGCACGTTTTTGTGCCCGACAATCGCCTGCAGATCAGAGATGAATGTACCGGTTGTCATGGCCTCCCCGCTCTTAGTATGCGACTGATGGCAGCCAAGTCACGAGCCATGGGAACATGAACACAATTG
>JAAEUI010000630.1 GCA_024227475.1 Paracoccaceae bacterium | reverse complement strand
TCGGCTGAAAAGCCTGTGGCCTTTTCCCGACGAACTCATGGAGCAGCTTGGACATCAGGTCGAAAAGGTTGTCGTCTCGGAAATGAATAACGGCATGCTCATACGGGAAGTCGAGCGATTCAGACACCGTTTCAGTGTTTCAGGAATAACGGTTCCGACACCGGTGCCATTAAAACCCAGTGAGATATACCGCCGCATGATTGAGGAGATTTCAAAATAATGCCGCAACATTTCTCCGGTGACGTGAATCAGCAAAGCGGGCACCCCCTGGCTGAGATGCTCAACCTGAATCGTTTCGTCTTCTGCGCCGGCTGTTTGATCGGCACGGTCATCACGTCTCTGGCAACCTGTTTGAAGGATGAGAACCTAAAAGTCCGGGATTATGCCATCGTTTCCGGCATTGGCTGTACCGGGAGATCCAGTGGTTGTTTTAGAGCGCCTGCTTTTCATACCACCCATGGCAGGGCCATCCCCTTTGCCACCGGGCTGAAACTGGCCAAACCGAGCATTAAAGTATTTGTTCTCTCCGGAGACGGGGATATTTCAGCCATCGGGGGAAATCACCTTATCCATGCCGCCCGGCGCAATGTTGATATCAGTGTCATCTGCGTCAACAACAGCGTATACGGCATGACCGGCGGACAGGCGGCGCCAACGACACAACTTGGCGACATCACTTCCACCACTCCTTATGGGAACGTGGAGCCCCCCTTTAATCTGGTCGGCCTGGCGGCGGCCTCAGGCGCCACCTATGTTGCCCGGTGGCCGGGGTACGACACGCTCAGGCTCCAGAAAAGCTTGCGCAAGGCGTTGAAACGCAAGGGATTCAGCTTCATCGAGGTCATTGTGCCGTGTTTTACCCAATACGGCCGGCGTAACCGTAAAGAAGGCGCC
>JAAEUI010000629.1 GCA_024227475.1 Paracoccaceae bacterium | reverse complement strand
TGTCCCCTATCCGAATGCCAATAAGAAAGAAGATTTTCATGCCCAGGCACGAGGCATTGTACGGGACGTGTTACGAGGATAGGATACGGGATGATACGGCAATACGGCTGAATGTAAATTTTCACAATCTCTGATATGCCCTCCTAAAAAGCTCCTTCAGCATTCTTGTCTCAAAAAAAACTTGGCACATTCGTCTGCGTTTCATATCACGGGCTGTGATGTACAGTGATATGACATAACCCTACAATTCCAAAAGGAGAGACACCATGTCGACAGAATCATCCCCCGTCCAAGACGGTCACACCCTGAACAGTTTTGATTTTCAGCCCTTTGGCACCCTGCTCCAACCCTTGATCCGTGACGCGGTCGCGGAGTGCGGATTGACCAGCATTCGCAAGGGCACCAAGCTCCCGCCGATCTTTGTGATCTGGATTGTGCTGATGCTCGCCATTCGACGCGATTTGAATGGCCGTAAAGTGATCAACTGGATGCTCTCAGGGTGGCGGTGGCTTGAGGGCTGCCTGCCAGCGTCAGCCACCTTGATCAGCAAGGGTGCCTTGAGCCATGCCCGGAAACGCGTGGGCGTCACGGTGTTCCGGACGCTGTTGGCGAAACTGCGTGGGCAGCATGGGACGTTAACCCCGGATTTCCATGGCCGGATATCGGGGGTCTTTGATGGCGGCACCGGCACGATGCCGGACACGCAGAGCAATCGCGACGCCTGGGGAAAACCCGGCTCGCGTGGTCGCGCTGCCGCATTTCCGCAACGTCGCTTCATGAGTTTGCTGATTGTCTCAACCCGCACCATCTGGGATCTGGCCTGTGCGCCGTACCGCGGGAAGCGCACGGGGGAACGGGCGCTGATGCGGCGCATCCTTGAACGCCTCGGCGATGTGGTCCTGCTCGTGTTGCTTGATGCGGGGCTCTATTCTTTTGAGATGGTATGGACGCTTCAGCAGCATGGACATGATGTGATTGTCAAAGTCCCGAAAACCGTGAAGCTCTCCATGATGACACGCTTGCCGGACGGCAGTTTTTTGACGCGCATTCAGGGATCCCTGGAAGACCTGAGCCGCCCGCCCTCACCTACCGGACGGCGTCACTGGAAAACGGAGGAGGTCACCGTGCGGGCCATGCGGGTTCGGATTCCCGGCTATCGTCCCTGGACCCTGGTGACGACGTTATTGGATGTGACGATTCCAGCGACAGAGATTGCCGGACACTATCATC
>JAAEUI010000628.1 GCA_024227475.1 Paracoccaceae bacterium | reverse complement strand
TTCATGCCGTGGTCGGCAGTCACGACGATGGCCGCTCCCAATTCGTCGAGTTGCGTCAGGTAATTATCGAACATGGCATAGAAATCCAGCGCGCCCTGTTGCTCGGGGGCAAACTTGTGCTGGATGTAATCAGTCGTCGACAAATACATCACGTCAGGCTTGAATTCCTTGAGCAATTTTACGCCGGCAGCAAAGGCGAACTCGCTGAGTTCGGCAGAATAGACTTCGGGAACTTCCATACCCAGCCATTTGCTCGCATTGTCGATGCCGTTGTCAGCCATGGTCGCCTGATCAGACTTTTCCGAGCTGAAGCAGATCGCACGGCCTTCGTCGAACCTGAGACCCGCGCCGAGCAGTGCACGCAGCTTGTCCTTGGCAGTCACAACCGCAACCCGTGCACCCGAGTCGTAGAATTTAGAGAAAACGGTCGGTGCGCGCAGGAAGCGCACGTCGTTCATCATTACTTCTTCGCCAGTATCGGGATCGATCAGGTAATTGCCGCAGATCCCGTGCACGACTGGCGGGCATCCGGTGGCGATGGACAGGTTGTTAGGGTTGGTAAAGGACGGGATCACTGAATGTGCCAAACGATCGGTGCCTTCTTCACGCATGCGCTTGAGCGTGGGCATCAACCCTTTGGCAATCGCCACGTCCAAGTAATCCGGCTCGCAGCCATCCAGGCAGATCGCAACTGCCGGCACTTTCGGCGTGAGATAAACGCGCTCGTTTGCCTCAACGGGGGTTTGTATGGTCATGAGGTATTCCCTATTTTTTCACGCGGCCAGTTTGGCGCGTTCTTTCAATGCCAAAGCGGGTGGAATTGCGCTTGCTACGCCCATCTCGTCCAGGGTTTCTTTAGCTGCAGTTACAACCTGCCGCATTACGTTCTCATCCATCTGCCCGATGCAGCCGATGCGGAAACTGTCGACCGCCGTCAGCTTGCCCGGATAGATGATGAACCCCTTCTCTTTCATCAGTTCGTAAAACCGGTCAAAAACGAAGTTCTCATCAGCCGGACAGAAAAAGGTCACGATGATCGGCGAGAGCCAGCGATCCTTGAGAAGGGTTTCGAACCCAAGATCGCGCATACCCGCGACCATCACATCGCGGTTTCTGGAATAGCGAGCACCTCGCCCTTTTACGCCACCCTCTTCCTTGTGCGCGCGCAGCGCTTCCAAGAAGGCAGCAACGACGTGGGTTGGTGGGGTAAAACGCCATTGGCCTGTTTTGTTCATATGGGCCCATTGCGCGTGAACATCGAGGCTCAGCGAGTGGCTGTTGTTTTTAGCGGCCTCCAGCTCGTTTTTGCGGGCAATAATGAAACCGAATCCAGGAACGCCCTCTATGCATTTATTGGCCGAGGACACCATCGCTTCGTAGCGAATATCGGCAACCTTCAACTCAATTGCGCCAAACGCCGACATCGAGTCGATCAATAGTTTTCGCCCGGCGGAATAAACTGCATCCGAGATTTCTTCGACCGGATTAAGGATCCCACTTGAGGTTTCACAATGAATGGCAACAACATGGGTGATAGCCGGATCATCGGCCAGAATTTGAGCCACTTCATTCCCTCGAGGCGGCAGATAATCCCCTTTGTTCAGCACGATATGTTCGCGTTCAAGATACTCCAGGGTTTGCGCTGAACGCATTCCATACGCTCCGTTCGCCAATACCAATGTCTTGCAGCCGCGTGGAATGAACGAGGCCAGCATTGCCTCAACCGAAAACGAGCCCGACCCTTGCATCGGCACGCAATCAAAACTATCAGCCCCCTCCCCCAACAACTCGAGCAATTTCGCCCGCAACTTGCTGGTCATGGCGCGAAAGTCGTCATCCCAACTCCCCCAGTCGCGTAACATCGCCTCTTTGACCGCGATCGATGTGGTCAAGGGACCCGGTGTCAGCAAATAGGGCTCGCCTAAACGCGGCGGTTCAATATGCGCTCTTGGAGCTGTCATTCCGTATCTCCGAATTGCCTTTCAAGAACACCATTGCAGCAAGCGGTCCCATATGTGAAATTGCAATTAGCAATCGATGTATAGGCATATCCTATAGAAGATCAGGGGGGCCGATCACATGCGCCATAGCCAACTGAAAGCCTTTCATCACGTAGCACTTTTGGGCGGTTTTTCCCGTGCTGCCGAGGCGCTTTTTCTGACCCAGCCAGCGATTTCCGAACAGGTGCGCAAACTGGAACAAGACCACGATGTTCTGTTGTTTCATCGCGAACGTAAAAGAATCCGGTTGACGGAAACCGGTGAACAGCTGTCCCATTTGACCAAGCAGTTTTTCGAAGTAGAACAGCAGATCGAAGAGTACTTGTCCCAAACCGGTTCGGCCATCGAAGGTGAGCTCCGCATCATAGCCGACTCGGCTCACCATGTGACCGACGTGATGGGGTCTTTTCGCAAGCGCTACCCCAATACAACCATCTCTCTAAAAGTCGGCAACACAGAAAAAATCATCGAAGAACTGCGTGCGTACAATGCCGATATCGGAGTTGTCGGAAGCTTGACACCAGGCAAAGATATTACGGCGGTTGATCTTGGGTCCACCGAAATTGTCGCCTTTGCGGCACATGGCTTGTTGCTTGCCTCAAAGACAAACCTCTCGCTGAAGGAACTCACGAAATATGCGCTGGTGTTCCGAGAAACGGGTTCAAAAACCCGACAAAAGCTCGTTGACGAAGCGGCGAAACAGGGGGTCACCTTAAAACCAGCGATTGTTGCGGAAGGGCGCGAAGCCGTGCGCGAAGTGGTGGCCTCGGGGGCCGGCATCGGGTTTGTGTCCCAAGCCGAATATGTCCACGACAGTCGGTTTACTCAAATCAAACTAACCGACGTAAAAATCCACATGAATGAGTCGCTTGTGCATTTGTCCAAACGTCGGGACGTTAGGGTTGTTCGGGCCTTCATGGATACCGCTCGGAGTATGCATGCTGAAAAGAGATTCTCCGCCGACACCTAGAGCGGTGATTTCCACATCATCCTGTCTCAGGTATTGTAGGAAAGCTGTTGTTTTATTGTGTTCGCCAAGCCTGCGTCCGTTTCAGGATGCCGCGCGATGCGATCAGGTGAATGATCCGGGCTGCCGCGTTGGTATAAAAGATCATCATTCCCATTGCAGCGGCCGGCGCAACATCACCGGCATCGTCCATGTTCAGAACGGCAATCGATGCCAGTGTTGTCTTTGGCGAGTAAAGGAACACCACAGCTGAAACCGTCGTCATTGCGTTCACGAACAGATAGATCGATATATCGAGTATCGACGGCAGGCATACCGGCACTGTCACGCGGCCGAACAGTTTCAATGTCGGCTGTTTAAGCGAAGCTGACACCGACTCAAACTCCCGGTCCATCTGCTTGAGCGCGGTTACGGCGGTAAGGTGCGAAACGGTGTAAAAGTGTGTCACCGTGCAGATCACAAGGATCGCCATCGTGCCGTAGACCGCGTTTAGCGGATTGGCAGGATTGTTGAAGAAGAAGATGTAAGCAAGGCCAAGCACCATGCCCGGAATGGCCATCGGCAGCATGGCAAACATCTGAAACAGAGCCCGCCCAATTCTGAAGCCGTTGGATTTTTCCACCAGATAGGCCCCAAAGAACACAATCGACGTGCCGACAACCGCCGTGATCAACCCCAGCTTGATCGAGTTGAAATAGGACGCCCAGCCACCGCCATCCATCTTGTCAAACTGATAGTTGTTCAGGCTCAGATTCAGGTCATAAGGCCAGAATTTGATCAGGGCTGCAAACTGGCACACCGCCAGCATGCCCAGAACAAAAAGCGCGACGCCAGTGCAGTAGGCCAGGAATATCCCGTCCATCTTTGCACTCGGTGTTGGCTGATATGGTACAGAACGAGCCGACAGCAACGCCACTTGTTTGCTCTGAACCATCCGGTCGATGCCAAAGGCCAGAATGGCCGGGATCACCAGAACCACTGATACCACAGCACCCATTTCAAAGTTCTGCTGGCCGATCACCTGTTTGTAGATATCCACTGCCAGAACGTTGAACTGACCGCCGATCACCTTGGGCAAGCCAAAATCGGTGATCACCAGATTGAACACCACGAAAGCCGCCGAAATCAGGCCATAACGGGCCCCCGGAATGGTGACGGTCCAGAACGTCCGCCACGGACTGGCGCGCAAACTGACCGCTGCCTCATAAAGACGCGCGTCCGAGATCGCCAGCGCTGTGGAAATGATCAGGAACGCATGCGGGAAGGTAAAGAACACCGACCCGATCACAATCCCGATCGGCCCATAAATACTAGCCCCGAACAACAGTTCCTTGATCATCCCCTGATTGCCAAACAGATAGACCAGCGCAATCCCCGGCAACAGCGACGGCACCAGAATAGGCGCCATAGCCACCAGCCGGAAGAACCCCTTGAACCGCATACAACTGCGGTTCAGCGCATAGGCAAACCAGAAAGCCAGAGACACCGTTACAATGGTACTGATCACCGCAATGAACAGCGAGTTCTTGATCGAGTTGAACAAGGCGGGTGTCGAAAAGTAGTTGATAAAGTTGCCAAAGCCGGTGGCTTTAACCGGCCTGATTTGCGCCCGCCGGAACGTGTTGCTGTCAAGTTCCAGCCAGTCCAGTTCGGTATGCAAGGTAGAGCCGACAAGAAACCGACCACCCTCGACCTTGTTGCGGATTTTGTATTTGACTGTGCTGCGGAAACTGAAGTCCGGGAACAGTTTGGTCAGAGGCAGCCGCCCGTCGGACCCGGTGATCATATCGTCGTCACCATAGATCCCCAGCGTTGCGTTTAAATTTAAAGGGTTCAGAATCTCTCCGCTGAAATTACCTTCTTCGTCACTGACCTGCAGCTCATAGGTGGCCAGATCAAACTGATAGGTCGAGAAAGACTTCGACAGCATCGCGTAAAGCGGGAACACCATTGTTACAACCAGATAGAGCGCGATTACCCCCATCCCGGCCCGCATAATAATGTCATCCCGGCTCAGCTTGCCCTTGATATTAGGACCTTCGGGCAGTGTATTCAGCGTTGCATCAGACACAATCAGCCCTCCGCGCGCGGAAAGGCCATCAGGCGCTCGTCGGGCAATTCAATGGTCATCTGCTTGCCCTCGCCCAACTCCAGGCGCCGCACCGCGTTGATTGAGAAATCAGCGATCAATGCTGCGTCGCCAAAGCGGTCACTTTTCAGGCGGCACCGCCAGAAAGAACCCAGAAACTCCATTTCTTCTACCGTCACCTCAAACGCGTTCTCAGCAGTGGTAATTACGTCAGGCGCGCCCGGTGATCGCGCCCCATCCCCGTGTGGGATGACATCTTCGGGCCGGATCGCCGCCACAATCGGGGCGCCGGGGGCAAATTCATGGGGTTTGCTTTTCATTTCGGCATCGCCGATCTTAACTTTGCCGGATCCACCCGCCTGCGCTGGTATCTGGTTCATCTCGCCAATAAAATCGGCCACAAACAACGTGGCCGGTTCCCGGTAAATGTCTGTGGGTGAACCAACCTGTTCAATCACCCCATGGTTCATCACGACAATCCTGTCCGCCATCGACAGGGCTTCTTCCTGGTCATGGGTCACCATCACCGTGGTGACGCCCAGCTTGCGCTGCAGTTCCTTTATCTCGTGGCGCAGATGTACCCGCACCTTGGCATCAAGTGCAGAAAGCGGCTCATCCAGCAGTAACAGGCCCGGATTGGTGGCAATCGCCCGGGCCAGCGCGATCCGCTGTTGTTGCCCGCCAGACAGCTGTGCGGGATACTTGCTGCCCTGATCCGGCAATCCCACCAGATCCAGCAGTTCCGCCACCCGCACCACAATTTCCGATTTGCCGCGTCCAGTGTTTTCCAAACCAAATGCAATGTTCTTTTCAATCGTCAGGTTCGGAAACAGCGCGTAAGACTGAAATACAATCCCAAAATCACGTTCCGAAGGCGGCAGGTTGGATACATCGGCCCCCCCCTGCATTACCGATCCTTTGGTTTGCAGATCAAGCCCGGCAATTGCGCGCAGCAATGTTGTCTTGCCACAACCCGACGGCCCCAGAAAACAAACAAACTCACCTTCGTTGATATCAAGCGAAATGTCCTTTAGCGCTAAAAAATCACCAAAAGCCTTCCACAGATTATCAATGCTCAGGTACTTGTTCGCCGCGGCGGTCACCTCATTCACGGGGATCGTCCTTGTCCAGAAGGGGATGAAAAATGATGTTAGCAGCAGCAGCCTTGTCTGCCTAACAGATTGGGACGGGGGCACGAATGCCCCCGTCTGAAGATCAATTATTTTGGATCAGACTTGCCGTCATATCGGCTCTGCCACTCGCTCAGAATGGCGGCGCGATTGTTGGCTGCAAATTCAAAATCGTTATCGATCATGGCGTCCAGCAGACCTTCAGGGAAATGCTCAACAGGCTTGGCAACGCCAGGCATTGCTACAACGGCGTAACCGGTGTTGTACATCTCGTTGGCTTCAAGCGTTACCGTGAAATCAACCAAAGTTTTGGCAGCCTCCAAGTTGGCAGTGCCAGCCACAATCGCCGTTGCTTCCATGTCCCAGCCTACGCCTTCGCTTGGCACGATAATTTCCAAAGGAGCACCAGCGGCTTTGGATTTGGCTCCGCGAAACGCAAACGAAATACCGATTGGAATTTCACCGGCAGCGGCCAGTTTACAGGGCTTGGAACCTGAATGCGTGTAACGTGCGATGTTTTCATGCAGCGCATCCATGTAGGCCCAGCCGCCCTCCTCGCCAAACATCTGCAACCAGCTGGACACGTCCAGAAATCCGGTACCCGACGAATTCGGGTTCGGCATGATCAGATGACCTGCGTACATAGGATCTGTCAGGTCTTTCCAGGATGTGGGCGGCTTCAGACCGGCCTTTTCGGCCTCTACAGTGTTATAGCAAACAGAGGCTACCCAGGCATCCATGCCTACCCATGCCGGAGGATTGTCACCATCCACAAATTTGGCGTCCAGCTTTTCGACACCGACCGGCGCATAGCCCTCAAGCATACCCTCAGATTTCAGCAACAGCAGCGAAGTCGCCGCAAGCCCCCAAACCACATCGGCCTGCGGATTATCACGCTCAGCCAGAAGTTTGGCCGTGACAATACCGGTGGAGTCGCGAACCCAGTTGATTTTGATGTCGGGGTGGCTGGCGTTAAAGGTTTCTGCGTAGCGAGCAAGGTCTTCAGCTTCGACCGCTGTGTACACAGTCAATTCAGTTTCGGCCACTGCGCTGGTGGCAAGTATTGCCCCCGCCGCAAGCGTAGCAAAGATGGGTGCTTTCAGTTTCATGTATTTCTCCTCTGTTGGATTGCACGGAAATGCGATAACGGGCAGTTTTGCGTCCCCGTGTAAACAGTTTCAGTTTCGCATGTTTTCTGGACAAGAAAAATCGATTATACCTACAACATTATTACTTGCACCTATGAGGTGTTGTCTAACGTTTTCTGAGAATCTCCTTCCCTTCGATCAACTGGCTGTCTTTCAATCCGCATCCTCCACTTCACCCGGCGCGGTGCCAACTCGAGCCACCGGTTAGACATTCTCTACCCAGCCGCTTCCTTAACATTCATTTCCTGTATCAGGCGAGTTTCGAGCAACTGGCCATTGCGGTAGAGGATCGGATAGGCAATTGCGGAAATGTGGCTGTTGAGGTCACGCAAAACCCGCAGGGTCCTAAGATGGGTATCGCTGGATTCGAAGCTCTCAACCCGGCCCTCCTGCAGTCGGCGGAGGTGGCGCTTGCGGCTCTTGCGTTCAGCGCGTTTGAGTTCGGTCTTTTCCATAACCAGGAGCCGCGCACTTTCCAGATCATCTGAGATCAGGACATTGGACGCCAGTTTGAAATTGGCACCGATGGCTTCATGCATGTGCACCAGTTCAATCCAACCCTCCGATGAAAACCGCTCGTTGTTCTTGTGCTTTTCTACCGCTATCGCTGTGAGCCGCTTGGAGACAACATCTCCAGCCGTTTCCAACCGAATTGCAAATTCCATCAGACCACGAACCGCCTTGGCTTCGCGCTTGGAGTAATTCTCCTTTGGCATTGCCGCAACATACGACCGAATACCTGACAATGCCGTGTTAACAAATTCGTCCTTTTCCCGAAGTTCTTTTATTTTCTGCAGATCACCCGTTTCATAAATCTTGAGAATAGGGCGGAACATCTGTTCAACCATTTCATTCATTCGAAGCAGGTCGCGTTTGAGACTGGCAATTGCCAACCGAGGATTGTCCAGCACACCGTCATCCAACACTGTTATTGAATCATAGCCAGCGTCACTCGGCACGAAGGCGTTAGAATCCGGCAACAACACCTCCATCAAAGGCTCAAGCAAACCGCAGAAGGGCAGGACCACAAGCAACAAAGACAGGTTGAACGCGATGTGGGCATACACCAGCGATTGCCCGGCGCTGGCCACCATTAGCATTTCGGCGCCCAACAATAAATTGGCCGCCAGCAGCACGAGCAGGGCCCAGCTTCCACGCAGCAAAAGGTTTGCCGCAGGGATACGCCTTGATTCACTCGACATTCCTCGGGTCAGCCACATCGGAATGAACGCACTCCCCAAATTGGCCCCCAACACCACAGAAAGCGCAGCTTCGAAGGGAACCGCGCCAATCTGTACCAGCGTTACACACATCAAGATTGCAGCAACGCTGGAGTGCATCACGAATGCCAGAACCGCCCCCACAATGAAGGCCGTAAAAAAATCACTGGCCAGGTAATCGGCGATGGCAGGAAGAAACGCACTGCCCCGGATGGGGTCCATCGCGTCTCGGAGGAACTGCAGCGAGATCAGGATAAGGGCAACACCCATCAGAATCCGCCCCAGTTGACGCCATTTCTTCTGTTCGGGCTTCACAAACAGCCAGCCGCCAACCGCAAGCAGCACAGGAACCAGCCAGTCCAGCCTGAACGACAGCACCTGAATGATCAGTGCCGATCCAAGGTCTCCCCCCAGAACAATCGCAAGCCCCGTGGGAAAGGCCAGATATCCGCTTGCGGCAAATCCGGTGGCCAGGAGCGCGACCGCTGCCGAGCTCTGCAGAACCACCGCCAGCATCACGCCGGTCGTGCTCGCTCCGCCGAGATTCCTGTTTTCCGTCAACAATCGCTGGAATGAAGCCCCGAAGCTGCGTTCGATCCCGGTGCGCACCATGCGCACCGCAAACAGCAAGAGCATCGTGGCACCAGCGAGGCTGATAAAGAAGCTGATGATGGCCATGGTCTATCCAGATACCAGGGCAAGCAGCTCGGCATGAAGCTCCTGCGTTGCTGCTGTGATGGTTGCTTTGGTGCCTGATTTCACGCCCAAGGCGTTGCCTTGCCAATCCGTCATAATGCCCCCGGAGGCACTGACGACCGTCGAGACAGGCAAGTAATCATAGGGTTGCAGATCATAATCGATCACGGCATCCACATGCCCCATCGCCACCAGCATATGCGGATAACAGTCATAGGCCAGCCTTCGGGTCTGCCCGGCATTCAAAAGACTTGAAAAAATTTCCGGATGGTGCCGATAGATTTTTTCCCCTTCATTGATGTAAAGAACGGACTGATCCAGGGCCTTTTGCCGCGAGACACGAACGGGTTGACCATTCAGGGTCGCGCCTTTTCCCTTTCGGCCTGTGAGAACCTCGTTCAACGTCGGTATTCCAACTACAGCAAAGTCGGCCTCACCATGCTCCAGATGCCCAAGCAAAAAGCCGAAGAGAGGTTGCCCTGAAAGGAAAGAACGTGTGCCATCTATCGGATCGATGATCCACATATGATCGCGGTCAGCACCTTCGATCCCATGCTCTTCGCCAAAAATGCCGTGATCGGGGAAATGCTTCAACAGGTAGTTGCGAGCCACGGTCTCGACCTCGCGGTCGGCTTGGGTGACGGGGCTTTCATCAGCCTTGAATTCCACATCCAGACGCCCGCGGAAGTATCTACGGGCAACTTCACCCGCCAGCTTGAATACCTCCGCAGCATGGGTGGCCAAAGGGTCAGTTTTCGCTTGCATTCCGCCCACGCTGATTGGCTACTCGCACTTCTATTCCCCACCTATCAAGCTGGTCGCGCAAAATTTTTTCGGGCATCTTGTCGGTAAATAACTGGCTGATTTGTTGTGGACTAAAACTGCAATGTGGAGCCGTACTTTTGTATTTGTCGTGCGCCATGACTACCACTGTCTGGTTGGTATTTTCCGTAATCACTGAAGCAAGATTGGCCTCAGCCGCATTGAGAAACAGGAAGCCCATTTTTGCATTAAGTGCATCCGCGCTTAGAACAGCAATGTCATAGGCGAAGCGGCGAGCCTGTCTTTCGGTCACATGTCCAAAGGCGCCATGTTCATCGGCCTGCATCTCACCGCCAAGCAGGAATACCCGATTATTGTTGTGCCCAACCAGAGTCCGGGCCACCCCGACCGAGTTCGTCGCAACTGTTAGATTATTGCGCACGCGTAACTCTTCCGCGACATAGGCCGTTGTGCTTCCAACATCCAGAAACAGGGTCATACCGTCAGAAATCGAACAGACAGCCTCCCTTGCTATCAGCCGCTTTTCTTCGGAATTCTGCGCTATCCGGCGAAAAAAACTGGGGTCGACTTGCGTCCCGACAAGATAGGCCCCGCCATGCACACGTGCCACCGAACCGCTCTTTGACAGCACTTTAACCGTCCGGCGAACGGTTTCCTCCGAAACATCCAAAGTGCTGGCAAGTTCGGAATTGCGCGCCGAACCACCAAACCGGCGCAGCACGTCCAGCAACTCAAGCTCCCGGTGGGAATGTGTGATTTGTTGAGTCATCGCGCGCAACTTTCGTTTGCGCACAAAAACCACAAATACCTCAGATACGCCAGCATTTTTTGCCTTTTTGCCCGATTCAAGAACCAATTAGGCGGCCAATCGGTCAAATATCTACAAATACCTCGAAATTCGGGCGCTCGGAATATCTTTCTTGCCTGAGGATGGCGCTCTAACTTTCGTGCTGGTCAG
>JAAEUI010000627.1 GCA_024227475.1 Paracoccaceae bacterium | reverse complement strand
GACAAGTGATTTTGGATCCCGACAGCCAGGTTCAGGCAAGTTTGCATCTGCTGTTTGAAACCTTTTTTCGAACCGCAGCAGCGCATCGCACGGCAAGACACTTTCGCGATCATGGACTTTTATTTCCCAGACGAATTTTATCCGGCGCCGACAAAGGCAAGCTGATCTGGGGACCTTTAGCAGTAAAACGTGTTCTGCTGGTATTGCATAATCCTCGTTATGCAGGTGCCTACGCCTGGGGTCGCGGCCAATGGAAAACACAGCCAAATGGAAAGAAGAAGTGGCAGCTGTTGCCACGAGATCGATGGCAGGTGCTCATTACCGATGCTCATCCAGGTTATATTTCCTGGCAGCAGTACGAACAGATCGATCAGAGGCTGCGCCAAAACGCCATGGCATATGGTATCGATCGCCGCCACGGTCCCGCCCGTGAAGGGCCGGCCCTGTTGCAGGGTCGGGTCGTTTGTGGTATTTGTGGCAATCGGATGACGGTGCGCTATCGTCAACGAGG
>JAAEUI010000626.1 GCA_024227475.1 Paracoccaceae bacterium | reverse complement strand
GGGTGACCACCGCATTTGCGTTATCTTTTATCCCGCTGCGATCCACATTAATTACGACCAGTTCACCCTGATCAAGGCCGGAGAGAACCTCGGTATAGTTCCAGTTAGAGAGACCGCTTTTAATGGTCCGTTCATTGATTATTTTTTTGTCGGGCTGGTAGACAAAAACGCGCTTGCCATCCAGCACGGCTTCTGTTGGTATGCGGAGGATTTTGCGGCGAATCTCTAAAATGATCTCAACATCTGCGCTGTAACCGGCCAAAAATTGATGAGTACCGACCGGATTGCTAAATTCGACCTCCACATCCACTGTCCGGGCCTGTTTTTCGCGGTCCATCACAAAGTCGGCAATTCTACGAACCTTTCCGGCAAAGCGGTGTTCTCCGAAAGCATCCAGGGTCAGCCTGGCGTCCATTCCTACAGTGATGGCAGACGCATCCACCTCATCGATGGGTGCGGCTACATAAAAACAGGAATCATCAATCAGGTCTACAGCCGGTGGCGTAACGATACCGACGGGTGATGGGGTGACATATTCGTTTAGCTCACCATTAATTTCAGCCACCACCCCTTCAAAGGGAGCAGTCAGCCGGGTGCGGGCCAGGTTCGCCCTGGCAACGCCGACACCGGCTTTGCTCATGAGAACCAATGCCTTGGCTGCGTCACAATCGGCGCTGAGAGCCTTGCCTTCCGTAACGGCCTTATCTACTTTTTCTTCCGAAGCTGAACCGGTTTTTTGAAGTGATAGTAGACGATCGGCCTCACGCTGAGCGATTTCGGCTGTCAAGCAGGCAGCCTTTGCGCGGGCTCTCGCGGATTCGGCCTCGCTTTCCGCCAGGGTGACCTGGGCGACCAGATCTTTGTTCCAAAGTTCGAGCAGTAGCTGGCCGGCCTTGACAATGTCACCCTCGCGAATCGGCAGTTTCGCGATCTGGCCGCCGATACTGGGGCTGAGCTTGGCTCTACGACAGGCTTTTACAGTTCCAGCGCGGGTGTTTGCCACGGTTTGTTCCACTGTACCTCGGTCTACAGGCTTAACAACGACTTCGACAGGTTCGGGTCGGGCGGCGACTCCGACGCGCTGGCCACGCGCTGC
>JAAEUI010000625.1 GCA_024227475.1 Paracoccaceae bacterium | reverse complement strand
GAACACCGGGGCCGTATTCACGGCGGTTAACGGGGGATTTCGGACGACCCCAGATGTTTTCACCCATCCGGCGGTCAATTTTGTATTTGGCAGACGTGCGTTTGGTCACGGCTGATCTCCTTCTGACGATTTCAAAAGGGCGTTGTCCTCTCCCCGAAGGGCGACAGGTATCCTTTTGCAAGGGCCACCAACACCAATATGCGCCCGCATTCGCGGACAGGCGGTTTATAGGGATAAAAGGAGCGGAGTCAACAGCCGCGGGATCAGAAGTTGATGCTCACCCGCACAGACCCAACGATCTGGCTTTCGCTTTGCGTCTCAAACTCGCGCCCGAGCCAGGTCATGCCGTAAAACACCCCGGCGTTCTCACCCTCGTGCACCACTCCGGCGCGCACCCTAGGGCGGATGCTGCGGGCGGAATACCCAAGTGCGTCAGGCAGCAGGTTGCTATGCGCCACATAGGCCACGTCCCCTCCAAATACAAACCCTGTGCTGGCACTCAGACTGCGCCGGGCATTGGTCACCAGAAACCCTGTATTTGGGTCTCGGGTAAAAAAATTGTCCTGAAATCCACTGCCAAACATCACATCCGCGCCGACCCGGGCGAAGGTTTCAACGCCTGCCTGCGCCTCGGCAAAGGGGCGGATCAGCGCGTTGCCGTTCCCAGAGTGATACCCGCGCGAGATTTCGCCCTGAAACGTCGGGATAACTTTGTTTGAAAGCTGCGTGCTCTGGCCCAGCGGCGCGGGAATATCCAGCAGATCATGCAGCGTTTTATGGAGGTCAGCGATCCCGGTTTGCTCTCCGATCAAAACCAGTTCACCGCCAAAATTCACGTCCAGCCGACTGGCCTGATAATGCGTAAACGCCCCAATACCCATGACCCCCACATAAGGCCGGTCTGGCCCGGTTCCGGTTATTTGACCCGGCGTAATCGCCTCTGCCCGCAGGCGGTATTCCATCAGTTGTCCGGGGTTGGAAGGCAAAGCCTCGCTGGGGGCTTCTGCAAAGGTCAGCGACAACGAATAAGACCCGCTGCGCCATCGGTCATGCCCATCACCCAGCAGGTCATTTGTCAGCAGCCGGGAAACGCCGACGAAATTGTCGCGCCCGGGCAGGGCGACTCCCTCTGCTTGTGCACAAACGAATTGCAGGTTTAGCGCCAAGGCCAGTATCAGAAACCGCATTTAAAACCCTAGGTGGAAATTTGGCACCACTTCTACGGGTTACTGCGGCGAAAGTGTGGCAAACGGCGTGAATAGCTGCCGGGTGTCTTCAGCGAACCGGTTCGATCCAGAGGGCGCTGTCATCCCCGGAGGTTTTTTGCGTCATTATACGCCTGAACAAGGCTGGGCGAATCCTCGCAGCGGGTACGGGGGAGGTCGTCTATCACCTCAAGCCAGGGCAGCGCACTTTCCACACCCAAATGATAGCTCGGCCGGTATTCTTCCGGATGATCCAGTGTAGCGGTAAAAATCATGGTCCATTCGGTCCACAGCCCAAGGGTTCCCTCATAGGTCAGCGCGCTGCCACATTCGCCGCAAAACCCGCGCTTGGCGATCACTGAGGATTGATACCGTTTGGGAGTGCCGGTTGTATATTTAATCGCTTCGGTTCTGAACGTTGTTCCCGCTAAGATCGGCGCCCCTGAAAATTTCTGGCACATCCGGCAATGACAGAACATGGTTCCCAAATCTGATTCTGATATCTCGTATCTCACGGCTCCACACAGACATCCTCCGGTAATACGCGTTGGCTTTTCAACCGGCAGATCGATGAAGGGTCGAAAGGTGGATTTTTCCGGCGATACGACGGATGTGACACTGTGATGGTATGCGCGCACGGGCGTGTTGATGTTTTTGAATTGATGCGCACCCACGTCAGCAAATGTCTGTTCGACCAACCCGTCGATCTGCGCATAGACTGCCCTTGAAATACAAACCCCGTTTGGGTCGGCCAGAGCCTCCAGCCGCGCCGCGACATTGATTCCGTCGCCGTAGATTTGATCGCCGTCTATCAGCACATCGCCAAGATTAATACCAATGCGAAAACGAACCTGCCTGTCTTCCAGAACATCTTTGTTACGCGCAACGATCCCGTGCTGGATCGCGATTCCGCATTTGACGGCTGCAACAACGCTGGCGAATTCTACAAGAACGCTGTCTCCCGAAAAATTCACAATCCGCCCCTGATACTGGCCAATCGTCGGATTGATCACGGCAAAGCGGTGACTGTCCAACGCAAGCCGGGTGCCCTCTTCGTCCTGCCCAGTCAGGCGGCTGTAACTGACAACATCCGCGATCAGAACGGCCGCCAACCTTCTTTCGGCGTTTGTTTGGGTCATGACAGGTCACCTCGAAGGTTATTGGAAACAAGCCGATACTAAAGCATCTCGCTAAAACCTGAAACATCAGGTTTTGCGCATGGGGCTATAATTCGTTCTGGTTGTCCTGTCGAACCGAAGCCCGAGAAAGCATAATCTAGCGTACTGACATCGGCGGAGAGCGCCCTTGCAAATAGTCAAACCTGCCGAAAAAAACTTTCGCGCCACAGGCACT
>JAAEUI010000624.1 GCA_024227475.1 Paracoccaceae bacterium | reverse complement strand
TCCGGTGTTGGGGGACTCTGATGGAGAAACGGCGCTGTAGCCGGCTCTCAGGGTCTCTTGGGGGCATATTGAAACCGGCGCAATTCACAGCCGAAGGGGCAACTTGATGGGAAAAGAACAACTTAAAGCCTGACTAGAAAAAATCTGGAATCACATGGCCAATACCACTGCTCAACATATCTGCGCTAATTGCAAATCCCGCCATACGAATGAATGGCGGGACTTAAATGCTGATGAATTGACCATGGTTGATGCGGCCAAACGTTCACGCCATATACAGCCTGACCTTTGTCACAGCAATTGATATTCAAATTGCGACAAAGGTCGATAGGCAGCTTGGTGCCAATGCACGAAATCGCTATCGCGATATTTGCGGCCGGTTTTGATGTTGCGAATGAGCTACGCATTCTGGCGGTGATTGGGCGATACTGACAATTGGGAAGTTTAGTTTGAAGATTGAGGTGTTTTCAACCTTAACTTCAGGAGTTTCCCATGAGTACGAGTAGAGTTACCCCGCTTCGACAGCGCATGATCGAGGACATGGAGGGGCGGCGGCTGTCGGCGGCAACGCAACGCTATCACATCAACAGTTGCAAGCGGTTTGCCGCTTTTCTGGGACGGTCGCCGGAGACGGCCACACCGGATGACATCCGCTCCTTCCAGCATCATTTGAGCGAAGTGGGTCTCAGTATTATCACCCGCAACCGGGTGATGACCGGGGTCAAGTTTCTTGTCCGGGTGACGATGCGGCGGCTTGACCTTGCCAATGAGATCTACCATCTCAGGGAACCCCAGAAGATCCCCCAGGTGTTGAGCCCGGACGAGGTCAAGCAGCTGTTGGCGATGGCCAAGACGTTGAAGAACCGCGTCCTGTTGAGCCTGGCCTATGGTTGCGGCCTGCGCGCCGGCGAGGTGGTCAGACTGCGGGTTGGCGACATAGACAGTGCGCAAGGCATCATCCGCATTGTCCAGGCCAAAGGCCGCAAGGACCGCAATGTGATGTTGCCGCCGGAAGTACTTGTCCGGCTGCGACAATGGTGGAAGGAGCGACCAACACGCCATGATGTGGATGTAGCGATGGCAGAGCGTTGGCTTTTCCCCGGTTATGGCAAGGGCAGAGCATTGTCGACACGGCAATTCAGCCGCATCTTTCACGAGACGGCCGAAGCGGCCGGGATCAGGAAGCCTGTAACGCTGCATTCGCTTCGCCACTCGTTTGCCACCCATCTTTTGGAACGCGGCACCGATATTCGTCGGATCCAGGCGCTGCTTGGTCACAGCAAGCTGGATTCGACTGCCCGCTACGCACGCGTCGCCACTGGCATGATCGCCAAGATCGAAAGTCCGCTTGATGCGCTGACTGGCCCGGGACGCAAGACAAGACGTAAAAAGACCAAACCGGCATAACGGCCCACAATTGTGGTCCGACCAGCTCTGGAGGTCGCGGACATCTTCCGCGATCACGGTGCCGCATGGCGAAAGGCCAATGCCGGCCATGTAAGTCTTGGGCAGTTGAAGGTGATGTCAGCAATCGAGCGCTGTCGCACGGCAGAACTCGGCGGTCATGTGGAGCAATGTGTCGACTGCTCCCACATGGCCATCGCCTACAATTCCTGCCGTAATCGGCATTGCCCCAAATGCCAGGGCGCCGTTGCACGCAAGTGG
>JAAEUI010000623.1 GCA_024227475.1 Paracoccaceae bacterium | reverse complement strand
TCTGCTACAGTGAGCATTTCCTCTTCGTAGGCGTTGAAGGCCCAGGCGAGGGTTGCGCCGCAGGAGATGGTGTCGATGCCGTATTGGTTGCAAAGCTGGTTGGCGGTGGAAACGGCGTTGAGGTCAGAGACGCCGCAGTAGGAGCCGAAGGTTGCCAGGGTTTCATATTCGGGGCCGCCGTATTCGTGTTCGGCTTGGAAGGGGCCTTCTGTAATTTCTACGACGCGCTTGCAGCGGATGGTGCAGGCGTAGCATGTGTCGCGACCAAGGCGGTTTTGTTTGCCGTCGGCTGCGCCGCGCAAAACGGTGTCGTACATTGTTTCGCCGCTGATGGCCTCACTGCCATCGAAGACGCCGCTGCTCCAGTTGTGAGTGGGTAGACCACCTGATTTATGTTGACCCATAAGCACGTCGGCCGTTCCGTATTTGCCCATATCGGCGATTTCTGAGTCGGCGAAGTTGGCTGGGCCCCATTTGGCAAGCTCTTTGAAGGCGGCGGGATTGGCAATGGCGGGTCTGTTTTTGCCGCGTACGGCAACGGCTTTGAGGTTTTTGGATCCCATGACGGCACCCATGCCAGTACGGCCGTTTGCCCGGTTCTTCATACTAATTATAGAGGCATAGCGAACGCCATTTTCTCCTGCCGGGCCACATTGCAGCACTTCAATCTTCTTGTCGCCCAACTCTTCTTTAATTGTGTCTTCGACTTCTCCAGTGAGCTTACCCCAGAGGTGGCTGGCATCACGCAGTTCAGCTTCGCCGTTGTGCAGCCAGAGGTAGACTGGTTTGGGAGAACGGCCGTGTACAATCACCCCATCAAAGCCGGCAAACTTCAGCTCGGCGGGCCAGAAACCGCCACCCTGCGAGTCACCAATGGCATCGGTGAGGGGAGATTTGGCAACAGAGGTTACTCTGCTTTGCCCCGAAATGGCAGTCCCTGTAATGACACCCACTGTCAATGCCAGCGTGTTTTCTGGCCCCAATGCGTCTGCGTTAGCAGGTGTGTTCTTGAGAACGTAGTGGGTTGCCATGCCGCTGCCGCCCATGTAAAAACGATAGAACTCGTCAGATGGCCGTTCAACTTCCAACTCACCCGTTGTCAAATGTACGTGTAAAATCTTTCCCTGATATCCGTAAGGCATCTTTTGCTCCTTTATAAATAAAGTTTGTA
>JAAEUI010000622.1 GCA_024227475.1 Paracoccaceae bacterium | reverse complement strand
GCGCGGCACGACCTCTTCCCGGTGCACGCGTACAAGCAGTTCATCGGTCCGCGCCAACACGCGCCAGTCGATGTGACGCACGTCGTCCCCCGCTTCATAGCGGCGGCGGTCATGGAACTCCATGGAGGAACCGGTTCCGCGGCCCAGGAGTTCGCCGGCTTGGCCCCCCCGCGGGGTGTGCTCAAAGTGCAGCTGCCAGCGGGTTGCAAACCCGAGAGCTTCTTCGCTGGGCACGAACGCCCCCCCCTTGGAATCCCCGGCGCTAGGCATCGATCACCTCGCCGCCGGTTTCGCCCGCCAACTCGCCGGTCACGGTGGCCTCCTTTTCATCCTTTGCAGCGCGCGCCTTGCTGGCCGCTCTGATCGACTCGAGGGCGCCCAGCATGCGCCCGGCATTCATCATGAGTCCAATGAATGCAGCCAAGACCAAGACGACGACATACCCATATTCGGAGAAGCTATCTCGCTCGGAACCTCCAATCAGCTCTCCAGGGTTGCCAATGTGCTGCATGTTCTGCCACTCCCTGACCCCAAGAAGGAGCCCGAAAGCCGCAGGGACAAAGAGATAGAACAGGGGACTGCACAAGGTCACGACTCGCAGGTTGTAGCGCCAACGCGCAGTTTTTGCCCAGCGATACAGAAAACCAATCGTGAACAAGGTGTAGAGCAGCACATAGAGCAAACCTGCCAACATCGAATAGCCCCCACCGGATAGCAGACCGTCCGACGCGGAGGAACGATGGGAGGCCAACCGATGCCCTGGCCAGTTGGCGATCAACAACGTTCCACCCGCCAGAACAGTCAAGTGCAGCAGCAGGAAAATGACCCCGCGTCCTCCCCCGGGGAACCAGGGGGCGACAAGGGAAGCGACCCTTGGATTCTTTGGAACCGTGCTGAGCACGCGCCTGCCCAGGCGTTCTGGTTCGAAGCAAAACATGGCGCACACAGCACCCACTGGAAACATGATCATTGTCGTGACGCCGAAAACAACATCCCGACGGGTGCTGAAACTTGGCCAATGTGCATTGACCGTCACAGCGACCAAGAAAACCAGCACGGAGAGGCTCACCAATATCCGAACGCTGGTCGAACGGTTCTCTTCCTCGTGGGCCAACATGTTGCAGCCCATGAGAAATGCAAGCACTCCCACGAACCCAAAGAAAATCACGACCTGGATGAGCACCAACCAAAATTCTGATTCAGCGATCGTATCCGGGCGACGGAGCAATTCACTCGCGATTTCCATGCTGGCCCCAACCACCATGACCAACCCCAACGCCAACAGGAGCATCAGCAACACCCTCAGAAAGCGCTTGCGGGTCAGGGTGGAAAGCGCAACAGCCGCGGTGATGAGGATCAAACTGGCGATCAACGTCAGAACCAGGATCAAAGCCAGCGTAGTCACTCCGACGCCCTGCATTAAGAACGCCCCCGCCACAAACGGCAAAAAGGTGGCGAACAACAACCGGGCCTGGGTCATGGCCGCGAAGATTTTCCCGCTAAGGATCTGCGCCGGTTTCAGGT
>JAAEUI010000621.1 GCA_024227475.1 Paracoccaceae bacterium | reverse complement strand
TTATCCAGTAATGTTCACCCAATGGGGCCTGCGTCCTGACAGTGGTGGACCGGGACGCCACCGTGGCGGTCTTGGGGCAATCTATGAAATTGAATTGCTGGAAGAAACCGCGGATGTCTTTTTGTTTGGTGAACGTGGAAAATTCGCTCCCCCCGGCGTTGTCGGTGGCAAACCGGCGGCGCTTAACAAATTTACCTACCAGCAGCAGGATGGCGATTACACCCCGCCGATGGTCTCAAAAATGGTTGGAATCAAATTGAAAAAAGGCCAGCGCGTGCGTCTGGAGACCCCCGGCGGAGGCGGCTATGGCCTGCCGTTTGAACGCGAGCCGGCGGCTGTAGCGCGTGATGTCGCCCTTGGTTTTGTCAGCCAGCAAAATGCTGTGCGCGATTATTCCGTGGCACTGGATCAGAACGGTGAAGTGAGCGCTCGTCAAACGAACAAACTGAGGAAGGCTGCACAGTCATGAGCGAAGATGCACCGCGCTATGTGATTGGTGTCGACGTTGGCGGCACCTTTACCGACGTCTTCTTCCTGAATGAAGTTTCCGGATATTGCCAAGTCACCAAAGTGCCATCAACCCCTGCAGACCAGTCAAAAGGTT
>JAAEUI010000620.1 GCA_024227475.1 Paracoccaceae bacterium | reverse complement strand
GATATCAGCGATTTTGGCGCTTTCCAAAATACCTTCGCCGGAGCCTCCTTTGCCTCTGGTCATGATGGTGCGAACCGACATCACCTTGGCGCGGGGGATATGGCGGGTGAAGTCCTCGACATAATCAGAAGCCGGTGACAGCACCAGTTTTTCGGGGGTTGCTACTTGTATAACCGCGCCATCCTTCATAATGGCGATGCGGTCGGCCAAACGAATGGCCTCGTCAAAATCAGGGGTGATGAAGACAATGGTCTTCTCTAAAAGTGCTTGAAGACGCAGAAATTCATCCTGCATTTCGCGGCGGATCAGTGGGTCAAGGGCCGAGAATGGCTCATCCAAAAACCAAAGTTCGGGCTCCACCGCCAGCGAGCGGGCAATACCCACCCGTTGTTGCTGGCCGCCGGACAGCTCGCGCGGGTAATTCCGTTCGCGGCCTTCAAGACCCACAAGGCTGATGACCTCCCGCGCACGAGCTTCGGCCACTGTTTTTTTCTGGCCCTGAATAGTCAGGGGGAAGGCAACGTTTTGTAACACGGTCAGATGCGGCAGAAGGGCGAAATGCTGAAACACCATGCCCAGCTTGTGGCGGCGGATCTCGATCATTTCTTTGGCGGAAACCGAGCGCAGATCCTGCCCGCTGAAATTCAGTTCGCCTGCGGTTGGCTCGATCAGGCGCGAAAGGCAACGCACCAGCGTGGATTTACCGGACCCGGACAAGCCCATAATGACAAAAATCTCACCATCGCGAATTTCGATACTGGCGTCGCGCACCGCCGGGATCAGACCTGCAGCCTTGATTTCCTCAAATGTCGGTTTGGGGTTTTTGTCCAGATAGGTCTCGGCACCGGGGCCGTAAAGCTTCCAGACGTTGCGACATGCGAGCTTGGGCTGACCAGTCATGCTAAGAATACCTGTGTTAAATATGCTGATGGGTTTTTGATAACAGCACGGCGAAGCCGACGCAAAAGTCGGGCGGGTTTCGGTGTTCAAGGGCCCGGATGTGCAGGTAGGGGTCTCGGGGCCAAACACCGGCCCCGAGAAAGGATGAATTAGGGTTTCTAATGCGCGATCCAGGCGCTCCAGCGGTCCTTGTTGTCAGCCATCCATTTGGCCACAACCGCGTCAATCTCATTGCCTTCCAGATCGACCGCGCCGACCATAGAACTCATTTCTTCGTTGGTCAGTGTATAGGCCTGAACCGCATTATAGGCACCCGGCCATTTGTCTTGCATTCCAGCCCAGGCTGCTTTCCAGATCGGGCCACGTGGTTTGCCGCAGTCGTAAGCGGCATTTGGGTTGATGCCCACAGAAGGATCAGTGTAGCACTCGGCTGAATAAGGTGGGAAATCAACGAACTCACCTTCGTATTTTGCCGGTGCCCAGTGAGGAACGTAAACCCACAGAATCACAGGTGCCTGACGCTGGTAGGCGGATTCAAGCTCTGCAAAGAGGGCAGCGTCGGTGCCGGCGTGAACGACTTCAAAGTCCATTTCCAGGGCCTCAACCCGCTCGTCATCAAAGCCACCCCAAGTGACGGGGCCACCAACGTAACGGCCGTTGGGTGCGGTTGCTGCAGTTGCGAATTCTTCGGCGCAATCTTTCAGAGCGGTCCAGTCAGGCAGGCCCGGGCAACGTTCTTTCATGTAAAGCGGGTACCACCATTCCTCGATTGCCTGCAGGCCGGTTTCACCGGCGTTAACAACTTTGCCGGTTGCGGTTGCTTCATCAAGAGCCTCCTGGCCGGTTGTGGCCCAGATTTCCAT
>JAAEUI010000619.1 GCA_024227475.1 Paracoccaceae bacterium | reverse complement strand
GGCGCCTTGGAGGGCCTGGTAGTGGAGTCGACCTACAACTGGTACTGGCTGGTCGACGGGCTGAAGGAGGCCGGTTATCGAATGCACTTGGCCCACACGGGGGCGATCAAGCAGTACGAAGGGCTGAAGTACAGCGATGACGACACCGATGCCTGCTGGCTGGCGAAGCTGCTGCGTCTGGGGTTGTTGCCTGAAGGCTACATCTATCCCAAGGAGCAGAGGCCGGTACGCGATCTGCTGCGAAAGCGCAGCCAACTGGTGCGCCAACACACGGCCAATGTGCTGTCGGTACAGAACCTGATGGCGCGTAACCGGGGTGCGTCGATCGGTGCCAATGCGGTCAAACGGTTGGACTTCGACCAAGTCGATCGGTTGCTGAAAAACGAAGCGCTGGTCTTGGCAGTCGCCAGCACGTTGGTGGTCATGCGCAGCCAGCAAGAGATGATTGCGCTGGTGGAGAAAGTAGCGCACCGCTACGTGAAACATTCCGCGGCGCTCAAACACCTGCTGACGGTCAACGGTATTGGCGAGATTTTGGGCTTGACAATTTGGCTCGAGACGGGCGATATCGGGCGATTCGAACGGGTGGGCAACTACGGCTCCTATTGCCGCTGCGTGGACAGCAAACGAATCAGAAAAAGAAAAAAAAAGGGCAAAGGCAACCGCAAG
>JAAEUI010000618.1 GCA_024227475.1 Paracoccaceae bacterium | reverse complement strand
CCCTTTGGCAACGCCCATCCGAAATACCCGGCCTACTCGGCCTATCAGGGCAGTGATGGAAAATGGATCATGCTGGGGGCCTGGACCAACGCCCAGGCGGCGAGCCTGATGCGCGTACTTGGCTTTGACGCGCAAGCTGAAGAGATCAACGCAACACCCCGGGCCGATATTGGCCAGAACGCCGGAGTTTATCAGCCCATGATCAAAGCACGGATTGCCGAGGAACCCGCACAGCATTGGGAGGACGTGCTGAACGCCGCCCATGTACCGGCGGCGCGGGTGCGGCGGATCGAAGAGACACTGGCGGAACCGCAAACGGCAACACGGAGCGTTATCGGCAGTTATGGAGCGCCGGTCGGCTCAGGCGGACCGGACCGGCTGCCTGTGGCCGGGTTTACCTATGCGCATGGCGGACCCGAACTGGCCGGGCCGCCACCGGGGTTCGGGGAGCAATCGCGGCGGGTTCTGGCTGAGATCGGAGTCGATGAGGTAGAATTTGAACGGTTGCAGGCGGCAGGGGTTGTGAAGGGCTAAGTTGGACAAGGCTTCAGTTGAAGGTGGACCGAGACTGGAATACTGTCCTCCCATTGGTTTAGAGGGGGTTCAACGATGTTCTTTCGCCCATCAGCGATAGTTTTACTTACGCTGCTGGTTCTCACCGCTACCGGCGCGCGTGCGCAGCATTGGATGACCAAAGAGGCGTGTGCGGTTAGGGACCCGAAAATCGATCACAGCCTGACGAATTTTGATCGCGTAGCCGAGCAGGCAGCGAAAATCACAAACGGCACGGGCAGATTGTGGCGGGTTACAAGCCCGAACGGGGCGGTTTCGCATTTGTGGGGCACGCTTCACAGCACCAATCCGCTGATTTTGGATTTACCCGATGAACTGCGGGAAGTTTTGGCAAAAGCCAAAGTTGTGGCTCCGGAATTTGATCCCGTTTTCAAAAACCGCAGGCGTATGGAAATTGTTGCCCAAGGAAGTGATCTGTGGCGAGATTTATACTATCCAGATGAACTGCTTAAGTTTGATTCCCGAGTACAGCCCTGGATTGAGTCACGCCTGATTTCCCTTGGCTACGGTGCCGAGGCGGCGGGCTTTCTAAAAGCCCCGGCTCTTGCAGAAATTCTATTGGCCGACCCGTGCGATGATTTTTCCTGGGGCGCCTTGCCGATTCAGGACGACCGGGTGTTGCTGTTAGCGTTGGATGCGGGTGCCGAGATTGCCGGATTGGAAGACAGGTTTGCATTTCGCCGGGCACTGAGTAAAGCAGACATGGCTGAGACGTTAGATGCAGTTATCCAAGTATACGGAACCTATTTGGACCCTGCCCGTTTTCAGGCGACGCGCAACACGTCATTCGCATTTTACCTTCAGGGACGCATAGCAGAGATGATCGCGATGGAGCGCATCAATATGGCGGAGTTCTTTGGCCTCGAGAAGGGGAATAGGTTTTTGCAATTGGTCGATGACTACATGTTGTACGAGCGCAACCTTGACTTCGTTACTGCTGCAAAACCGTTACTGGATGCGGGCGGAGCGGTGATCTCTGTTGGCTGCTTCCACTTGCCGGGAGAGAATGGTCTGGTTGCCTTGTTCCGTAGTGAAGGGCTTTTGGTGGAACGGGTCTTTGTGAAGGGTGAAGTTGCTTTGCGTTGAAGTCAGCGTTTGAGGACTGCTTGGAATTGAACCAGATAGTAAGAATGTTCCGCGTGCGGAACATTTGTTATTTATTAACAAATGGTTAATGCAATGGGTAATCCGCCAAGACCTCGTGGCGGGCACCCGTGGGCAGCAGGGTGGAACAATACAGACAGAAGCTTTCCACTTG
>JAAEUI010000617.1 GCA_024227475.1 Paracoccaceae bacterium | reverse complement strand
TTGATCACGTGCACGGCATAGCCGGTCGGGATATGGGTCAGAACCTCTTTGGTGTCGCCGTCGATGATGGCAACCTTGCCCACGTCACGCTCGATGACGACGAAGAAATTTTCCCAGTTGCGGCCGTGCAGCGGCTCGGTCGGGTAGTCGGCTTCTTCAACATAGACCTTGCGGGTCTCTCTCATCTGAGCCAACGACATCTCGGGCGGCTTTGGTGGTTCCATCATGATGTAGGTCGCCATGTCCTGGATCTGCTCCTCGGTCATGATGTCCGAGAAGTTGTTCATACCGCCTTCGGTACCCCAGGAGATGATCTTTGCAAGACGCTCCTGACCCAATTGCAGCGTACCGCCTTCGACCACAGTGCCATCGGCTTTGGTTTTTTTCCAATGCGGCAACAGGTTCTTACCGGTCGCGCCCTTGCGGAGGACGCCGTGGCAACCTGCGCATTGTTCGAAATAGAGTTGTTTGGAGGATTCGAAGACTTCATCGCTAAGGGTAGGTTGATCAGCGACTGCAGGTAAAGCGGCGCTGCAGAGAATCGCAGCGAATCCGATCCCGAGTGCACTCCGGACTTTTGTTTGGGTGGTTGCAAGTGACATTATCACTCTCCGTTTGCAAGGTGAGGCTGGACGGAAGATGGCAAGTCTAGGCAAGGGCGTCTTGACATATGTTAATTGTGCTTCGGAAAAATGGTCACAGGTGGAAATCAGGGCGGTTCTGTTACTGAAGAGGTGAGCTTGTCTTAGCTGCAGAAACACCCATCCCTGACCCCATAGCCAACTTCAGAAAAATGCGGTCGCTTGTTTCGCAAACCCGGCGCGAAATCGCACAGGTTTCAGCAGCGTAATCGCAGTTTCGGTTAGGAATCAGGCTCTTCGTCATCCTCTTCCAACGAAAACACAACGGTTGTGGTCTTGGGAACCGGTACAAAGCCAGCACGATCCCTGTAGGTGCGGGTCTTTGTTCCTGCGATCCTGTAACCTATAAAAAGCGCTAAAAGCAGTAACATCAGAGCGATAAAGACAAACAAGCCGCTGGGCTGGTCGGAACGCATGAACTGCGACGCGGCCAGCGGACCAAGCGCTGCGCCACCGGAATATGCCAAAAGAAGACCACTGCTTATTTCCACCATCTGTGACTTGGGTGCATAGTCATTCGCGTGCGACAGCAGCATCGCATAAAGCGGTACCATCAAAGCACCATGGGCCAGGGCTATGGCGAAAACCGTCCATTCATTGGGCAGCTCCACGAAGCCGATAACAAGCCCCGTGCAGAAGGCACCAAATGCAATTGCCGCGATAACGTAACGGCGGTCGACGCGGTCGCTCCACCAGCCAAGAGGCCACTGAGAAATGGTTCCCCCCAGAACGAATGCTGACATAAGCAGTGCGATGTCGGACACATTCATCGAACGCGCCTGGGCAAACACCGGTCCGAGCGACCAGAAGGCACCTTCGGCGGCTCCGACCAGAAAACACCCCACGATGCCAACCGGAGAGATGTTGTAGAGCTTGCGAATGTTCAGTTGTGTAGTCGGAATCGGTGTCGGAGAAGTAACCCTGATCAGCGTCAAAGGTACGATGGCCAAACAGACAAGAATCGCAACAAGAATGAACGGCCGGTCGTCATCCACGGCATAGAGGTTGATCATCAACTGGCCACAGATGGTTAGCAGATTGGACACGATGATATAAGCTGACAGAACACGGCCCCGGTTCGAATTGTCAGACCGGTCGTTCAACCAGCTTTCGATGACGATAAACAACACCGCCAGGGAAATCCCATTCAGAAACCTGAGAATACCCCAGACGTAAGGATCTGGAAGCAAGGGGAAAATCAGATAGAGCGCGGTCGTAATCGCCGCGACGCCTGCGAAAGACTGGATATGGCCGAATGCAGTAATGAGTTTTGGGCCAAAGAAGCAACCCAACGCGAACCCGCCAAAATATGCAGTTCCAAACATTCCGATCAACGTGACCGGAAAACCTTCGGTATCGGCTCTCAGAGGGAACAAGGTCAGGAATAACCCGTTGCCGGCCAGCAGCAGACCAGCACAAGTCAGGATCGTTGCTATGGATCTGAACGAGGAGGACGGGCTTTCCGATGGGTATGGCATGGATTTTGGTTTTGCTCCGTTTTCAGTTTCGTTCAGCTACACCAATTGCCCAGCCAACTGGTATGGAGAAACCTGAGCCGTTCTACAAAAACGCTTGGAAAAACAAGACGCCTCTTTGAAACCACAAGCAAGAGAAATTCCCAGCTTGGGATTGATACTGAGTTGTTCCCAAGCTGGCGCATGTGTTGGCAGCATCGAGTCTGTTCCTAATTACGTTGAAAATAGGTGATGCGTTCCAAGCTAACCCCCTTATCGCTGGTTACGACCATCGCCGCACCCTGTAGCTCTGTATTAGCCAGTTCCCACCATTCCCAATCTGTCAGGATCCCATTATTATCTTCACGAACCTCGTGTGTCAGCGTCCATTTCTGATCCTGGCCGGCACGCTCATTCCAGCGTTTCATATAGTCGGGCAAATCCAGTTTTGTAACAGGCGCGGCCTCGGCTGGATCATCAAACCGAAAATCGCTTGTGATCGCCGCCATGAGTTTTTGAATGTCAGATTCGTACCAACCCTCAATATAGAGTGATCGCAATTCATGCCGTTTTGCCATTGTCTGTTCCTTCAACGAACCGGTTCCAATTTTGCCGGTGGTAGGTGTTTGTCAGCTCCCGTAGCTTCAAAAAAAAATGCCAGTACATCCCTATTAAACGGTGGTGTAACTGAAGGGAAAAACACTCATGTGAGGGCAATTTTCTCTTTCCGGCGGGCGACATAGGCCTCCAGTTCTTCCTCGACCGCTGGATCAATCGGGGGTTTCTCATAGTCGCGCAGCAGTTGCTTCCAGATTTCGTTGGCCCGCTGGGTGGCCGTTTTGGCACCGTTGGCTTGCCAAGTTTCGAAATTGCTCCAGTCCGAAAGGATCGGTTTGTAAAAGGCGTCTTCATAGCGGGCCAGTGTGTGTGCCGCGCCAAAGAAATGCCCTGCCGGCCCGACCTCCGCGATGGCATCAATGCCCAACGCATCTTCGCTCAGATCGAGCGGATCAAGTAAGGCAGCCTGGATCTGTAAAAGCTCGGCATCAAGGATAAGCTTCTCAAACGAGCAGGTCAGCCCGCCTTCCAGCCAGCCTCCAGCATGCATCATCACGTTGACATGGGCCTGAACACAAGCGTTGATCGACATGTCGCTTTCGTAAGTGGCCTGGGCATCAACGCAGTTTGCTGCGGTTGTGTTTGACGATCGCAGAGGCAGATTATAGCGCCGGGCCAACTGGCCCGAAACCAGCACCGATTGCGCGTATTCCGGCGTGCCAAAGGCGGGCGAGCCGGTTTTCATGTCAACATTTGAAGTGAAGTGTCCGTAAAAGACAGGTGCTCCGCGACAAGCCGCCTGCCCCAGAACGATCCCAGCCAGCGCCTCGGCGTTCTGCTGCACCAGCGAGCCACCGATTGTGGTCGGGCTCATCGCACCAGCCAGCGTGAAGGGCGTTACATGCACCGGTTGCCCGGCGCGGGCAAATTCGATCAGCCCTTCTGCCTGGCTATCGTCCAGCAGCAGCGGTGAATTGGTGTTGATCCCGCCGATGATACCAGGGCGCGCGCGCAGACCGTCGTCATCGGTCTGTAAGGCGATCCTGGCCATTTCAATGCAATCCCTCGCTCGCGAAGCCGAGTTCAGCCAACAGGGTTGCCAGCCCTTGTCGCACAATGTGGTCTGGGCCAGCATCATATCTAGATGGCGGGATTCCGGCGGCAATTCCAGCGGTTCACAGCCCGATCCGCCCTCGTGGTGGAAAATATTGAGCGAGGCCGACAACTTTACGAAATTCCGCATATCTTCAAGCGTTCCGGCCCTGCGTCCGGTGTCGAGATCAGAAACAAATGACGGACCGCTGACAGTGGCAAATGTAAGGGAATTGCCACCCACGGTCACGGTCTTTTCCGGGTTGCGGGCATGGATGGTAAATTCGGAAGGGATGCCGGTGAGCATCTCTTCGACAAGGGCCGGGTCAAAGCGTACCAGACAGGTGTCCCTGTTCACGTCGGCACCGATACCATCAAGCAAGTCCAGCGCAACTGAGCTGTCCACTTTGAGACCTATATCGCGGAGAACCCGCAAGCTGGCGTGGTGAATTGTTTCGACCTGATCGGCTGAAACTAGCTCTGTGGGACGCAGCGGGCTGCGCAACTCGGCGAAAGGGCGTTGGCTAAAGCCGGAACTACGGGCCCGGCGGTTCGATCGGCGGCGTGCCATTTTTGATCTCCTAGAGAGTTTCGAGTTTTACTTGAACCACAAGTGAAACCCGAAACTTCCACGTTATCAGAATTATAGACCGGCGATTTCTACATCAACTTGTCTCAAGTTAATGTAGAATCGCTATTGATTGGGACATTGGTGGGTTTGCCCACCTGCGTCCCAGCCCAGGTTTCCGAACGAACAATCTTTTTGGCCTTTGTGCACATTGTCTTGCTCCTTCACGACCGCAACCGCGTGCCGGTTGGATCATTAAGCGGCCGGGGTTGCAATTTAGCTGCACGCAATTGCCCTAGGATTTCAACCGTGTAATTCCCGCCTTCACGATGGGCATTAGGCAAAACATATCCAAGTGCCAACCACCCCACCGCCAATAACCACTCCTCTTGCCGTTGTTTTCACTAAATGCTCCGAGCCTGCCCTCCTCCTGGGTCCTCTCAGTCAGGGGCAACCGATATCTCACCCTATCTGTGATCTCAGAACCAGAAAATACAAGACAATTTTACCGGGTGGAGGCAAGCAAGTCTTCTTTGCTGACATTCACGGACTGAAAAAGCTGCATCCCCCAATTGGAATCTTCTTCCATAAGGCGGCTAGCTTCGTTGCTATCGCGGTTGCGTAAAGCCCCGATAATCCTGCGGTGCTTATCTCCCCATTCCACCTGGCCAACGATTTTCCTGATCGCAAGCCCGAGCCAGGGGCCGGATCGCATATTGATCGTTTCAAGCATTTCGGCCAGAAAACTGTTGCCGGAACGGTTGTTGATAATGTGGTGAAAACTCGCATTGGTGTGAAGAAACGTTCCTATGTCACCGTCGCGCCAGGCTATATCTGTGGCGTCGCACAACTGATCCAACTGCGCCAGCTCTGCTTCGGTAATGGATTGGGCTGCGGCGGCGGCACCGGCGGCCTCAAGAACCGAGCGCACCTGAAAAAGTTCAGCAGCACTTTGCGGGCTCAGAACCGGCACCCGGTAAGCGCGTTTAGCCTCGACCTCAAGCGCGCCCTGTGCCTCCAGCCGTTTCAGTGCCTCGCGAACCGGCATCGCACTGGTTCTGAATTCAGCCGCCACTGTTCGGGTCGATATCTTCTCGCCGGGTTCGATGTCACCAGAAATCAACGCCGCACGCAGGGATCTGTATATTTGTTCACCAAGGCTGTCGTTGGTCGACCTAAGCACTTTTTCGAGCATTGCATCACTGCGTTTTTGATTTTTGGTGTCGCTGAATATACCGGAAATCGAGAGCACCGCTAGGTGTGGCCACGGCAATTACTGTTTGACTCTGTTAGCAAACGCGCCATTCTGAGATCGCAGAATGGCACGTTTAGGCGATTCTGATAGATCGATGGCAGGCAAAAGGATGTCTTGTAGCCGCGCGTTGTCATGCGAACGATCTTCGGCAAAAAAATAGGGAGAAAGAGATGAACAAAGATATGATGACCGATCGGAAAATGCACCCATTGGCCAAGGATTTCGTAAAGGAATTCGTGAAAGGTAAAATGAATCGCCGGGAATATCTGGCCACAATGATGTCGCTCGGTGTTACTGCTGCAAGCACCTTTGCACTTGCTGGTCTTCCGGCACCCGCGAAGGCCAGCACCGAAGGGGCCAAAAAGGGCGGTACGCTGCGCATTTCCTGCCCGGTCAGGGCTGCAGGTAAGAAGGATGCCAGACTTTTTGACTGGGATGCCTATATTTCAAGCCAATCCTGTGAATACCTTGTGCGCTGGACCGCCCAAGGAACCTTTGAACCCACCCTGCTGGAAAGCTGGGAAATCAACGACGAAGCAACAGTTTACACGCTCAATCTGCGTAAAGGCGTCAAGTGGTCGAATGGTGATGATTTCACCGCAGAAGACGTTGCCTTCAACGTGAACCGCTGGTGCGAGGCGGAAGTGGAAGGGAATTCGATGGCAGCGCGGTTCGGAAGCCTCGTAGACCCGGAAACAAAAACTGCGATAACAGGCAGTGTTGAAATTGTAGACGACCATACGGTACGGCTGAATCTGCCCAAGTCAGATATCACACTAATCGCCGCAATGACCGACTATCCGGCGCTGATCGTTCACCGGGATTTCGATCCGGAGGGTGACATGATCGAACAATACAATGTTGGCACCGGCGCCTATCAAATCGAAACCTGGGAAATCGGAGAAAGGGCGCGAGTGGTGCGTCGGGAAGGGTACTGGGGTGGTGACACTTTCCTCGATGCGGTTGAGTTCATCGACTATGGCGAGGATATTGCGACCGTCGCATCTGCGTTCGAGTCCGAGGAAGTTGATGCCAATGTGACAACTCAGGCCCCAGCCCTCGAATTGATGAATGCGCTCGATCTCGTCAGCGACAGCGTGGCCACTGGTGCAACGATCGTCTGTCGGTTCAACCACGACAACCCACCTTATGATGATCAGCGAGTGCGCCGAGCGTTGCAACTGGCCGTTGATAACAGCGTGGTGCTGGAGTTGGGCGTCAACGGCGCCGGTGAAGTGGCCGAAAACCACCATGTTGGCCCAATGCACGAGGAGTATTTTGCACTACCAAAAGTCCAACGCGATGTCGAAAAGTCCAAGGCGCTTCTGGCTGAGGCCGGGATGACTGATCACGAGTTCGAGTTGACCTCGATTGATGACGAATGGCGCAAAAATACCACCGACGCAATCGCGGGTCAGATGCGATCCGCCGGCATCAATGTCAAACGCGCCGTGATCCCGGGATCATCATTTTGGAACGACTGGGCGAAATACCCAGCCTCAACCACCGACTGGAACCCGCGCCCTCTGGGGGTTCAGGTTTTGGCACTGGCCTACCGGTCCGGTGAGTCCTGGAACGAATCAGCCTTCAACAACCCGGAATTTGATGCCGCACTAGCGGAAGCGATGACGCTGGCCGATGCCGATAAACGTCGCGCGGTGATGGAAAAGGTTGAACGCATCTTGCAGGATTCAGGAACCCTCGTTCAGCCTTTCTGGCGGTTGGAAACCCGGCATTTCACTGACAAGGTAAAGAATTTCGGTGCCCATCAGGGGCAGGAGTTCCACCTGAACAAGGTCTGGCTTGACACCTGATAAGGTCGGGCTCCTAAATGGGATCAGGTCGCGACGCGACCTGATCCACTTCCCAGCCCCTATAGCGTTTCCACATTAGCTTGAGACAAGTTGATGTAGAAATCGCCGGCTTATGGTGTTGTTAACGTGGAAGCTTCGGGTTTCCTTTGTGATTCAAACAAAACTCGAAAACCTCTAATACTTGAAATCCGGAAATGCACCGCAGCTACGATGTAGTAATCTTCCGTAGTGGAGGGCAAACGCGCAGCTCTGGCTAAAGCAAACGGCGATGAGCGGGCGGCTGTGTCGTGAATATCCAATGCGCTGCGCCAAAAACTTGACATCGCCAGCAATTCCTCTGAGGTTTTTCTCGTCAATCACCTTTGTTATGGGAGGCCTGTCGTGCCGAACTACGGACCTTTTTCACTGGCGGGTCAGCAAGCGCTGGTCACCGGCAGCAGCAGCGGTCTGGGTTTTGAGGTAGCGCGCCTCTTCGCCCGGGCCGGAGCCACGGTCTGGGTCAATGGCCGTAAGGACGATACTGCAAAGGATGCCGTCGCGCGCATCAAAGATGAAGGTGGTGAGGCGCGGGCGCTGGTCTTTGATGTCTCGGATGACGCTGAAGTGGCCGCCGCCTTCGACAAGTTCGCAGGTGAGAGCAAAACCCTCGATATCCTCGTCAACAACGTCGGTTTACGCGACCGCAGGTCCTTGCCGGAGTTTTCCCGCAAAGATGTTCGCCGGCTGCTCGATGTGGATCTGGTCGCGCCCTTCCTGCTGGCGCAGCGCGCCGCCGACATGATGATCGCACACGGAACACAAGGGAGGATCGTCAATATCTCCTCGATTGCCGGGCTTATCGCGCAATCGGGCGATGCTGCCTATACCACCGCAAAGGCCGGTCTCAACGGGCTGACCCGCGCACTTGCCGCCGAGCTGGGCCCCAGGGGCATCAATGTGAATGCTGTCGCGCCGGGTTTCTTTAAGACAGCACCAAACCGCACCGCGGCTGCAGACCCGGAGATTTCCGCCAAACTGGAACGAAGCACGTCACTGGGCCGCTGGGGAGAACCTGCCGAATTGGCGCCAGCAGTTCTGTTTCTGGCGTCACCGGCAGCTTCTTATGTCACGGGACAGGTTTTGGCTGTCGATGGCGGGTATGTCTCTCACTATTGACCAAGGCGCCTGGGGTTTCCCCAGGCATCAGTTCACGCGCTGAGCACAGAATATTGATGCTACTAAAGCGTTTCAGCATTAACCTGAGACAGGTTAATGTTGAAATCGCCGGTCTATGGCGCCGATAAAGTGGAAGCTTCGGGTTTCACTCGTGGTTCAAGTTAAACCCGAAACTCTCTAATGTTCTGCCGCCGCTTTCCACCCAGCCTATTTGGACTTTGCAAGTGCCTCCTGGATATTCACAAAATGCCGGATTCGGTTGGTCATTTCTTCAACCGCTGTTGCGGCCATGCCAAAATTGAATACGGCCAATCCCTTACCATCGATACCGATCAGATAGATCGAAGTGGTATGACCCATCGAATAGTCATTTTCGCCTTGTTCTGCATTCGCGTCACCGGAAAGTTCGCTTTTAAAATAGTGCACCCGAGCAGTTTTGGCAGCACTGGCGATCTGTTCCTGGGTCCCTGTCAGGCCAACGAAACTGGGGTGGAAGGCAGCCAAATAGTCACGCATGGCTTCCACCGTGTCACGCTCGGGATCAATGGTAATGAATATCGGCTGCACCCAGTCCGCCTGCTCGCCCAAGGCATTCATGACCATAGTCATATCCCAGAGGCCTGTTGGGCAGATGTCCGGACAAAAAGTATATCCAAAGGCAACAAACATGAGTTTGTCGCGGTAATCCTCGTCGGTCACGGCTTTGCCTGTGTGATCCGTTAATGAGAACCGTAGGTTAGGCGGAAACATGGTTATGGGATCAAGGCTCTCGGCGCTTTGCGTGGGTTCATCCTTAAAGACAAGATAACCCAGAGCCCCACCGACAAGGCCTAGCCCCACCACAATAACAGCGATGGCAATATGTACTCTGCTCATTGGTTTGCCCTCCGTTTTCCGGTGTTTCGCCTCAAAGCAGTTTTTCCAGTTCATGCTTCAACAGCAAACCGGGAACAGCTCCTGCGTGGACATAACTGATGTAGCCTTCCTTATCGACAAAGAAAGTATAAGGCAGACCATGAAGGCCGTAGGCTTCTTTAATGGCACCGGACTCATCAAGGCCTGCAGAGTAGGAAATCCCATTCTTCTCAAGATATTCCAGGGCTTTGCTCAGGGTATCGTCGATCGCAACGCCAACGAACACCACATCCATAGGAACGAATTCCCGATAGGCCTTTTCAAGATCGCCCGCCTCTATCCCGCACGTCGTACACCATGAGGCGAAGAAATTAATGACAACAGGGTTTCCCCTGAAGTCGCTCAGCCGAAAGCTATCGTCGCTGCCCAGCAAATCGATGGTAAAATCGGGAGCCAGGCTTTTGCTGGCAGTTGCATCATTGCTTTCTTTGCAACTTTGCAATGTCAGTGAAATGCACAGGATCAGAACGAGCGAACGCACAAAACCGCTCCATAGAACACGTGATGTTCGTTTCAGTTTGTCCATTTCCTCAATTCATTTCGCGTGCGCCCGGTGCAAGAATTGGTGTTTGCACCGTTACTTTCCCGGCCTTCTCAAAGGTCAGTTCAAGTTCGGTAGACTCCCCTTCTTTGAGTGGCGTGCCAAGCTTCATAAGCATCACATGTAGCCCACCAGGTTTCAGTGTGATTGTCTGACCAGACAGGATTTCCAAGGAATCCACCGGCACCATGATCATCGCTCCGTCTGCCATGGTGGAGTTGTGAATGCTACTCATTTTAGCATTCGGATTTGCCACACTAATCAGGCTGTCGGATTCTGTACCGTTATTCCGAATGGTGAAATATGCCGCTGAGGGCCTGGTTGCACTAATTGATGCACGGGCCCAGGGTTCGATTATTTCGATTTGGCCAAGAACGAATGTTTCTCCTGCTGAGGCCTGAGCAACAATTCCCAAGGTTATTGCCAAAGAAACCAGTACACCACGCAGTTTTTTCATCTCTTTTGACCTCCCAATAAGTAAACATCTTTCCTTAAGCGTAGTAAAATCCGGTGTTTCGCTCAAGCACACCCCTTGTGGCATATAGCCCCGGTTCACCCCGCTGTCTGAAGCCATTCAGCAAGCGCGCGCAGTCAGTTATGCGAAAAAACAAGGCGCCCCTGACGCCAAAACCTCGATCCAGTCACCTCCAGGTTTGGCATGGTAAGCAGCTGTTATAGATAGTTTTTTCAATATGCTGTTTTGGCTCAACAGAGAACAAACCTCCGTTCTCAGGCACTCAATAAGCCGGAAAATGCACCCCTTGCCTGTATCTGAAAATCGCATTTAGCGACACCCACAATGGATGGGGACCGAAACGCCATTCTATTGATCATTATTGGAGTAGAATACATACTGACGCCATGTATCGATTCATAGCCGTTCTACTCGCAGCAACAGTTTCAGGATCCGTGGTGTTTGACGCCCGCCAGGCCTATGCCGACCAGCAGTCCGATCCGACCGCTGCCGCAGCCTGGAGCGCCGGAAACACTTCCGGGGCGGGCACTTTCATGAGCTATTGCGTCAGTTGCCATGGTGACTTGGGCAATGGTGACGGAGTGTTGTCAGAAAGTCTGGATGTACAGCCCAGGGTCCTCTCAGACGCAGGCTTCTTGTCTTCCAAACCTGATGAGCACCTGTTCACGGTTATCAAAAAGGGCGGCGCTTCGGTTGGTTTGACCGAAAACATGACCCCCTTTGAGGGACTATTGAGTGATGAGGAAATAACCAATGTCGTCGCTTATCTAAGGGAAGAGATTTGCAGGTGTGAATACAAAGAGTGAC
>JAAEUI010000616.1 GCA_024227475.1 Paracoccaceae bacterium | reverse complement strand
TTGACCATGATTCTGTTGTAGATGCCGTGGTCAGCCAAATCGAATCCATGATCGTGTCCGGCGTCCTCAAGGAAGGCCGCAAACTGCCATCGGAACGCGAAATGGCGGAGCTTATGGATGTATCGCGCCCTAAATTGCGCGAGGCGTTAAAGCGACTCGAGGAAAACGATCTTCTGCTGGTTAAACACGGCGAAGGATCGTTCATCGCTCCGCTGATTGGCAGAGCTTTGTCGCCCGCGCTTCTCAACCTCTACTCCCGCCACCCGGTCGCGTTTTATGACTATCTGGAGTACCGCCGCGAACAGGAAGGCTTCGCTGCCCGCCTCGCCGCCGAACGCGCCACCAAAGCCGACAAGGAAATCCTGGCCGGGCTATTGGAAGATATGGATCAGGCCCGCGCGGAGCAAGATTCTGTGGCGGCGCAAAAAGCGGATATCGGGCTGCACCTGGCCATAGTTGATGCCAGCCACAATTCAACGCTTGTCCATATGATGGGTTCGATTTACGACCTCACCCGGCAGGGTGTATTCTACAATCGGGATTTTTTACGGACCATTGACGGCTCGGGCAGAAAGTTGCTGGCGCAGCATCATAATATTGCCCAGGGAATTTTTGACTGTGATCCGGAAGCCGCAGAAAACGCGGCACGGGCGCATATTGACTTTGTCGAAGAGTCCTTTCGCGCAGAGCACCAAAAGTCTGCCCGCGAAAGAATCGCGCGTAAAAGACAGATATTGTCAGGCAACACCCCCACATTCGCTGGCCCTGAACGGTAATCTGGCACGCTTTATCGCAAAATCCGGATAAGCTGGCACTGAGGTCAGCGCCCCGCCCTTTTGCAAATCTGAGTGCGGCCGTTCAACCAATCGGTCTCATTTTTCCGGTCCGTGCACGAGATAGCCGGAGATCACCTGCAGAAGTTTAAACCCGACGGAGGCATCGTTACCGACCACCGCCAAAAACTCCTCGGACCCAATCCTGAGAGCCGTGATGTCTGTTGCAGCCCGCATATCCAGCGTGCGGGGCTCCTGCAGGATCAAAGCCAGTTCTCCGACAAGCCCACCAGCGCCAACAGTCCGGATAAGTTTCTCATCCCCGTCATCACCAGGCAGAAAGAACTCGGTTTCGCCCTCCAGTATCAGGTAAGCCCCGTCAGAGGGATCATCGTCCTTGCGAAAGATGTATTCGCCAGCCTCTGCCTTAAACCACCGGGCACCAAAGGCCAGCAGGCGCAGATGTTGTCGATCCAGGCTGGAAAACATTGTAGTCTTTTCCAACGACCGAATTTTCTCGGTCAGATCAGCGCCACCGCCCATTTCACTGCTCTTGGTTGCTTCATCATCTCTTAAGATAAGTTTTCCGTTCTCCAGTTTTGCGTAAACATCAAAATTGCCCGGGTTCTCAAACCACTCTTCCAGATAGATAAGCGTCGATTGAGGTAATTCCTCTCGCAATTTGATCGACGCCGAAATCCGGGTTGCAGTATCATAACTCGATAGCGCCCTGTCCATAACCAGAATATCAGGGCGCTTGATCGCCGCCCGTGTGAAGGACAATCGTTCTGCAAACGGTGCTGGCAGGTTGACGCCGCCAATTCCGGTCGGCTCGTCGTAACTCAGCTCTGCCACGTGGCGCTTAAGCCCCGCCTCGAGCAACATTCCCGAAACCAGTTCCCTGGCCGTATCCGCCTTCTTTTTTGAGGCATTTGAAAACTTACCGAATATGGCATTCTCCACAACTGTAAGCCCGGGCGAGAATGCAGCCATGTCGAGCGGTAAATACCGCCCACCCAGCCGGTTCTTCAGTCGCTCCTGGTTGCCAGCCCGTAGTGATACAATCCGGTCCTTCACACCTTCCCGGAATACCGGGCCAATTTGCTCGGCTGACAGAAGGCAGGGAATGCTCAGCAAGGCAGCCTGATCGATGTCGGCAAGTTTGTCGGCCCCGGTTTCCTGCGCCTTTCGCGCCGCTTCAACCGATTTTTCAAAGGCCTTGGGTTCGATCCCCAGCCGGCGGAACAATGGGTGATCACTGCCATCTTTGCCAAAGGTCTGGTGCAACAAATCAACCACGTCCAGCGAAAGCTGTAACAATTCAGTGTCCAACTTTAACTCGCGAAACAACTTGAGGAAATCGGGCTCAAGCAGCAGCTCACCCTGGTTTAGTGGCTTGATCGGAATGGATAACAGCAGATTCTCAGCCAAGGGAACAGCGGGGTTGTAGCGGTCTTTGTCAAACCAATGTATGGCGTCTTCCAACCCCGCGCCTGCAGTTTTTTTCCGAATTTCGGGCCGAAGCTCTATCAGCCTGGCGGCCAACTCGGGATGGGCCTCTTTGGCAAAGGTCTGATCCAGGCCTCGCTGGAACAGACCATCTCCCGATCCCATGCCCTCAACCATTTTCAGCCACCAATCCCGCACCCCCTCAATGGACTCCATTCCTGCCAGAGCCGGGTCCAGCCAGTCTGCGGAAACCAGATCGGGGCTGTTGCCTGCCTTTATAGCTTCCTGCGATTTCAGTTTTTCCGTCGGTGAAATCTCCGCCATGTCGGCGATCCGCGGCTTTGTCTTAAGGGCCATCATCACATTGTCACCGGATGTTCCGTCAAAAAAATACGGATCTGAATCTGCGTGGCCAATACGGGCGGCAATTACCGATTGATGCAGGCTGGCCAGGTCCTGGCCATCAATCAGTACCTGGCCTTGGGTCGGCACAATCTCGCGTCGCAGCAATTCACCGATAACACGGCGCTCTTCTTTGCTGGCCGAGGCTACCGCAACCAGCCCGCTTTCGGGAAAGGTAATACTGACATTGTCCAGCACGGCGATGCCATCCGTATCCAGCACCGTCACGTTCTTCAAAGCGATTTCCCCGTTCAGGTGCGGGATTTCATCAGGCCGCCCCTCAAACAGTGTCGTGTCAATCATGCCTGCAGGAGCGAAGCGCTCGGTAATAGTCTCCCAACGCAGCGACATATCCTGAATCTGATTGTAGTAGGTCAGCAGTTCTTTCCACGGTGACGACAGGTCTTTGAAAGCAGCGAGCGCGGCCACAAGCGCTCCTAAGGTGACACTGCCCTGAATCACCAGAAAACCCCCGATGGAGAAGAAGAAGAATGGTGTAAGTTGAGTTATGAAGTTATTGATAAACTTCATGAAAAACTTCTTTTGGTAGATTTGAAACCGGATATTGAACAACCGCCCCAACCGGTCCGAAATCACCGCTAGGCGGAATCGCCATCCTCCATTTGAGCGCAAAGAGCCGGCACCGGCAGCGGTTTCGCCGATCTCTGTCGCCAGTTGTCGCACTTCCTTGATCCGCTCCTTGTTCAGCAGATTAATCTGCCGCTG
>JAAEUI010000615.1 GCA_024227475.1 Paracoccaceae bacterium | reverse complement strand
GGTGAACCACGAAAGCTTTACCGAGCGTGCATCGAAACTTGGTGGACTGGTTGAATTTTACCGCTCTCCAGATCGCGTGGCATGGTCGCCAACCGGCATCAACGTACCTGATTATCCCAAGCTGGCACAAATCTGGTGGCAGCAGATCGGTGACGTGAATTCAGGAGCGTTTACACCACAAGAAGCGATGGATCGTCTGGCTGAGGAAATGGATATCACCATGGCCCGGATGCAGGCGGTCGATGAGGCTGCGAATGTCTATGGTGGTTGCGGTCCGCGTCTTAATGACGAAGTTGATGCCTCCGAATGGCTTGGCAAGGCCGATGGCCCCAAGGCTAAACTGGCCAACGAGAAACCACAGGGCGAAACCGTCAACTATGACGAACTGGTCGCTCGCTGGTCTCAGAACTAATTACTGCAACGGACCGGGGCCTGCAGATCAGGCCCCGGTCAATCCAACACCAAATAACACAGACAAAGTTCCGGATGCAGCGTATGTTTCTGCAATCGGGAGGGGCTTGAAGAATGACCATCGAACTTAAAGATATCACTAAGCGCGTTGGGGCAATCACGCACATCAAGCCAACATCACTGATACTGGAAGCAGGTCACTTTAACGTTCTGCTGGGCGAAACCGGGGCCGGAAAGACATCGCTGATCAAGCTGATGGCAGGCCTTGATCCGGTGGCGAGTGGTTCGATCCTGATGGACGGTGAAGACGTCACTAAAATATCGACGCAAAAGCGAAACATCTCTTTGGTCCATCAGTTTTTTATCAACTACGCGCATATGACAGTTTTTGAAAACATCGCCTCCCCTTTACGGGTGGCAGGCATGGTTCAATCTGAAATTCAGGGCCGGGTGGAAGACGCGGCCGATATTCTGCAGCTGCGCCCGATGCTGAGCCGACGGCCGCATGAATTGTCGGGCGGCCAACAACAGCGTTGCGCCCTTGCACGAGCGATCGCCAAAGAGAGCAAGGCGGTGTTTCTGGATGAGCCGCTGGCTAATCTGGATTACAAATTGCGTGAAGAGTTGCGAGCGCAACTTCCCGAGTTGTTTGCCGACCGCGGCGCGGTCGTGGTCTATGCGACGTCAGAGCCAGAAGAAGCCCTGTTGTTGGGCGGCAAAACCGCGTTGATGAACGATGGCAATGTTGCGCAATTTGGCCCCACTGCCGAGATTTACCGCCACCCAGCCAACCTGATGGCCGCCGCAGTGTTTTCTGATCCGCCAATCAACCAGGCCAAAGTCACCAAGAAGGGGGCTGAGGCGCGGTTGGATGCGCACGTCAAATGGGCGTTGAGTGGCGATGCAGCCAACCTCAGCGATGGCGAGTATACAGTCGCGGTGCGACCCAATTATGTATCACCGGTGGCGACAGAACAGGCGAGTGTGTCGATGGTGGGAACTGTTCTGGTGACCGAGTTGAGCGGGTCGGAAAGCAGCGCCCATTTCAGCCTAGGGTCAACGAACTGGGTTTCTCTGGCGCATGGGGTTCACCCGTTCAAGGTTGGCGAAGACTACGAATTTTTCATGGATCCGTCGCGGTGTTTTTACTTTGCACCCGACGGGTCTCTGGTTGCCTGAAGGAACGCAAATGGCAAAAGTCACACTTTCAAAACTGCGCCACAGCTACATGGCGAATCCTAGCGGGCCGGATGACTATGCCCTGAAGGAGATCGACCTGGATTGGCAGGACGGTGGTGCCTACGCCCTTCTGGGGCCATCGGGATGTGGGAAATCGACTTTGCTGAACATCATTTCGGGCCTGCTGGTCCCGTCAGAGGGGCGCATCCTGTTTGACGACAAAGACGTGACCGACCTGCCGCCGGACCAACGTAACATCGCGCAGGTTTTCCAGTTTCCGGTGATCTATGACACCATGACGGTCTACGACAATCTGGCGTTTCCATTGCGCAACCGGGGAGTGGATCAGGTCCGCGTCGACAAACGCGTCAAGGAAATTGCCGAAATGCTGGAAGTCACCGACCTGTTGGGCACCCGCGCTTCCGGCCTGTCACCTGACAACAAGCAAAAAATCTCGATGGGGCGCGGCCTGGTGCGCGATGATGTAAATGTCGTGATGTTTGACGAGCCACTGACGGTGATCGACCCGCATCTGAAATGGAAGTTGCGCTCCAAGCTGAAAGAACTGCACCAGCGGGTTCGTGCGACGATGATTTATGTCACCCATGACCAGACCGAAGCACTGACATTTGCAGATCAGGTGGTCGTGATGGACCTCGGCACTATTGTTCAGATCGGCACACCCGTCGAACTGTTCGAACGGCCAGCCCACACCTTTGTTGGTCATTTTATCGGATCCCCCGGAATGAATGTTCTTCCCTGTGACGTTCGTGACGGTGGCGCGTTTTTCAACGGCATCAACGTACCTTTGGAAGGCGCGGTTTCCAACTCCGGTGGCGGCGCTGCGGAAATCGGCGTGCGCCCGGAATTTGTCTCGCTTGGCGATAGCGGGCTTGAGGGCAGGGTGCGTAAAGTGT
>JAAEUI010000614.1 GCA_024227475.1 Paracoccaceae bacterium | reverse complement strand
TTGTCCCTGCGGTTTCAACGGGTCGCTGCAACACAGGCTTAGCGTGAGGGCCGGTTTTGTTCGCGATTCAATTGTCGAGATTCGCTGGTCCGCATGATTGGACTTGAAACTTTTGGTCAAATAGAGGGCCCTCTAAGGACTCAAGTGGTATTTTATGTGGTATAAAAAAGCACATACCCATTTAATAAACTTAATAACAGCGGTTTACACTAATAATTATACGGACCGTTTGTCCGTCAATGGTTCCAAAAACTCTGCTGACCGCCATTTAAAGGTTCTTTGGGGGCGTGTTTGGCTTCGGTCAGCGTTACTTTTTCACTTTTCCACAACTGCTTCATAGTTGCCTTTTCTTGACTGACCGCTTTCACTTACAGTGATAAATTCGACACCTACGGCTTGTTGTGCTTTAGTGGGTTTTTCAAATACACAGAAGGAAATCGGAAATGATTGGTAGAATTCTGGTCGCCATCGATGGTTCGAGCCACTCGCAAAAGGCAGTTGAATACTCCGCCGAAATCGCAGCTGGCTGTAAGGCAGACTTGATCATACTTACCGTGATCAAATTTCATCAAACCCCTAAAATCACGGAAGAACTGCGGGCTTATGCAGAATTGGAACAAATTTCCGTGTCAACACTGGACTCTATGAAGTTGCTTTCGAATGACATGCTCGCGGCGGCGGAAAGGACTGCTCGCGACAAAGGTGTTTCAAAAGTGAAAACCGTTGTTGAAACCGGACCAGTTGCCAGAACGATTGTATCCTACGCAGACAAGAACAATGTGGATATTATTGCCATTGGTTCTCGTGGTCTGGGAAATATTGAAGCGACTCTTCGTGGCGGTGTGTCGCACCGTGTCGAGCTTCTGGCCAAGTGTGCGGTACTAACAGTCAAATAAATTGGCGCTGACGAAATCGCTGCAAGAACTGGCGTGCCTCCTTTTTCGTTCCGCAGGTTAGAGATATGCTGCACTATAGCGTTTTCACATTAACTTGAGAAAAGTCGATGTGGAATTCGCCGATCTATGATGCTGATAACGTTGAAGTTTCGAGTTTCTTTTGTGATTCAAACAAAACTTGAAACTCGCTAGAGACCGTGACCTGGAGAGATCGATATCATCCGTGGGAAATGGCCGGTTCCGGTGGTCTAGATTTGGTTCTTTTTTCATCCCCTTCTGAAGCCGGTGCGAACTCCTCTGACAGAGTCACGAGGGTTGCGACAAAACATGTAAAAGAGTACTGTAATGCATAATTGCTAAAATGGCTGATCTGCAACGGGAGAAAGTAACATGCTAAGAAAACTCGGAACAACAATGACGACAGGTGCCGTCGCGCTGACCGCATTATTGGCTTCGGCACCGGCTATGTCGGATGAAGTGACCCTTACCGGCGCAAGCTGCTTTCCAATTGGCAGCCCTCCGGGTGCCCCGTTTGAGCGGCTGGTTGCCGAGATCAACGAAAAAGGCGCAGGTATCGTTCAGATCGACTTGAAAGGTGGCGCACCGGCAATCGGCAGCCCCTTTACCCTGACACAGAAAATGTCAAAGGGTGTCTATGATATGGTCGGCTGCACCGAGGCCTATTTTGGCAACGTTTTTGAAGAAGCCGCCGTTCTGCGCTTTGCGGAAATGCCTTATGCGGAGTTGCGTGAAAACGGTGGTCTGGCCATGGTCACGGATCTGATGGCCAAAAAGAACATTCACTATGTTGGTCGTCACCATGATTTTGGCCCCTTCCACCTTTGGCTGTCCGAGAAGATCGACAAGCCTGATCTGACGGGCCTGAACCTCAGGGTTTCTCCGGTTTATACCGCACTGTTCAAATCTCTGGGCGCCACGGTCCAGACCTCAACCGGCAGCGAGATCTATACCTATATGGAAAACGGCACGGTTCAGGGTTACGGCTGGCCCGCCCTAGGCTGGGTTCCTTCCTGGGTGAAAGTAACAAAGTACCGTGTTGAACCCGGCTTTTATAATTCCGCTCTTCACACATTGGTTAACCAGAAGACCTGGGATAGCGTCACACAGGAACAGCGCGATTTCATTACCGGAATCGTGATGGAATATGAGGCCAAGTCAGAAACCAGCAGCGACGGTTTTCAGGCTCTTTTGAAAGCGCAGAAAGAAAAGACTGCGGCTGAAGGTCTGAGCGCGATCACATTTTCCGAAGAAGATACGGCATTGTGGTTGGCAGCAGCACGCAAAGCTGGTTGGGACGAACTGCTGGAGCGCAGCCCCGAAAAAGGAGCTGAGCTGATGGAACTGTTTGTCAAGTAGTCTGTGATACTATTCAGGGTGAACCATCGGCAAAACCGGCTTGTGGTTCACCCACCTTCAGCTTTTTCCAGAATTTGCACGGCTTGAATGAATGAACAGTCTCATTGATTCCATCGAGGTCGGTTTCAACCGTTTTCTCAGGTTTCTGATTTCGTTGGTTGCAGCCTCCATCGGGCTGTTTGCCATTTTTATTCCGATTAATCTGCTCTTGATCAAACAGCAATGGGGGGCGCTCTGGTGGCTGAATGAGTCCATTGAATATGCGCTTTATGTTGGGGTTTTCATCGGCGCTCCCTGGGTTTTGCAACAGGGCGCCCATGTGCGGGTTGATGTGTTTGTCTCACTGCTCCCCCACAGGGCTGCCGTTCAGATGGAGCGGGTTCTTGATCTGCTCGGCGCTTTGCTCTGCACTATCTTGTGTTTTTACGGCACCCGAGCCACGATAATGGAGTTTGTCGACGGCACTCTGCCCGACAAAGACCTGCGCATTGCCAACTGGTACATGTTGGCATTCTTTGCCCTGTCGTTCCTGCTTTTGACACTTGAGTTTTTGTTCCGTCTGAGGCGGGCCGGGGCTATCGTTGACGAAGAAGCGGCCAATCCGACAAAGGCGGCGTTTTAATCATGGAATGGCATTCTGCGCTTATTTTGCTGCTGGGCACTGTCTGCCTTATCATGTTCATGGGGCTTCCCGTAGCACTGGCGTTTTTTGCCGCCAACGTGGTTGGCACCGCCCTGTTCATTTATGGCGACATCGGGCTGGTGCTGATGCCGATGGAATTTCACAACGCCATCAAATTTTCGCTTGTACCGATATCGCTGTTTTTGCTCATGGGCGAGATTTTGTTGCAAACCGGCGTGGCCTTCAAAGCCATCGGTGCAATTGACAAGATGATTTCGCGCATTCCAGGGCGCCTTTCGGTGGTTTCGGTAATTGGCGGCACGGTGTTTTCCTCACTTTCGGGCTCCACCATTGCCAATACCGCGATCCTCGGGTCGGTCCTTCTGCCTGATATGATGAAGCGCGGCTACAAGCCATCAATCGCCATGGGGCCTATTATGGCTGTGGGCGGAATAGCCATGCTGATCCCGCCCTCAGCACTAGCTGTTTTGCTTGCCTCGCTGGCAGAGCAATCCGTAGCCAAGTTGTTGATCGCCGGGATTATTCCTGGTGTTCTAATGGCTTTTCTGTTTTTTGCCTATGTCATCATCCGATGCATAATCGACCCCACCCTGGCCCCAACCTACGAGCCGGACGACGGGGCGTTCGATCAGCCCTTAACGCTTTCTGTCAACTGGCGGGGCCGGCAACTCTGGTCTGGCAGCTATGATGGCAGGATGAAGCGTGGCCTGAACCGTATACTGCCGTTCTTACTCTATATCATGCCGCTTGGATCAATCTTTATCGTAGTTGTAGGCAGCATCTTCTTTAAAATCGCCGCCCCAACCGAGGCCGCGGCAATGGGTTGTCTGGCTTCCTTTGCTGCCTGCTACTTCTTTCGGATATTCAAGAATATCGTCAAAATTTCCGGCATTAACGGAGCCGATTTCAATTTCAGCGCCATCTGGAAAGCCTTGATTGAGACCGCCAAGATCAACACCATGATCCTGTTTATTATTACCGGCTCGTTGGTGTTTTCTCAGGCACTGGCAAATTCCGGTGCCACCGACGGGTTGCTGCAGCAGGTAACGTCACTTGATCTGACCCCGCTTGGGGTGGTGATTATTATGATGTGTGTACTGCTGTTTCTGGGGGCCTTCATGGATCAGGTCAGCATGTTGCTGCTTACGCTGCCGTTTTTCCTGCTTGGCTCTACTTCGTTGCAAGCTACGTTCGATATCGACGTGACCTGGCTGATGGTATTGATGCTGATCACCATGGAAATCAGCCTGCTGACCCCACCCTTTGGCCTGTTGCTTTATGTGATGAAAGGGGTTGCGCCGTTTGACGTGACGCTCGGGCAGATCGTGCGGTCGGCCCTGCCTTTTGTGTTTATCGAACTGGCAGTGTTGGTCCTGCTAATCGCGTTTCCGGCGGTGGCGACCTGGCTGCCGGGGCAGGTGCAGTAGCCCAAGCCCCCGCATCAGTCCTGCGGTTTCAGCCCGTTAAGTGCAAAATCAAAATAGGTTTCGATGATTTCGTCAATGGGTGCACCCTTGGCCGGGTCAAACCAGCGCGACAACCAATTACACATTCCCAGTATCGCATAGGCAGTGATTTTTGGGTCATGGCCAGAGCGAAACTCGCCGCAGTCCTGGCCTTCAGAGATCAACCTAGTCCACAGATCGCTGTAGTCTTTCCACACCCGGCGCAGGTCGGTGAATTTCCGGTCGGTGCCGAAAAAATGATCCTCGCGCAGGGCTACGGACATTTCAAGATAACTGGGGTTATAGCTTTGTAAATGGTTTTGAATTGCGTCGTGCAGCTTATCTGTAAAGGGTCGGTTTGAGGCGACAATATTTCGCAAACCGATCGCCAGCGAATGGCTTTGCGGCAGAATGATCTCGGCCAGAATTTCGTGACGACCCTTGAAATAATAGTAAACCGCTTCGCGTTTGATGCCGACGGCCTTGGCTATATCTTCGATAGAAGTCTGCTTAACGCCCTGGCGTTCAAAAACTTCGGTGGCGCGCCTGAGTATTTCGGTCCGTCTGCTCATTCAATCTTTCCGCACCGCAAGATGGGGCATTTTTTACTGGCCGGATATGGTTGGCCACCGGGGCGATACTAGAACCGAAACACAAGCAAGGCAATCAAAATACCCACCCTGTATGATTGCTGTTTACACACCTGTAAAAAAAAGATAACTTTTGTATGACCCTGAGGAACCTTCGGGGGACCAATAAATCGCACTGACTGCCCGAAAGAAAATCACGAAAGTAGAAAATGGAAATCGAAGCTTTACGAGAAGAGTTCATGGGAAGGGAATACTCCCAGTTCTCGGTTCTTGTCGAAAAGGGGCGGATCGCGCAATTTGCCAAGTCCATCGGCTCCGAAAACCCGCTCCATTTTGATGATACTGTAGCAAAACAAGGGGGATACAGGGATATTCCTGCACCTCCGACCTTTGCTTTCACGATCACATTGGATGCCGGACAGTCGTTTAATGTGCTGGAAGACATGGGCGTTGAAAAGACCAAAGCGGTTCATGGAGAGCAGGGTTTCACTTATCTTGGGGATATCTGTGCGGGTGATGTAATCACTGGTCAGCAGCGGATAACCGACCTTTATGATAAGAAAAACGGGGCTCTGATCTTTGTGGTAACTGAGACCTTACTTGAAAACCAGAGCGGCGATGCCGTGGCCAACTTACACTCTGTAATAGTCATTCGGAATGGGTGAGACCATGCCTGACAATGTCAAATTTGCCGATCTGGATGTTGGAGCAACGATCCCCGCCTTTTCCAAGGGGCCGATTACGCGCACCCAGCTTGCCCTTTTTGCCGGAGCATCCGGTGATCACAATCCCATCCATCTTGATGATGAGGAAGCTCGCGCCGGCGGGCTGCCGGGTGTCATCGTGCATGGCATGCTGATGATGGCCGTGCTGGGCCAGATGTTGACCGCCTGGGTGCCACAATCAAGAATCCGTAAGTTCTCTAATCGCTTTGCGTCGATGGCCGTTCCGGGTGATACCATCAATTGTGCTGGTAAAGTCGTAGGAAAACGCCAGGAGAATGGTGAGAATCTTGTGGATCTGGAAATCAAGGCTGAGAACCAGAAGGGTAAAATTCTTCTTTCCGGTGCCGCGACGGTGGCAGTCGATTAGCAGGGCCACAATGCACAGGAAAACACGGACATGACTTACATTGCTGAAATTCCTTATGGCGCTTATTGGAGCACCCCGTTTTCCCGCTGGCAGGGCGCGTTGGCAGATCTTCACAGCATTAAGTTGGCGGCGCATGTGGCCAAATCCGAACTGGCGCGGCGCGAGATTGATCCCGCGGGGTTTGATTTTGGCGTTTTGGGAGTCTCGGTTCCGCAAAAACACTCATTTTACGGCTTTCCCTGGCTAGGTGCCCTTGTGGGCGCAGACAGGGCCACAGGTCCAGCCATCGGTCAGGCCTGCGCCACATCAGTGCGTTGCCTTCTGACCGGGGCGCAGGAGATTGAAACCGGCAACACCGATGCTGCCCTTGTTGTGACCTGCGATCGCACATCAAACGGTCCGCATCTTTATTATCCAAACCCCTCGGGCCCCGGGGGGACCGGTGACAATGAAGACTGGGTCATGGGCAATTTTTCCTGCGATCCCAATGGTGGGCACGCTATGGTGACGACAGCGGAGAACGTTGCCGCAAAACATGGGATCACCACCGAGGAACAGCATGAGGTCGTTTTGCGCCGTACTGAACAATATAAAGCAGCACTGGCGGATAATCGCGCTTTTCAGCGCCGTTACATGGTTTCCCCCATGGATGTCCCAACGCATAATTTCCGCAAGACTGCCACAACGCTTGAGGGCGATGAAGGCATCACGCTTTCCACAATCGAAGGGTTGGCAATCCTGCGCCCGGTGGTTAAAGGCGGCACGGTAACTTTTGGCGGGCAGACCCATCCTGCGGATGGAAACGCAACCGTCGTCATGGCCACTCAATCTCGTGCACGAGAAATGAGTGCGAACCCCAACATTCGCGTGCGGGTGCTTGGTTTCGGTTCGGGTCGGGCCGATACCGCCTTCATGCCAGAGGCCACAATCCCAGCAGCGAAGGCCGCCCTAAAACAGGCTGGGCTGGGTATTTCGGATATGAATGCGATCAATTCGCACAACCCTTTCGCTCTCAACGACATTGTTTTTTCACGGGAAACCGGAGCCGATGTGATGGCGATGAACAACTATGGGTGCTCGTTGATCTGGGGGCATCCACAGGGGCCAACCGGCATGCGCTCGATCATTGAGTTGATCGAAGAACTGGCGATGCGGGGCGGCGGTTATGGTTTGTTTGAAGGCTGCGCGGCGGGTGATACCGCCATGGCTGTGGTCATCAATGTGAGCGATGGCTGATGGATATTTCAAGCTGGATAGAGCGGCATGCGGGGTTTACGCCCGACAAGGTCGCGATCCGGTTTGAAGGCGAGATTATCAGCTATGCCGATCTGGCCCGGCGGATAAGTCTGGTTGCGGGTCGATTAAAACATGAATTGGGCATCCGGCCCGGTGACAGGATCGGCTATCTTGGGTTTAATCATCCCGAGCTGATTATCCTGTTATTTGCCTGCGCGCGACTTGGCGCGATGGTGATGCCGCTGGCCTGGCGTCTGGAAGAGGCCGAGCACAAAACGTTGCTGGCAGATTGCGCGCCTGTGGCATTGTTCATAGCGCCCGAGTTCAAGGATGAGGGTGATCGGCTTTGCGACAGTCTTGGCATCGCCAAGGTTTTCATTGACGAGCCCGCAGATCTTCTGGCCAGATGTCAGGCAATTCCCGCCATCAAGGGAGAGGGGAAATACAGCGATCCGGTGCTGCTTTGCTATACCTCAGGTGCGACGGGCAGGCCCAAAGGTGTGGTCCTTGATCAGAATGCGCTGGCTCTAAACGCGGTGAACAGCACACATATGCACGATATGGTTGGGGATGACGTTGCTCTGACTTCACTGCCTATGTTTCACGTTGGTGGCTTGAACATCCAGACCCTGCCAATCCTGCACGCGGGTGGCACATTAGTCCTGCATCCGGCCTTTGATGTTGCAGCCACCTTCCGCGATATCCAAGAGCATGACGTAACCCTTACCGTTCTTGTGCCGACACAGATTACGGCGCTGCTTGCAGATGAACGGTGGCAAAATGCGAGATTGAATTCCCTCAAGGTGATCACAACCGGCTCGACCAATGTGCCGCGCAGGCTGATCCGCCAGGTTCATGCTCAGGGCATTCCCCTTATTCAGGTCTATGGATCCACCGAAACCTGCCCGATCGCCACTTACCTGACGGCCGATCTGGCGATGGGCAACGAAGGCTCTGTCGGCAAAGTGGCAATACACTGTGAAATGCGCCTGGTTGACGAGGTCGGGGTGGATGTCGCCGCGGGAAAAAGTGGCGAAATCCTGATCCGGGGTGGTAATGTCATGCGCGAATATTGGAACGCGCCTGAAAAAACTGAAAACGCGCTTGTTGATGGATGGTTTTACACAGGCGACATCGGGCACCTTGATGACAACGGTTTTCTCTACATAGACGATCGAAAAAAGGACATGATTATTTCGGGAGGCGAAAACATATACCCGGCTGAAATTGAGAATATACTTGCTGAATGCCAGCAGATTTCCGAGGTGGCGATTGTTGGTCAAGCCGATGAAAAATGGGGCGAAATCGTTGTCGCTGTTGTTGTGCCGACACGTGGGACTGATTTTGGTGAGGAAGACGTTCTGGCGTTTCTCGATGGTCGTCTGGCGCGTTTCAAGCATCCGCGCCGGGTGATTTTTCTGGAAAAGTTGCCACGAAATGCAATGGGCAAAGTGGTTAAGGACGATCTGAGGGCGATGGCCGGTAAGACTGACACGCACTTAGCTGAGCGATCCGTGTAATGGGCGGCAAGATCGGCATTGACGTAGGCGGCACGTTCACTGATTTCTATTATGTGGGCGAGGGCGAAGCGCCGCGCATCCACAAAACCCTCTCAACCCCGGAAGACCCTTCCATCGCTGTTGTCACTGGTTTGGCTGAGATTGCCGCCAGCCTTGATCCGGCCATGAGCCTTCAGGATTTTGCCGCCTCGATTGAGACCATCGTTCACGGCACCACGGTCACCACCAATGCCACGCTGACAAGACGCGGGGCCAAATCAGGGCTGCTGACAACCAAAGGTTTGCGAGATGCGCTCGAGATGCGTCGGGGCATCCGCGAGGAGCAGTATAACAATCACTTCACCAACGTCGTGCCTCTGGTCGAACGGTATCTGCGCAAGGGTATAGGCGGGCGGCTTGATCGGCGTGGGCGGCAGGTTGATCCGCTGAGTGTTCAGGATGTAAAAGCTGCAATTGACGAGTTTCGCGCCGAAGGGGTCGAGGCGGTTTCAATCTGCTTCATGAACTCTTTTGCCAACCCTGAACACGAACGCCAGGCGGCAGAGATCGTGCGCCGCGAAATGCCGGATGCCTATCTGTCGGTTTCCAGTGACCTGCTGCCGACAATCCGGTTCTATGAACGCATCAGTACAACTGCGCTCAATTCCTATGTTGGCCCGATCCTCAGCCGATACATTGATCGTTTGCAGACCTCGCTTAGCAAGATTGGATTTGGCGGCGTCCTGATGATCATGCAGTCAAATGGCGGTATGATGTCACCCGATGTGGCGCGCAGTGGTGCGGCCCTTACATTGTTGTCTGGCCCGGCCGCCGGGCCTGGGGCAGGGCTTGGCTTTGTTCAGGCCCATAATCAGGAAAAGTGCATCGTTGTTGATATGGGCGGCACTAGCTTTGAGGCGGCCCTGGTTGATGGTGGTCCTGTAATGGTCAATGAGGGTTATATCGACCGGCACCGTCTGGCCCTGCCAATGCTGGGCATTCACACCATTGGTGCTGGGGGTGGCAGCTTAGGCTGGATCGACGAAGGCGGGCTTCTGCGTATGGGGCCTGAAAGTGCTGGTGCTGATCCTGGACCTGTGAGTTATTCAAAAGGCGGCAAGAAACCTGCCTGTACCGATGCCGACCTGGTGTTGGGCTATCTCAACCCCGACTTTTTCGCTGGCGGTAAGATGGCGCTGGATATTGAGGCGGCACGCGCTGCAATCAAGGAAACCGTGGCTGATCCGATGGGCCTGACCACCGAGGAAGCCGCTGCCGGGATGTACCGCGTTGTTTGTAACAACATGGCGCAGGGAGTGCGCGAAATAACCATCAAGCGGGGCTTTGATCCGCGCGAATTTCCGATGGTGGTGGCGGGTGGTGCTGGCCCGATCCATTCTTGTCTGATTGCGGATGAGCTGGAAATTCCGCTGCAGATCGTGCCGCGCTCATCCTCGATCCTGTGTGCAGTAGGCATGTTGATGAGCGACCTTAAGCATGATTTTGTCCGCACTTTTGTTTCGCCGATGGAGGAGATCGACTGGCGACAGCTGGGTGATCTGGTCGGCGAAATGAAGGCCGAAGGCGGCGATCTTTTGACCGAAGAACTGATCGCAAAGGAAGCGCAGGAATTCACCGTCAGGTTTGATTGCCGCTACCTGAAACAATATCACGAAGTGTCGTTTGAAGTTTCTCCCGAAGGTTTTACCGGCAAGGACGTCGCAGCAATCACATCGGCGTTTCACGCGGAACATAACCGTCTTTACGGTTACTCGCTGGAAGACAGCGCGGCGCAGGTTGAAATCATCAACGTCCGGGTACAAGCTTTAGGCAACGCTGACAAACCTGCCTATCCCGAAGAACCATGGGCCGGACCCGATGCAAGTGCAGCGCTTAAAGGCGAGCGGTTGGTATACGTACCCGAAGACAACGCTTTCGCAAGTGTTCCCGTCTATGACGGCCACAAAGTCGCACATGGCAATCAGATAGACGGCCCGGCGATGATTGAGGAAGCCACCACCGCCATTTTCGTTTCCCGCGCCTACGGATGCGTTTGTGACAAATTCGGATCCTTCGCCATCTACCGAAAAGGGCACGAAGACCTCGTTGCCTCAGCGATGAAGGAGCCAAAACCATGACCGGAATTGATCCTATCCTGCTGTCGGTTTACGCCCGCACCTTCAAATCCATCACCGACGAGATGAGCATCTCGGTCGAAAAATCCGCCCGCTCGCCGATCCTGTGCGAGGCCAAGGACTTCGTTACCGGGCTGTACGACGCGGAGGGCAATATGCTGGAGCAGACCGAAAACCTGCCCATTCTGGCGTTCTCGCTGGCGCCGGTCTGCCGTTATATCATCGACTATTACGACGGCGATATTCACCCGGGCGATGTGATCTTTCACAACGATGTCTTCTCCATGGGCAACCAGAACAATGATGTTGCGGTGTTCAAACCGATTTTCTTTGAAAATCAGCTGGTTGCATGGTCCGCTGTTAAGGGTCATCAGGCCGATATCGGTGGCAATGTTCCAGGTGGCTATAACCCCGAGGCCAAGGAGGTTTGGCAAGAGGCGCTGCGAATTCCCCCGATCAAAGTCTATGAAAAGGGCAAGCTGCGCCGCGATGTCTGGGACCTGATTTTCGCCAATATCCGGCTGGAGATTGTTGATCATGATATGAAGGCCCAGATGGGTGCCTGCACAGTGGGCGAGCGTCGGGTGCAGGAGCTTTTGGGCAAATACGGGGTTCACAGTTTTGAAGCCCACAAGGCCGAATTGTTCAACGCATCACGCAAGATGATGGAGGCCGAAATCGCTTCCGTTCCCAACGGGGTCTACAAAGGCGAGGGCGAGATTTACTATGACGGCCACCACAAAGGCAGCCGTTTCACCATTCGCGTGACAATTACCGTCAACGACAGGAATATCGTCTTTGATTACACCGGCACCGATGCCCAGACCGATGGGTTTGTTAACGGCACCTATACTTCAAGTGCTTCGGCCACCATCCTAACATTCCTGCAAATGGTGAACCCGGATATTCCCCATAACGAGGGTATGGTGCAGCCGATTGAGATGATTATCCCCGAAGGCACGGTGCTGAATGCAAATTATCCAAAGGCGACGACCTTTGGTAACCACCTGTGCCCACCCAATGCAGACGCAATTATTCGCGCGCTGGCCCCGGTAATACCTGACAGGATTACCGCCGGGTGGAACAACCTGTTATGCTCTCTGACCACGGGAATGGATGAAGAGAAGGGCGACAAATACGTCGATATTGGTTTCATGGGGCTGAAGGGTGGATCGGGCGCGATGCTGGGGACCGATGGATACGATCATATAGGCATGATCGATGCATCCGGTGGTTTGCTTGATCAGGATTATGAGATGTTTGAACAGCAAACCCCGCATCTTTTGAAAAAGCATGAATACCTAGAGGATAGCGCCGGAGCCGGGGAATGGCGCGGTGGGCTGGGGGTGGAAACCGAATTTGTTATCGGATCCGAAGATACCCAATTCGTGACCTTTGGCGATGGCGATTTTGAACCGGCTTTCGGGCTGTTTGGTGGCGGGGACGGTACCTTAAACTCGATCACCCTGACTTATCCCGACGGCACTGAACACGTGCCTGACAACAAAGACCTGATCAAAGGTGTGCCAAAGGGGACGCTTTATCATCAACTTGCCGGTGGCGGAGGTGGTTACGGTGACCCTGCAAAACGGGATCGGGACGTTCTGCGCCGCGAGGTTCGCAATGGCGTGATTTCGTCCGAAGCCGCCCGTAAAGCCTATGGGTTGGAGGGATAATACATGGATTTTGCCCTAAGCGAGGAACAACAGGCAGTAAAAGACACGTTCGCGCGGTTTTCCGACGAACGAATTGCCCCGGTTGCCGCCCAGCTTGATGAAGCGCATGAATACCCGCGTGAACTGGTGCGCGAACTGTGTGCCCTTGGCTTTGCCGGAATGCGTTACCCTGAGGCGGACGGCGGCTCGGGCGTTGATCTGATGACGTTCTGTCTGGCGCTGGAAGAGATCGCGCGCGGCTCTATGTCGGTGGCCGGTTGCATAGCCATGCAGTCACTGATGGGAACGCGGTTTTTGCAAATGCTTGGCAACGCGGACATCAAGGAACGCCTGTTTGCACCCGCTCTAATGGGCGACAAAATCGGCGCGATCTGCATGACCGAACCTGATGCAGGTTCCAATCTGGGGGCCATGTCGACCAGTGCCACAAAAGTCGACGGCGGCTATCATCTGAACGGCCAGAAAATGTGGGTAACGGCGGCACCGCTGGCGGATTTCTTCACGGTTTTCGCCAAGGCAGGCGAGGGTCAGAAGATCACCATTTTTCTGGTGGAACGGGATTTTGACGGTGTGAACATAGGCCGCTCAATAGACAAGATGGGGGTTTGGGCGCTGCCAACCTCAGAGGTTTCTTTTGACGATTGCTTTGTGCCTGACAGCCACCTTCTCAGCGGTGAAGGCGAGGGTGAGACACACCTACACAAACTGCTTGCCGAAATCCGCATTATCACCGGTGCGATGGCTCTGGGTGGGGGCAAAGCGGCACTGGCCGAGGCCATCCGTTACGCCGGCGAACGGGTGCAATTTGGCAAACCGATCAACCGCTTTCAGGCGATCCAGCTGAAACTGGCGGAAATGGCGACCGATATGGAGGCCGCAAGCCATCTTGTCGCCTATGCTGCGTGGTTGAAGGACCAGAACCGACCCCACGCCAAAGAAGCGGCCATGGCCAAGCTGAATGCCTCAGAATTGGCAGCGGATGTTTGTGACAAGGCGGCCCGCGTTCTGGCCTCTTATGGGTACGCTATGGAGTTTTCAGTGCAGCGCCACCTGCGCGACATTCGCTTTACGTTGATAGGTGGCGGTACCAGCGAACTCCTGAAACTGAACATCGCGAGGGAGTTGTGAATATGAACGAGACCCGCAAAACCAGAGTTCTGCTGGCAAAACCGGGTTTGGATGGACACGACGTCGGTGCCAAGGTTGTTGCTCGCGCCCTGATCGATGCCGGGTTTGATGTGCGTTACACCGGTCTTCGTCAAAGTGGTGAGGATATCGTCAACGCCGCTCGGGATTTTAATGCTGACGTGATTGCATTGTCGATCCTGTCAGGCTCGCACCTGCCGATTTGTACGCGCCTGAAGGTGTTGATCGAAGAATACCAGCTTAGCGACAGGTTATGGATTGCAGGGGGGAACATCCCTGCTGAAGACCATGAGACGTTGCGCGACATTGGGGTTGACGCGATTTACAATACCTCTTCTTCGCTGAGTGAAATCGTTGCCGCTATCAAGGAGAAAACCATTGAGTAATCCTGAAAAAGCAATGGAAGACCGGCGGTTCAATGAAAGCGGGATTGAGATTGAGCCGCTCTACGGGCCAGAAGATGTCGTTGCTTCTCAGGCCGATGACAGTGATGGTATTGGGGACCCGGGTGCCTTCCCGTTTACCCGTGGAATTCACCGTGAGATGTACCGCAAACGGCCCTGGACGATGCGTCAGTATACCGGGTTCGGCAATGCCGAAGACACCAATGAGCGGTTCAAATACCTGATCCGCACCGGCAATACCGGCCTGAACGTCGCCTTTGACCTGCCAACCCAGTGCGGGTTTGATTCCGATGATGACATGGCCCAGGGCGAGGTTGGCCGGGTGGGGATGGCCATCGATACCCTTAAGGATATGGAGATTGCCTTTGACGGCATCGACATTCAGAACATTACCGTCAGCCTGACCATTAACGGAACCGCTGCGATCATGATTGCGATGTATCTGGTGATGGCGGAAAAACGCGGCTTTGACATTAGCAAACTGCGCGGCACCTGCCAGAACGATATCCTCAAGGAATTTGTCGGTCGCGGTACATGGGTTTACCCGGTTGAGCCCTCGGTTCGACTGGTAGCGGACACCATCGAATACTGCGCCAAACACACGCCGCTTTACAGCCCGGTTTCGGTTTGTGGCTATCACATCCGAGAAAGTGGCGCGACCCCGACCGAGGAAATGGCGCACGGGTTTTGCATCGCCAAGGCCTATCTCGACGAGGGTCTGAAGCGCGGCATGGACATTGACGAATTCGCCTATCGGATGTCGTTCAACTTCAACATTTTCGGCCAGTTTTTTGAGCAGATCTGCAAATTCCGTGCTGGTCGTCGCCAATGGGCGAAAATCCTCAAGAATGAATATGGTGCGAAGAACCCGAAATCCATGTGGCTCAGGATGATTGCGGGTGGTGGTGGTTCTGGCCTTACGATTGAGCAGCCCGAAAACAACATTGTGCGCGGCGCTTACTACGCGATGATATCTGCCCTGTCCGGTGCCCAGACCATCGCGCTTTGTTGTTATGACGAGGCCTATACAATCCCGTCTGAAAAGGCCCAGCAGATCAGTCTGCGTACTATGCAGATCATGATTGAAGAGATGGGGATGACGGACACGGTCGACCCATTGGCCGGTTCTTACTACGTCGAAACGCTGACCAACCAGATGGAGGCCGAGATCATCCGTATTATGGCTGATGTGGATGCGCGCGGTGGCATCGTAAAGCTGATTTCTGAGGGCAAGATCCAGTCGCATGTCTCAAAAGGCGCTTACGAGCATCAAAAAGCGCTGGAAAGTGGTGAATTCCGCAAGGTCGGCGTCAATTGCTATGAGATCGAAGAAGAAAAACCCGAAGTCGCAATGCATCCTTACAAGGTTGAGGATGCGGTCAAGCAGACCGAGCGGCTGAAGGCAGTAAAATCAGGGCGAGATGCAGCCGAGGTTGAGGCCGTACTGACCCAGTTGAAAGTGGCCGCCGAGGGCAGCGAAAACATGATGCCCGCTTTGATCGAAGCGGTGAAAGCATATGCGACCGTGGGCGAAATGAACCGGGTTTTTACATCGGTGTTCGGGCGCTACGATGAGCCGAACATTTTCTGAAGGACGACAAAATGTTGCCACAAAACAAACGCCCGCCCGATATCGGCGAATACGTTGCCGCCAGCTCTGTGGATGCGGCCATTGATGCATTGGCGGACGGGCAGGGCACCGCACTTGCGGGTGGCACCGACCTGTGGGCGCAGAAGGACAGCGGCAATGGCCGTCTGCGCCAGCGGCTGGTCAATATCTCGCGTGTTTCAGAACTTTGCGGCATTGCAGAAGTCGCTGGCAAAATCCGCATTGGCGCGCTGACCACAATATCGGAGATTCTGGAAAGCCCGCTGTTGAACGAAAAGGTGCCATTGCTGCCCCAGATGGCTAACCGTTTTGCCGCGCCGCAAATTCGCAACGCAGCCACGATTGGCGGTAACATCGCCAATGCCTCGCCTGCTGCTGACGCGGTTTTACCGCTGATCGGATTGGGCACGTCTGTGGAGCTTCGTTCAAAACGCGAAACGCGATTTCTGCCGCTTTCGGGGTTTTTCAAAGGGCCTGGCAATACCCAAATGACCGCTGATGAGCTGATCACGGCGATCGAGTTTGAAACTCCTCCCGGCAATTTCCACGGCGTTTTCTGTAAATCCGGGCCCCGTCCGGCCCTAGAAATCTCAATGGTGGCCATGTGTCTGACCGGACTGCTTGAAGGCGGAAAACTCAGCAACCCACGCCTTGTTTTTGGCGCAGTCGGTCCCACACCCATTTGCTGTGAAAAAACCGAGGCTATGATAGATGGCAAGACGATCAGCGACGATCTGATCGCAAGCGCGCTTGACCTGATGGCCACGGAAATCGCGCCGATTGACGATTTCCGCGCCTCAAAATGGTACCGAACACAGATGGCCCGAACTTTTCTGGAAGCGGAGTTAATTGCATGTCGTTAACTCAGAAAATCATCTTCACCCTTAACGGAAAACCTGTGCAGGCAGACGCTCAGGTCACAGCGTCAGCGCTGGAACTGTTGCGTGGTGCGTTTGAGCTTGGCGGAACCAAACTGGCTTGCGGTGAAGGCGAATGCGGGGCCTGCACCATCATTGTTGATGGTCGTTCGCGAAACTCGTGCCTGTTGCCTGCGGTTGATCTTGATGGGCGCGAGGTGCTGACGGTTGAAGGTCTTTGGTCAGAAGACGGCATTGATCCGGTTCAACAGGCCTTTATCGATGAAGGTGCGATTCAATGCGGGTTTTGTACGCCCGGCATGATCATGCAGACGAAATATTTGCTTAGCAAAAACCCCAGAATGACGCCTGAGGAAATCGAGCGTGGCCTTGAGGGAAATGTCTGCCGCTGCACAGGATACAAGAAAATCATCAGTGCTGTGGCTGCTGCCAGCGCTGTTGCGGCGGAGTGATCGGTATGGATAAGATCATAGAAAAACAAAGCCTTATCGGCAAACGTGTTACCAAACTGGACGCACCGGACAAGGCGGTTGCCCGCACCCGCTATATCAACGACATGGTTTTGCCGCGGATGCTTTTCGGGAAAATCCTGCGAACCGACCGGGTGCATGCCCACATCGTGTCGATTGACGCGTCAGCAGCCGAGGCCCTGCCGGGTGTGGCAGCGGTCATCACCGCCAAGGATACCCCCGGTGGCAAAATCGGTGTTTTGCGTGACAATCCACCACTCAAAACCGATACCGTGCGCTGTATCCGCGATGAGATTGCCGCCGTGGCGGCGGACAGTGAAGAGATTTGCGATGAGGCAATCCGCCTGATCAAGGTGGAATACGATGACCTGCCGACGGTTTTTGACTGTACCGAGGCATTGGCGGCAGGTGCGCCGATCATTCACGAGGACTGCCCCGACAACATCGCCATGGAACAGAATTTTGAACACGGCGATATGGCGGCGGGCGAGGCCGCATCTGACTACATCGTCGAAGGGGAGTACAACGTCCACTATGTCGCCCATTGCAATATGGGTGTCAGCTGTACCCTTGCCGATTACGACACTGACGGGCGCGTAACCATCTATACGCAAACCCAGTACCCCTTTAACGTCAAAATGGATATTGCCCCGTCGCTTGGGGTGCACCCCGGTGATGTCCGCATTATCCAGCCGCCGGTTGGCGGGGCATTTGGCTCAAAGCTCGACGTTTACCCTTACGAGCCGATCTGCGTATTTCTGGCCAAAAAGACCCGCCGCCCGGTGAAACTGATCTATTCGCGCGAAGAGGAATTTATCGCCTCACCCACCCGCCAGCCGGTGGAATTCAAAATCCGTGCGGGGATGAAAAAGGATGGCACGCTGACCTTCCGCGATTGCGATTCCTTGCTGAATAATGGCGGCTATACGTCGTGGGGGGCAACGACGCCTTACGTGACCATGCGTACGATGACTTCGCATTACACGGTACCGAATGTGAAATACCGGGCACGGGCGGTTTACACCAATAACCCGTTCGCCGGATCGTTCCGCGGCTACGGCAACGTGCAGGCGACCTGGGCGCTGGAAACCCACATGGACAAGATGGCCGAAACCATTGGGATGGATCCGGTCGCCTTTCGTCTGAAGAACGCAAATCCGCCGAATGAGATCACGCCGCAAGGGTCCAACCTTGGCTGTATCGACCTGACGGGTTGCATCAAGCAGGCCGCCGAAAGGTCTGATTTCCTGAACAAATGGCACGAAAACAACAAAGGCTGGGACAGCTCGGAACGTTTCCGGCGCGGCATCGGCATCGCCACCTCGTTGCACAACGCGGGGGGTGCGAAAATCCACAAGTCCGATGGCTGTGGCACCATGCTGAAGATGGATGACTATGCGCGGGTGACCATCATCACCGGCGGGTCTGAGATCGGGCAGGGGCTCGACACGGTTCTGGCTCAGCTGGTGAGCGAGGAACTGGGCGTGCCGATGCGAGACGTCACCATCATCAACAATGACAGTGCCCTGCGCCCGTGGGATGTGGGCGTTCACGCCAGTCGCACGACATATATCGCCGGTAATTCGGCAATCCGGGTGGCCCGCAAGGCACGAGAGCAGATTTTGAAAGCGGCGGCTTCGCACACCAACATGACCCACGAGATGCTTGATCTGCGGCAGGGATATGTGGTGCAGGCCGAAAGCGGCCTTGCGCTCATGCCGCTGGACAAAATACTGCGCCAGATGCATTTCGCGGGGGAAGACGCCGAACTGGTGATGGCAACAGATTACTATGAGCCGCCAAGTGAGCCTGAAGACAAGGACCACATGGGCGATATGTCGGCTGCCTACTCGCACGCGGCCCATGTGGCTGAAATTGTCGTTGATACCAAGCTGGGTGCGATCACGGTTGAGAAAATCTGGTCGGCGCAGGACGTGGGCCGGGTCATCAATCCCGTCGGTCTTGAGGGCCAGATTGAAGGCGGAATTGCCATGGGGCTGGGCTATGCCCTGAGCGAAGAGTTGAAAATCGTTGAAGGCAAGGTGCTGAACCCGAGCTTTCGGGATTATCATGTGATGACAGCACCCGAGATGCCCGAATTTGACCTTACCTTTATCGAAACCGGCGACGCTGAGGGCCCTGCCGGTGCCAAGGGTATTGCAGAACTGCCAACAATCGTCATTGCCCCTGCCATTGGCAATGCGCTTTACAACGCGACAGGTGTTCGCATTGATCATCCTCCGCTGACGCCGGAAAAAGTTGCCCGCGCCATTGCCGAAAAGAACGGGCGGCTCTGATATGAAGCGGCGAACGGTCATATCGTTGGAACAGGCGCTTTCAATGCCCTACGCGACGCTGCGTTTCGCGCAACTGGGCTGGCGGGTGATCCGCATTGAGGCAACCCCGACCGGGCGCGGCCTGCCAGGGGATCCCAACCGCTATATCGGCTCGGTCGTGGCCGATGATGACCGCCGTAGTTATTTCGTGGCTCCAAATGTCGGCAAAGAGGCGATTGCGCTGAATCTCAAATCGCCAAAGGGCCAGGAGGTTCTGTACCGCCTGATTGATGAGCTGGATGTCGAGGTTTTCTGTTGCAACACAATGCCTTCGCGCCACGTCTCGCTTGGGGTCGATTACGCCACCATGTCTGCTCGCAAGCCCGATCTGATCTGGGCAGCGATTTCCGCAATGGGTGCAGAGTATCCCGGTGTTCCGGGTTACGACCCGGCAATTCAGGCAATGGCCGGTTACATGGAACTGACCGGAGAGGCCGACGGTGATCCAACCCTGGCCGGTGTGCCGATCATTGACCTTAAAGCCGGGGATGAGGTTTATGCAGCCGTCTTTCAGGCGCTGTTGGAAAAGGCGGAAACCGGTAAGGGGGCCGAGGTTCACGTTTCCATGTTACAGGCGGCCACCAGTTGGCTGATCACCACATTGCCGCTTCTGGATTTTGATTGCGATTATTCGGAGATTACCCGCTGCGGCAATGAACACCGAAAATTCATCCCGACCAACGCTTATCCAACGGCGGATGGGTTTATTTTTATGGCCATAGGGTCTGATGTTCAATGGCGACGCTTGAGCGAACTGCCCCGTTTTGCCCCGATTGCCAACGAGAGGCGGCTGACAAACGAAGGCCGCCACAAGGAACGCGACGCCATTCACCGCGATATTGCTGCAATCACAAAACTGGCTAGCGCCGTTGAAATTGCGACCGATTTTCGCGCTGCAACCATCCCGCATGCCCCCATTCAAACCATCGCGCAGGTGGCTGGGATGGAGGCGATTGCCTCAAAATTAACCCACACCACAATGCCGGATGGCAAACCGTTGCGAATGCAGCCACTGGCCGTGGGCGATGCGCCTGCAAATGAGCTGAGTTTTCCTCCCAAGTATTCTCAACACACCAGCCAAATACTGACTGAAGGTGGGTATTCGCCAACAGAGATAGCAGAGCTGGCGGTAGATGGCGTCATACCAAACACAGAACAACAGTCGGAGAACGGACAATGAAAAAACTTGAAGGAAAAGTAGCGCTGGTCAGCGGGTCAGGGCGCGGTATTGGGCAGGCGATTGCGCTGAAACTGGCAAGTGAGGGTGCAAATGTTGTGGTCAACGACCTGGACGAAACCGTTGCCGCAGAAACCGTCAGTGCAATCGAAATGCTGGGATCAAAAGCGGTCGCTTGTGTAGGCGACGTCACCGCCAAGGATTTCGGCAACCGTTTCGTTGATACGGCTGTCAGCAGTTTTGACGGCGTCGATATCATCGTCAACAACGCCGGGTATACCTGGGATACAGTTATCCAGAAAATGACCGACGAACAGTTCGAGGCGATGCTGGACATCCACACCGTGGCTCCGTTTCGCATTTTGCGCGCGGCATCTGATTTCATCCGCCCAGCCGCCAAGGCTGAAAAAGCAGCCGGGCAAGACGTCTATCGCAAGGTCGTGAATATCTCATCCATAGCCGGGCTTTACGGCAACGCCGGGCAGATGGGGTATGCCGCTGGCAAGTCCGCACTGGTGGGTATGACCCGCACATTGGCCAAGGAATGGGGACGCTACAACGTTAACGTCAATTGCGTCGCGTTCGGCTACATCAAAACTCGCATGACGGCACCCTTGGGTGAAGGCGAATCCGAGGCTCAGGTTGGCAACCGGACGATCAGCATGGGGGTTCATCCCGACATGCTGAAAGCCATGAACCAGATGATCCCGTTGGGTCGTGGCGGCACACCTGAGGAAGCTGCAGGTGCCGTTTATCTTATGTGTTCACCGGAAGCGAATTACATCAGTGGGCAGGTCCTGTTGGCTTCTGGTGGCTTGATTATGTAGGCTGGACCCATGCACAAAATCTCGTTTGCGCCGCCGCTCGTTGAACGTCAGGATCTGGATGATGGGTCCTTTATCCTGCGCTCGCCCGTAAAGCTTAAGCCGTATGCCAATAATATCTGCCAATGGCTTGAAAACTGGGCGTCCAAAACCCCGAACCGGATCTTTCTGGCCGAGCGGGATGAAACCGGAAACTGGGCGGAATACAGCTATTCGCAGGCGCGCAGTATGGCCCGGGCGGTTGCTCAGGCGCTGATGGGCAGGAACATCACGGCTGAGCGAACGGTCATGATTGTTAGTGACAATTCGGTCGACCACGCAATCATGTATCTCGGTGGAATTATGGCCGGAATACCTGTGTCGCAGATCACACCTGCCTATGCGCTGATGTCACAGGATCATGGCAAGCTGAAGCATGTGTTCAACGTGCTGAACCCTTCGCTCATCTATGCCCCTGATGGGCGGATTTATGAGAAGGCACTGAAGGCGCTGGATCTTGAAGGGGTTGAGGTTGTCGTGTCCAAAAACCCTCCGGCAGAGCTGGCGGCGACGCCTTTTTCTTCTCTTTTAGCGACGACAGAAACACCGGATGTTGATGTTTCTGTCTCGGCGCTTGATCCTGACGGAGTGGCCAAAATCCTGTTTACTTCGGGGTCAACCGGTTTGCCAAAAGGTGTTATCAACACCCACCGGATGATGTGCTCCAACCAGCAAGCACTGGCCCAATGCTGGCCGTTTATCGAAAACAGGCCGCCGGTGCTGGTGGAATGGCTGCCGTGGAGCCACACTTTCGGATCCAACCATAATTTCAATCTGGCTCTGCGCAATGGCGGCACGATGTACATCGACGCCGGAAAACCGGCGCCCGGGTTGGTCGACACCACGGTGAAGAACCTGAAGGATGTAGCGCCGACCATCTATTTCAACGTGCCACGCGGATACGACCAACTGATTCCGTTTCTGGAAAGCGATGACAGCTTCCGCGATCATTTCTTTTCCAACCTGGATACATTGTTTTTCGCCGCCGCCGCCCTGCCGCAAAACCTGTTTAGACGTTTGCAAGATCTCTCACTGGCAGCCCGGGGCAGTGAAATCCCGATGACAACGGCATGGGGCTCAACAGAAACTGCGCCGCTGACCACCTCGGTTCACTTTGCGATTGACCGGTCCGATTTGCTGGGGCTGCCGGCACCTGGAAGTGAAGTGAAGCTGGTTCCCTCGGGCGGTAAGCTTGAGGCCCGGATACGTGGTGTGAATGTGACCCCGGGGTATTACGGACGTCCGGATATTTCGCGCGATGCATTCGATGAAGACGGGTTTTATCGTATCGGCGACGCAGTAAAGCTGGCCAACCCTGACAATCCAGCCGAAGGCCTGGTGTTTGACGGGCGTATAGCGGAGGATTTCAAGCTGATGACCGGTAGTTGGGTCAGCGCCAGCACCATTCGCACAGCCGCCATTGCTGCGGCCAATCCGATGATACAGGATGCGGTTGTTACCGGCCATGACCGGGATGAAATTGGGTTGCTTGTTTTTGCCAACGCACCTGCACTGGCCGAGGTTGCCGGGTTGCCGCCGGAATCGCCTGTTTCAGAGCTTACGCGGGACCCAAAAGTTAAAGCGGAGCTGATTCGGAAGCTAGACCTTTACAACAAGGACCATCCGGCCTCGAGCCAGCGAATTGGCCGAATGTTGATCCTTTTGGCTCCGCCCGATTTGGATGCTGGTGAGATAACGGACAAAGGGTACATCAATCAGCGGGCCGTGCTGGAGAACCGGGCTGATCAGGTGGCCCAACTGTATCTTGATGAAGAGTCAGCGATTATTTGCCGTTGAAGGAAAGTTCACCGCTCGTTTTTTTGAGGCTTCAAAAGGATTTGAAGGATAGTACTCGAAGGGTTTTGCAGGCCGTCGATGACATTGAAATGATGACACCCCGGCACAACGACCAGCTCTGCTTGAGTGCTGAGCGTTGCCCAACTTTCAACCAACAGGCTCGACTGTCGCAGGAATTCCGGCCGCTCAAGGTTGCCTACAAGAGCTGTTACTTTTGCCCCTCCGACCGGAGATTTGAGCGCGGAGCTTTCGGAGATTGCGGTTTCTTTGACCAGGCCAAGCACATTGTTCATTGAATTCAGAAGCAGGGGGCGCAGATCGTGCAGGCCGCTGATCGACACGACATTAATAAGGCGGTCGAGAATGGCACGGGCAAGCGGCGAGTCTTCGCAGACCATTCGGGTGACAAGGTGACCACCGGCTGAATGGCCTGCAAGGAAAATGGGGCCGGGAACGATGTCGCTGACGGTACCGATCGCTTTGGCGATCTGTTGGGTCATTTCAGGAAGCGTCGCGGCAGGCGCCAGAGTGTAGCTTGGTATGGCCACTGCATATCCCTTTTCCAAAGCACCATTCGCCAGGTGTGACCAATACGACTTGTCGAAAGCCTTCCAAAACCCACCATGCACAAACACAAATAGCCCTTTGGCGGTGTCATCCGGCAGGAACAGGTCGAGCTTTTCGCGCTCTTTTTTCCCGTAAGGTAGGTCGATCTGGGCCCGGTTGGATTTCTGCCGGTGTTCAGCGGATTGTTTCGCCCAAAGGGCCGGAAAGCTGTCAGCTTTGGCTATGTAAGCGCCATTGGCAAACGCGTCTTCCCAATTTATTCCGCTAGGGCTTGTCATTGAAACGCCTGACGTCCGGTTCGTGCCCGCCCCAGGATCAGGGCAAGGGTATCATGCGTGCATTTGTAGATGTTGAAGGTCGCAAGGTCCATTGCTTGGCGGGCTCCCTGAAATCGTCACTGACACTATGCCACCAGGCAACCCCAATTCACCCAACTCAGACATAATCTCGTCGGAAAAACCTCGGTGTGATTGGCCTTGATGACGCGTGGGGCAAGGTTTTCCTCGCAGTAAGCACGCGCTGAGTCCCAATCATTTTCTCGTCATCACTCAGTTGGTTCTGCGGGGTATGAAGCAACACCCCACTACAGCTAGGGGAGTTTCCGCCTGACGTGTTTTCGGTCATTTCCGTTCTTTCTCGCCTGCAGATTCCATACAGAACTAAAGAGTTTACTTCAAGCTTGAAAGTTTAAGCTTGAAATAATTACATAAACTACATACCGTTGATTCGAGTAGAATAACGGCGCGCGACCAACCCAAACTAGGAACAGATGATATGAAAGTTATGTGCATGGGGGGCGGTCCGGCTGGGCTGTATTTTGCGATCAGCATGAAGCTGCGGGACCCATCGCATGAGGTAACTGTGCTAGAGCGCAACAAGGCCAATGACACCTTTGGCTGGGGTGTTGTGCTTTCGGATGATGCGCTGGACCAGATGCAGGATAATGACCCCAAGAGCACTCAGGCAATTCGCGATCATTTTGCCTATTGGGACGACATTGCAGTCGAGCATAATGGCGTACGCACCTTGTCAGGCGGACACGGCTTTGCGGGCATCGGTCGCATGCAGATGCTGATCTTGCTTCAGGAACGCGCCCGGGAATTGGGTGTGAATCTGGAATTCGAATCCGAATTCAAATCCGCCGAGGACTACCGCAAAAACCATGACCTTGTGGTCGCGGCCGACGGGATCAACTCGCTTGTGCGCAAGGAATACGAAGAGGTTTTCCAGCCGAATATCGATACCCGGTTGTGCAAGTTCATCTGGCTTGGCACCCATCAGGAATTCGATGACGCCTTCACTTTCATCTTTGAAAAAACCGAATATGGCTGGATGTGGGCCCACGTCTACCAGTTCGACGACAATACCGCGACATTCATCGTGGAGTGTCTGCAACCCACCTGGGATGGTTGGGGCTTTGCGGACATGAGCAAGGAAGAAACGGTCGAGACTTGCCGTAAGGTGTTCGAAAAATATCTGGGCGGCAATGACCTGATGTCCAATGCCGACCATTTGCGGGGCTCTGCAGTGTGGATGAATTTCCCGCGGGTGATCTGTGACACCTGGCATCATGAGAATGTTGTACTGATGGGCGATGCCGCTGCAACGGGGCATTTCTCCATTGGGTCCGGATCACGCTTGGCCTTTGACAGCGCCATCGCGCTGGCCAACTATCTGCACAGTGAACCAAACATGACGCAGGCTTTCGAGCGCTACCAGGAGGAGCGGCGGCTTGAGGTTCTGCGCCTGCAATCGGCGGCGCGTAACTCGCTGGAATGGTTTGAAGAAGTCGAGCGCTATCTCGATCAGGACCCGGTTCAGCTCAACTACAACCTTTTGACCCGTTCACAACGTATCAGCCATGAAAACCTGCGCCTGCGCGATCCGGAATGGGTGGAGGCCGCAGAACGCTGGTTCCAGACCCAGGCCGGTGTGTCTGCGGATTCGCCCGTGCGCGCGCCGATGTTCGCGCCCTTCACGCTGCGCGACATGACGCTTAAGAACCGCGTCGTGGTTTCACCCATGGCGCAGTACAAGGCTATCGACGGCTGCCCGACCGAATGGCACTTCGTGCACTATTCCGAGCGCGCCAAGGGTGGTGCCGGGTTGGTCTGCACCGAAATGACCTGTGTAAGCGAAACCGGCCGGATCACGCAGGGTTGTCCCGGTCTTTACGCCCCCGAGCACGAGGCCGCATGGAAGCGGCTTGTCGATTTCGTTCACACGGAAACCGAGGCGAGGATTTGCTCTCAAATAGGGCATTCAGGCCGCAAGGGATCGACACAGCTGGGTTGGGAAGAGATGGATGCGCCCCTCAAGGCCGGAAACTGGGCGCTGGTCTCGGCTTCTGCCATCGCGTGGTCAGATCGCAACGCTACGCCGCGTGAAATCACGCGGTCCGAAATGAACGAGGTGCGCGACCAGTTTGTGACGTCTACCGAGATGGCGGCGCGGGCCGGTTTCGACATGGTTGAGTTGCACGCAGCCCACGGGTATCTGATCTCGTCATTCATCTCGCCGATTTCAAACGTTCGCTCCGATAAATATGGCGGCAGTCTGGAAAACCGGATGCGTTATCCACTGGAAGTCTTTTCTGCGATGCGCGCTGTCTGGCCAGCGAGCAAGCCGATGTCGGTTCGTATTTCTGCCAGTGACTGGGTTGATGAGGCGGGCGTGACACCAGAAGAGGCAGTCGAAATCGCTCGGATGTTCCGCGGGGCAGGGGCGGATATCGTCGACGTTTCTGCCGGTCAGACCAGCGTCGATGCCCGTCCGGTTTATGGCCGGATGTTCCAGACACCGTTCTCCAACAGGATCCGCAACGAGCTGGACATGCCGACCATGGCCGTGGGCAATATCTATGAAACCGATCACGCCAATTCGATCCTGATGGCGGGTCGGGCCGATCTGGTTTGCCTGGCACGCCCGCATCTTGCAGACCCCTACTGGACGTTGCATGCTGCGGTGGCTTTGGGCGACACTGCCACGCAGTGGCCTGATCCCTATCTGACGGGTCGCGATCAGGCGTTCAGGCTGCAGGAAAAAGCACAGGAGACGATCCGAGTATGACACTGGCGGGGCGACGGATACTGATCACCGGAGGCGGGTCCGGCGTGGGCGCGGATCTGGCAAAAGGCTTTGCCGGTCTGGGTGCGGATGTGGTCATTTCCGGCCGCCGCCCCGGGCCGCTCACCGATATTGCCTCGCAGGCAGATGGGATCAGCGCCATTCCGGCAGATGTGACCTCTGAGGATGAGGTCGCGGCCTTGTACGAAATGGCTGGTCCGGTCGACATTGTTATTGCAAATGCGGGCGCCTCGGTCAGCGCGCCGTTTGGCAAGACGACGCTGGCCGACTGGAACGCAATGCTGGCGGTGAACCTGACCGGCGTATTCCTGACATTGCGTATGGGATTGAACCAGATGACGGGTTGGGGCCGTTTGATCAGCATTGCCTCGACGGCTGGCCTCAAGGGATACCCCTATGTCGCCCCTTATGTTGCCGCCAAACACGGCGTTGTTGGGCTGACGCGCGCGCTCGCATTGGAAGTGGCCCGCACCGAAATTACCGTAAACGCACTCTGCCCGAGCTTTCTCGACACGGAGATGACCGACAGATCGGTTGCCAATATCGTAGAGAAAACAGGTATGGAGCCTCAGGCGGCCCGCGCCTCTCTTGTGGCGCACAATCCACAGAAACGTCTTATTCAACCTGGGGAAGTGACCAGTGCTGCAATGTGGCTTTGTGGACCTGGATCCGAAGGGATCAATGGGCAGGCCATTTCGATTTCGGGAGGCGAAGTATGAGCACAGCCAACGGACTGTCGCGCCGACGCCTGAAAACATGGATCCGACTCCTGCGGATCACGCACGGTATGGAAAACCATCTGCGTGAATTTCTGCGGGTGAACCATAACACGACATTGCCGCGGTTTGATGTTGCCGCCGCCTTGTATCGCGTCGACAAGCCGATGAAGATGAGCAACCTCAGCCAAATGCTTCTTGTCTCTAACGGAAATGCCACAACTGTGGTGGACCGTTTGGAAAAGGACGGATTGGTCACACGCGAGCCAAGCACGGGCGACAAACGCGTCGTCCTTGTGGGCCTGACCCCGTCCGGACGCCGTTGGTTCAAGGAACTTGCCAACGCCCATGAGGCCGAAATCAACACATTGTTTGGTGACCTGGGTCACGACGAACTGAGCATGATCAGGGATTTAATGCAGCGTCTTGAAGGAGAAACTGATGGCAAGGATTTCTAGTCTGGAACCCGTTCATTTTGAATGGAACTGCGCAGACCGCATTGCCACAATCCGGCTGAACCGGCCGGACCGCAAGAACCCGCTGACGTTCGACAGCTACGCAGAGCTTCGGGACACGTTTCGCGCCCTGGTTTATGGCGAAGACGTGGATGTTGTAATTCTCGCATCAAATGGTGGCAATTTCTGCTCGGGCGGTGACGTCCATGATATCATTGGGCCGCTTGTCGCGATGGACATGAAACAGCTTTTGAACTTCACGCGAATGACCGGTGATCTGGTCAAGGCCATGATCGGTTGCGGCAAGCCCATTATTGCTGCCGTAGATGGTGTCTGTGTTGGCGCCGGGGCGATCCTGGCGATGGCATCAGACCTGCGGCTGGCGACCCCCGAGGCCAAATGTTCCTTTCTCTTTACCCGCGTGGGGTTGGCGGGGTGTGACATGGGAGCCTGTGCTATGCTGCCACGGATCGTCGGCCAGGGCCGGGCGGCAGAACTGCTATATACCGGGCGCGCGATGAATGCAGATGAGGGGGAACGGTGGGGGTTCTGGAACGCCCTTTACAGCGCCGACCTGCTTGAAGCTGAAGCGCGCAAGCTTGCCGGTCGCCTTGCGGCCGGTCCCACCTTTGCCCACGGGATCACCAAGACCCAGCTGAACCAGGAATGGAATATGGGGCTTGAGCAAGCCATCGAGGCCGAAGCGCAGGCACAGGCGATTTGTATGCAAACCAGTGATTTCGAACGCGCGTATCACGCCTTTGTAGCCAAAGAAAAACCTGTGTTCGAGGGCGACTGATGGCAGACAAGAGCTTTCTTGACTGGCCATTTCTTGAGCCACGCCACAAAGAACTGGCCCAGGCACTGGACAGTTGGGCCACCGAACGTCTTGTCGGGATTGACCACAGCAATACTGATGACGCATGCCGGTTTCTGGTACGTTCAATGGGCGAAGCTGGCTGGTTGAATCATACCGGCGCCGGGGATGGCGAAACCCTTGACGTCCGCAGCTTGTGCCTGGCCCGAGAAACGCTTGCACGGCACGACGGGCTGGCGGATTTCGCCTTTGCAATGCAAGGATTGGGAACCGGCGCGATCTCACTTTTTGGAACGCCTGAGAAAAAAGCCGAGTGGCTGCCACTGACCTGTTCCGGGCAGGCGATTTCCGCCTTCGCCCTGACCGAACCGCAATCTGGATCGGATGTTGCAAACTCAACCATGACAGCAACGCCCGATGGCAACGACTACGTTCTCAACGGCGAAAAAACCTGGATTTCCAATGGGGGTATTGCGGATGTTTACACGCTGTTTGCCCGCACCGGCGAGGCGCCCGGCGCGAGAGGGCTTTCCGCCTTTGTCCTACCCGCCGGTTTGCCTGGATTTGAGGTTGTTGAACGGCTGAAGACCATCGCGCCGCATCCGCTGGCCAAATTGCGTTTCACCGATTGCCGTATCCCGGCAACCGCGCTGGTGGGCAATCCGGGCGAAGGTTTCAAGATCGCAATGTCGGTGCTCGATGTATTCCGATCGACCGTTGCAGCGGCGGCGCTTGGATTTGCCCGGCGCGCGCTGGACGAAGCGCTTGAGCGGGTAAGCTCTCGACACGTGCAGGGGGCACCGCTTTTTGATTTGCAGTTGGTCCAGGGCCACATCGCAGATATGGCACTTGATGTGGACGCAAGCGCATTGCTTGTCTATCGCGCCGCTTGGGCCAAGGACAGCGGGGCACCACGTGTTACCCGCGAGGCAGCCATGGCAAAGCTTTTTGCCACCGAACAGGCGCAACAAGTCATCGACAAGGCGGTTCAACTGCACGGCGGCGACGGCGTGAAATCCGGCGAAATGGTTGAGAAACTTTACCGTGAAATCAGAGCATTGCGCATTTACGAGGGCGCTTCGGACGTGCAGCGCGTGATTATTGCACGACAAGCCATGTCAGACACTCAGGGAAGACAATGATGTTAGGACCAAGCGCACATATCGATACGTTTTCACGGGATGGACTGCCCCCCCAAGACCAATGGCCTGATTTTTTGCTGGATGGGTTCGACTACCCTGAGCAACTGAACATTGGTGTCGAACTGACCGGTGCGATGGTCGAAAAGGGATTTGGAGATCATACGGCCCTGATCGGAAACGGCAGGCAACGCACCTACAAAGAGCTGTCCGATTGGACCAACAGGCTCGCCCACGCTTTGGTCGAAGATTTGGGGGTCAGGCCCGGAAACCGCGTTCTTATCCGGTCGGCCAATAACCCCGCGATGGTTGCCTGTTGGCTGGCCGCGACAAAGGCCGGTGCGGTTGTTGTCAACACAATGCCGATGCTTCGGTCTTCGGAGCTGGAAAAGATCGTCGACAAGGCGGAAATCAGCCTTGCCCTGTGTGACACGCGCCTAATGGACGAGCTGGCGTCCTGCGCAAAGAAAAGCCGGTTCCTGAAAACGGTGGCAGGATTTGACGGGACATCCAACCATGACGCCGAGCTGGACCGGTTGGCATTGCAAAAACCGGTGCGGTTCGAGGCGGTGAAAACCGGTAGCGACGATGTTGCATTGTTGGGGTTCACCTCAGGAACAACCGGTTCGCCAAAGGCAACGATGCATTTTCACCGTGACTTGATGATCATCGCGGACGGCTATGCCCGTGAGGTGCTGAAAGTCTCGCCAGAGGATGTGTTCGTCGGCTCGCCACCGCTTGCTTTCACTTTCGGATTGGGCGGGCTTGCGGTATTCCCGCTTCGGTTTGGAGCAACGGCGACTTTGCTGGAAAATGCCTCGCCACCCAATATGATCGAGCTTATAGAAACGCATAAGGCGACAGTCTGCTTCACAGCGCCCACAGCCTACCGCGTCATGCTGAACGCAATGGAGGAGGGCGCCGACCTGTCCAGTCTGCGGGCCGCGGTTTCTGCCGGTGAGACCCTGCCGGCCCCGATCTATGAAGAATGGCAGTCCAAAACCGGCAAGCCGATGCTGGACGGTATCGGCGCGACAGAAATGCTGCATATCTTCATCACTAACCGGTTCGAAGATGCGCGACCTGCATGCACCGGACGGCCCGTTGCGGGCTACGAGGCCAGAATAGTCGATGACAATATGGAAAACGTGCCCGACAAACAGATCGGCTGGCTGGCCGTACGTGGCCCCACGGGTTGTCGTTATCTCAAGGATGACCGGCAGATGAAATACGTGCGCGACGGGTGGAACATCACAGGTGACAGTTTCTGGCGGGACGAAGACGGCTGTTTCCATTTTGCCGCCCGCAACGACGACATGATAAATTCCGCAGGCTACAATATTGCTGGACCGGAGGTCGAGGCGGCCCTGCTATCCCATCCGGCCGTTGATGAATGCGCCGTCATAGGAGCGCCAGATCCCGAGCGCGGACAAATCGTTGAGGCCCACGTGGTGCTTGTGGAGGGAAGCAAGGCATCCGCAGATACCCAGAGGTTGCTGAAGGACCACGTTAAAGCGACAATCGCGCCTTACAAGTACCCACGGTCATTTCGGTTTCACCACGCATTGCCTAAAACGGCCACTGGCAAGATCCAGCGGTTCGTTCTTCGCGAACTGAACAAGCGACCCTCGGAGCCCGGAGGATGAATTGTATACTTGCCCAAATCAGATGCAGGCCCGGCAAAAGCTATGCGGTTGCGAATGAGATTTGCCTTCGGGAAATCCAATCGGAACTCTACTCAACAAGTGGTCCCTTCGACCTTCTCTTGAAGCTGTACGTTCCTTCTTCGGAGGATATCGGGAAATTCGTTAACGATAGAATTCTCGATATAGACGGAATAGAAAGAACCGTGACAACGCTGATGTTCAAGGCGTTCAGAAATAACAAACCCAACGGAGGAAACATGAAACTCAAATCATTTTTGATTGCTGCATCGCTGGCGACCGCTATTGCTGGTGCGGCGTCGGCAGAAGGCGTGAAAGTTGGTATGATCACCACACTTTCAGGTGGTGGGGCCGGTCTTGGCATCGATGTTCGTGACGGCTTTATGCTGGCGGTTGCCCAATCGGGCCGGAACGATATCGAAGTCGTCATTGAAGACGATCAGCGCAAGCCCGACATCGCGGTACAACTGGCCGACAAGATGATCCAATCCGAAAAGGTCGACGTTTTGACCGGGATCATCTGGTCAAACCTGGCAATTGCCGTTGTGCCCGCGGCGGTTGCGCAGGGCAAATTCTACCTGTCGCCCAATGCGGGGCCCTCGGCGCTGGCCGGCAAGGGCTGCCATCAGAACTATTTCAACGTTGCCTGGCAAAACGATAACCTGTCTGAGGCCGGTGGCGCCTACCTGTCCGATGAAGGTTTCACCAGCCCATTTCTTCTGGCCCCGAACTATCCGGCGGGTCACGACATGCTGACCGGTTTCAAGAGTTTCCATAAGGGTGAACCGGTGAACGAGGTCTACACCAAGCTAGGGCAGACCGACTACGCCGCAGAGATCGCGCAGATCCGTGCCTCTGGTGCTGACAGCGTGTTCTTCTTCCTGCCCGGCGGTATGGGGATTTCCTTCCTCAAACAATATGCTGATTCGGGTGTGGATATTCCGGTGTTCGGCCCTGCCTTTTCCTTTGATCAGGGTATTTTGCAGGCCGTGGGGGCCGCGGCCCTGGGGGTTAAGAACACTTCTCAATGGAGCAAGGACCTGGAGAACGAGACAAACGCCGCGTTTGTCGAGAGCTTTCAGGCGAAATACGGGCGGTTGCCGTCGCTTTATGCAAGCCAGGGTTTTGACACTGCAAACCTGCTGATCAGTGCTCTGGCAGTCGCCGATGTATCAGACGCGGATGCATTTCGTGCCGCACTTGAGGCGGCTGATTTTGCCAGCACACGGGGCGATTTCGCCTTTGCGGCAAACCACCATCCGATTCAGGATATCTATGTGCGAGAAGTGATCCAGGAAGGCGACGTGTTCACGAACAAAATCGTGGGTATCGCGCTCTCGGATCACTCGAACGCCTATGTGGACCAGTGCTCGATGTAAGCTGAAAAGCCTCTGGCCCCTCTTTGTGGGGCCAGAGACCAGATCGGTAATCTCCCATGTCGCTGCTTCTGTTTATTGAACAAGCCCTTAACGGCCTCCAGTTTGGCGTCATGCTGTTCCTGATGGCCGCTGGACTGACGCTTGTTTTCGGGGTCATGGGCTTGATCAATCTCGCCCATGGATCGCTCTATATGGTCGGAGCTTTCGCCGCCGCGGCCGTTGCGGCGGCGACAGGATCATTCCTTTTGGCCCTTGTCGCCAGCTTTGTGTGCGCTGCTTTTGCAGGTGTGTTGATCGAGTTCTTTGTCATCCGGAGGCTCTATGATCGCGACCACCTTGATCAAGTGTTGGCGACATTCGCCCTGATTCTGATCTTCTCTGAAGGCACCCGCTGGACCTTTGGGTCTTTCCCGCTGTTTCTGGATAAACCCGACTGGCTGTCAGGAACGGTAATGCTCCCCTTCGGCATCGAATATTCGCTGTATCGTCTTGTGATCATTCTTGTTGGGCTTATCGTGGCGGCGAGCCTGTTCTGGATGATTGCACGGACCCGGATCGGTATCCGAATTCGCGCAGGTGAAAACGACCGGGAAATGATCGGGGCACTGGGCGTTAATATCTCGCTTCTATACACATTTGTCTTTGCGCTCGGCGCGGCATTGGCTGGCCTCGCTGGCGCGTTGATCGGGGCCATTCAATCCGTTCAGGTCGGCATGGGAGAACCAGTTCTGATCCTGGCGTTCGTTGTCATTGTCATTGGTGGCATCGGGTCGATCAAAGGTGCCTTAATCGGTGCTATTCTGGTTGGGCTGACTGATACGTTGGGGCGCAGCCTGCTGCCCGCGCTCTTTGGATTGTTCCTTGAACCTTCATCGGCGACGTCGCTTGGGGCGTCGCTATCTTCTATGTCGATTTATCTGCTGATGATCGGTGTCCTGCTGTTTCGGCCCAAGGGCCTGTTTGGAGGCGTCTGAGATGCGCAAAGAGTCTCTCTTGAACGCGGCGCTGCTTGTGGTGCTATTGGCGTTCCCGCTTTGGGCCTGGTTCGTGGACGAGCCGTTTCTGATCACTCTCACAACACGGGCGATTGTTTTTGCAATAGCGGGTATCGGGCTGAACTTTGCTCTTGGTTTTGGAGGACTGGTAAGCCTTGGTCATGCCGCTTTTTTTGGACTTGGGGGATATGTGGTGGGCGTTCTGGCCTTCCATGCACAGACCTACACACCGCTGATGGAATGGCCTTTTGCGATAGGTGGAACCAAATCCATGCCGGTGACATGGCTGACCGCAATTGTTTTGTCTACCGTGCTGGCGTTTGCCATCGGAGCCTTATCGCTGCGCACAACTGGTGTCTATTTCATCATGATCACTTTGGCATTTGCCCAGATGCTGTTCTATTTCACGATTTCCTGGTCCACCTATGGCGGCGAGGACGGTTTGTCGCTCTATGTCCGGAATGGTTTTCCGGGCCTGAACACAATGGACCCGATCCAGTTCTTCGCAATCTGCTATGTTATCCTGCTGATCGTCCTTTTCATCGTCTTCTCCATATCGCGCTCATCATTTGGGCTGGCACTCGGGGCCTCACGCCAGAACGAGGAACGAATCCAGGCAGTCGGTCAGGTCCCCTTTCGCCTGTACCTGACCGCATTCGCAATCTCCGGGGCCATTACCGGTCTTGCCGGAGCACTGTTCGCTGATCTCAATCGTTTCGTAAGCCCGACAATGTTTTCCTGGCAGACCTCGGGCGAGATTATGGTCTTTGTCATCCTTGGGGGTGTCGGGCGCGTGTTCGGGCCGGTCGCCGGAGCGGTTCTGTTCATCCTTCTTGAGCACACGCTTGGGGGGCTGAGTGAATTTTGGCACATCTATTTGGGGGCCGTTCTTCTGGGTGTCGTCCTGTTTGCGCGTGGCGGGCTTTATGGAATGATCGCTGGACGTGAGGTTGCCCATGACTGAGCCCATTCTTGATATTCGCGGCGTCAGCAAAAGCTTTGGTGCCCTGAAAGCGAGCAACAACGTCAGTATCGACCTTCGTGCGGGGGAAATACATGCCCTGATCGGGCCGAACGGGGCTGGAAAATCGACCCTGATAAAACAGATTGCCGGCGGTTTGATGCCCGACAGCGGCAGTGTTCACTTTGACGGTCGGGATATCACCGTGCTTTCCACCCCGGCGCGAGCACGGTTGGGTATGGGACGCACCTTTCAGATTTCATCCCTGGCGATGGAATACACGGTTCTTCAGAATGCTATTGTCGGCGCGCTTGGCCACAGGGGCGATGTCTTTCGCTTCTTCCGACCGGTGATGAAAGACGCCGATCTTCTGGCCACTGCGCGTGACGCACTTGGGCAGGTGGGCCTTGAGGACTTTCACAATTTCCGCACCTCCGAACTCTCACATGGTCAGCGGCGTCAGCTTGAGGTCGCAGTTGCACTCACCCTGTCGCCAAAAGTGTTCCTGATGGACGAGCCGATGGCAGGGCTTGGAACGGAAGGATCGCACCGGTTGATGGATTTCCTCGATCAACTTAGACACAAGGCACCAATCCTTTTGGTGGAACATGACATGGATGCCGTTTTCACGCTGGCCGATCGGATCAGCGTGTTGGTCTATGGCGAAATCATCGCTACCGGGTCGGTGGACGAGATTCGGAGCAACCCGACAGTCCAAAGTGCCTATCTGGGCGAGGAGGCTGAAGCATGAGCTTGCTGAAACTATCAAATATTTCGGCTTTCTATGGTGCCAGTCAGGCCCTTTTTGATGTTCACCTCAACGTTGAGGATGGCCAGGTTCTGGCCATGATGGGGCGCAATGGAATGGGCAAATCAACCACGGTAAAGGTGATTTGCCGCTTGTTGAAACATCGCGCAGGCTCGGCGATGTTTGACGGTCAGGACATCAAAGGTTTGCCTTCCCACAAAGTGGCTTGCATGGGGATTGGACTGGTTCCTGAGGGGCGGCGTTGTTTCACCAATCTAACAGTAGAGGAAAACCTGATTGCATCGGCCCGTTCCGGCGATTGGGACCTGGCCGCTATCGCGCAGCTGTTTCCGCGTCTGGACGAGAGAAAAGATCAGATTTCGGCCTCGCTTTCGGGCGGGGAGCAACAGATGCTTGCGATCGGTCGAGCGCTCATGACAAACCCCCGTCTGCTGATACTGGACGAGGCCACCGAAGGGCTTGCCCCGGTGGTGCGTCAGGAAATCTGGGCCGCCATTTCTCGGCTCAAGGCTGAAACTGGCCTGGCCATTCTGGTGATCGACAAGTCCATCAGGGAGTTGTCGTCGGTTGCCGATACCGCGGTGATCCTCGAAAAGGGCCGGACGGTTTGGCAAGGTGCCTTCTCAGATCTCAGTTCCGACATCACCGACAGATACCTAGGGGTCTGAACCATGAGCTATTCCTTCCCGCAAAAAATCTTGTTCAGGCACTGCGATCCCGCTGGCATTGTTTACTATCCCCGATATTTCGAGATGATAAATGATTGCGTGGAAGCCTTTTTCAAAAACCAGTTAAATTGGTCATTTGTCGATCTTCACCGGTCAGGTGGCATACCCACAGTCGAGATCACTGTGCAGTTCAAAACTCCGAGCCGCCTGGGAGAAGAAATAAACACTCAAGTCAGGGTAACAAAAATAGGACGAACGTCACTTGACCTGAGCTTCCGGGCAGTTTGTGACCAGCAGGTCAGGTTTGAAGCCGAATCTACACTCGTAGCAGTCGACGCAGCAGCCTCGCCCATCCCGTGGCCTGATCACGTCCGCAACAAAATATGCACTCAGATGAAGGAAAATACTGATGCCACATGAGATAATTCATCCAGAAGGTTGGGCTCCGGCTAAAGGGTATGCCAACGGTGTTCTGGCCAGTAACGGAACACTCTATATCGGGGGGCAGGTTGGCTGGGATGAAAATGAAATCTTCCAGTCCGACAATTTTATAGGCCAGATGGAGCAGGTACTAAAAAATATCCGAGGAGTGCTTGAGGCTGCTGGTGGTCAGGTTTCCGATCTTGTGCGCCTGACCTGGTTTGTCACCGACAAGAAAGAGTACCTGGCGCGCCAACGTGAGATTGGCGAAGTTTATCGCAAAATCATGGGTCGGCATTTCCCGGCGATGTCGCTGGTTGTGATCAGCGACTTGGTCGAAGACGGCGCCCTGCTCGAGATTGAGGCCACCGCCGTTCTGGCGAAAGCGTAACCATGCGCTAGGGCATTTCCAATTTATTCGGTTTCAGATTGAATTGGAAATGCCTGGTTAAGTATCTAATGTTGCTGCGTATCTCGATTCCCTTGTGAATCCGATTAGACGAGATACGCTCTAGATCTTAGTGGGCACGGTTACCTTCGCACACTGATCGGGCTCCATGACGGGCCATTGGTTGGCGTTCGGGCGGATAACCTTGCAGCCACTTCGGTAAAGGAGTTGATGCGACGCATCCCGGATTTTGACTGATCGTTGCTCATCAGGCCCTAACCCGCTCCATTCCTGGATCGATCAATGGGGTCATGTGGACATTGCAGGGAATGCGTACTGTTGCGACTTCCAATTCGTAGTTTCCTGCATTCACATAGGCAGCATCCACCCCATTCTGGTTTCGCACATAACCGTAACCGATTGATTTACCAATCGTATGGCCAAACCCGCCGGAGGTCAGCCAACCCACACGCTCACCATTACGATAAATCGTTTCGCGACCCATCAGGTTGATCTCAGTGTTATCCACCGTAAATCCTGCCATCATTTTCTTCACGCCGCCGGCCTTTTGCGCAACCGTCGCATCGCGGCCTTTGAATGGAATATTGCTTTTCAGCTTCACCGCCCAGCCAAGGCCGCTTTCCATGGGAGTGTGATCGGCGCCAATGTCCGAACCCCAGGCGCGGTAGCCTTTTTCAAGTCGGCAGCTTTCAATGGCACGGTAGCCAGCATCGATCAGTCCGTGATCTGCCCCGGTTTTCATCAGGGCCGCATAAACGGTTGTGGCGTATTCCACCGGCAGGTGCAGTTCCCAGCCCAGTTCACCCACATAGGTGACGCGCAGGGCCTGCACCGGGCAACCGGCGATGCCGATGGTTTTGATGGTGCTGAATTTGAAACCGTCATTGGACACATCATCACGGGTGACTTGCTGCAAAATATTCCGCGCCTTTGGACCCATCAGCGACAAAACCGCGTTGGACGAGGTTATGTCGAACAACTGGCAATTCATGCCCTTGGGAATATTGCGGTTTATCCAGTCAAAATCGTGGGTGGCAAAGCCGGTGCCGGTGACGATGTAAAATTCATCTTCAGCCACCCGCGCGACGGTCAGGTCGCATTCAATGCCGCCGTGATCGTTCAGCATCTGGGTGTAGACCAGTGAACCCACCGGTTTGTTAACGTTGTTGGCAGCGATCCAGCTCAGCGCCTCAACCGCATCAGGGCCCTTCAGCGAAAACTTGGCGAAAGAACTTTGGTCAAACAGCACCGCGGCCTCTCGCACCGCTTTGTGCTCTCGACCCACCGCATCGAACCAGTTCTGACGACCAAAGCTGTAGACATCCTCGGGGGTTTCCCCAAGCGAGGCGTCAGCAAACCAGTTTGGCCGTTCCCACCCCAGCTTTTCACCAAAGCATGCGCCCTGATCCTTCAGGGCGTCATAAAGCGGGGACTTGCGGCAAGGGCGACCTGAACGGTTTTCCTCGTGCGGCCAGTCCATGGTGTAGTGTTTGCCGTAAGCTTCGACCGTGCGGGTACGCACCCAGTCGGTGTCAAAATGCGGGCGGCCAAAGCGGCGGATGTCGGCGGACCACAGATCATAGGGCGGTTCGCCTTTGTTCACCCATTCCGCTAGCGCCATACCGGCACCCCCACCCGCGGCGATGCCAAAGGCGTTGAAGCCTGCGCCTACAAAGAAATTCGACAGTTCAGGCGCTTCACCGATGATGAAGTTTCCGTCCGGCGTAAAGCTCTCTGGCCCGTTGGTCAGGGTCTTGATGCCGGCGTTTTCCAGCGCCGGGACCCGGCCCAATGACAGCTCCATCAATTGTTCAAAGTGATCGAAATTACTGTCCAGCAGGGTGTAGTGGAACCCCTTGGGAAAGCCGTCAATTGCCCAGGGGATCGGGTTGGGTTCGTACCCGCCCATCACCAGACCGCCGACCTCTTCTTTGTAATA
>JAAEUI010000613.1 GCA_024227475.1 Paracoccaceae bacterium | reverse complement strand
TTGTGCGGTGAGAAATCGGTGCCGCCAACGGAATGCGGTATTGACGGCAAATCTGCAGCGTTCTGCTGAAGCGCGAACCGTCAGCCCATCAGCAAGACAGGTTCCAAAGGCAAGCCACTTATCCTTGCGGTGCAGACCCGACAAGGGGGTGCCAGTCGCCGCGTTGAATGTCTTCCTGCACCCCCTGCACTGGTACCGCCGCAGACCTCGTGCTTTACCGCGCGATATCGCTCCCGGGGTGGCGCAGTGCGGGCACTGGCGATCTTCTTCTACACGGGCTTCAATAGCAGCCAGCGAACATGACTCTTCCGACCCACCCAGGAAAACTGTTTCTGCTTGATGCCGTTGCGCCGGGCTGAGGTCGTCAATCCCGGATAACCACTCCTGAAACTTCTTGTGGTTCATGGATTACTTCCCTCCGTTTCCCTGTTCAGTAGGGAACATAACGTGAACGCATACAGTTTGTAAACTGAGCCATTGCAAATGACGAAGCAATGTTGCGGAGGTTCAGGTCTGCGATCGGGCGCCCCGGTGTTGGTTCCAGCGCCGAACAAGGTATCCAAGCGCGGTCATTCGTTTCTGTCACGCAAAGCTTCAACACCGCCACCAGCATGGGGCGACTGACACTGAATGTATTGTTGTCCTTCGCCCAGTTTGAACGGGAGGTCACGGCTGAACGCATCCGGGACAAGATCGCAGCCTCAAAACGCAAAGGTCTCTGGATGGGTGGCAACGCACCCCTTGGCTACCAACCGGATGGGCGTACGCTGAAGATTGATGAGACTGAGGCCATTGTTGTCCGTAAACTCTATGATCTTTATCTCGAACATCGCGCAATCCGGGTTGTGAAAAAAAAGGCAGAAGAACTGCAGCTAAGAACCCGGCGTAGGGAGCGCCCGGATGGCAGGGTAACAGGTGGGGGATTGTTTGACCGGGGGCACATCCATCACATTCTGACTAATCCGATCTATGCCGGACGCATTCGGCACAAAAAGCATGTCTATGAGGGACAGCATTCTGCGATCATCACCCTCGAAATTTGGGAACAGGTACAGGAATTGCTGAAGGGCGGAGCAGCCAAAACCCGCGGCACAAAGCGGAAGGCCAGCCGTTCACTGCTGGCCGGCAGGCTCTTTGATGAAACCGGCGATCGCCTTACTCCCAGCCACAGCAGGAAAAACGGCAAGCGCCTGCGCTACTACATCTCCCGACGACTTGTTGTGGATCGCAGTAAGGAGCATCCGGATGCCTGGAGATTGCCAGCGGAACAATTGGAAAGTTTGCTTTGTGAGGCGGTTCGTAACCGGTTCGTGCAACAGAATGCTGTTGTTCAACTGCTTGTTGATCGGTCGGTTGCAGAGATATCCGTTGCTCAGGATCGTTTGGCGACGTTCCGGGACCATCGGAAAGTCCCGAATGCAGCACTCCTGAAGCTGATC
>JAAEUI010000612.1 GCA_024227475.1 Paracoccaceae bacterium | reverse complement strand
TGTTCATCTGGATGGGCGAGATTTTGTTCCGAACGCGTCTGTCTCAGGACATGTTTCGCGGTCTTGCCCCGTGGATGAAGTGGCTACCAGGCGGATTGCTGCACACCAATATTGCCGGCTGCACGATCTTTGCGGCGGTTTCCGGTTCCTCTGCGGCCACGCTGACCACTGTTGGCAAGATGTCGATCCCGGAATTGCGCAAGCGCGGATATCCCGAACATATGATTATCGGAACGCTGGCAGGTGCGGCGACACTCGGGCTCATGATCCCGCCGTCGCTGACCCTGATCGTCTATGGCGTATCGATCAACGAAAGCATTACCAAATTGTTCATGGCCGGGATTTTTCCCGGGCTGGTACTTGCCGGACTGTTCATGGCTTACATCGTGGCATGGCATTTCTTCAGTAAAGGGCAGCGCCCTGATAAGGAACCGGACATGACGCTTGGCGAGATGTTTGCCGAAAGCCGATTTCTGATACCTGTTTTGGCGCTCGTCGCTGTTGTCATTGGCTCGATGTATCTGGGTTACGCAACCGCAACCGAAGCCGCCGCTGTGGGCGTTGTCGGCGCTTTAACGCTTGCCCTGTTTCAGCGCTCGCTTAGCTGGAGCACTTTCGCTGCATCACTGATGGGCGCCACGCGCACCTCGGCGATGATCGCACTGATCCTGATGGGCGCATTTTTCCTGACGTTGTCCATGGGGTTCACCGGCCTGCCGCGCGCATTGGCAGGCTGGATTGACAGCATGAATCTCTCGCCATTGGTTTTGATCGTCGCGCTGACCTTGTTCTACGTGGTTCTGGGCATGTTCCTGGACGGCATTTCGTCGGTGGTTCTCACCATGGCAATAGTGGAGCCAATGATCCGTCAGGCCGGTATCGATGTCATATGGTTCGGCATTTTTATTGTGGTCGTAGTCGAGATGGCGCAGGTTACGCCGCCGATCGGATTTAACCTGTTTGTGATGCAAGGGATGACCAATCACGAAATATCCTACATCGCCAAAACCGCGCTGCCGATGGTGGCATTGATGCTGCTGATGGTGGTTATTCTGGTGGTCTGGCCGGAACTGGCGACATGGCTGCCCGACAACATCCGCAAGGCTCCGGGATAAGGTGTGAATTGATCAGCTCTTTTGTTGCGGGCCTGCTCGCGCTGACGGCCCGGTTTGGCCGCTGGGTGCTGGTTGCAGGTCTGGTTGCCGGGTTTGCCCTTCCGTCCCTCGCCTTGGTTTTGCAGGATTGGATCGCGCATCTGGTTGTGCTTCTGTTGTTCCTCAATGCACTGCGGCTAGTGCCCGACGATATTGTTGGGTCGGTGCGCAATCTGCCCATTCTCATCGGCGTCGTGCTTTGCCTGCAATTGGTTCTGCCCTTGATCGTTCTGGGACTCGCAGGGCTGGCAGGTCTGGCCAACAACCCTGTTACATTCGCCCTGGTCCTGATGGCTTGCGCCCCGTCGATCGCCGGAGGGCCGGGTATATGTGTTCTGATGGGGTTCGGTCCAACCATTGCCCTGCGCCTGTTAATCGTCGGAACCGCATTGTTGCCCGTTACTGTTTTGCCGGTGTTCTGGTTGATGCCGGAGTTTGGTGCCATGAAAGATGTGATTGCAACGGCCCTGAACCTGCTGGCATTAATCCTGCTTGCAACTCTGGTAGCAATCCTCACGCGCCGGGCGTTCTTCGCCAATCCAGGGCCGGTATTTGTCGTCAATCTTGATGGGCTTACGGCAATTACCCTGGCGGTTCTGGTAATTGGCCTGATGCCGGCCTTGGCTGAGGCTGTGTTTCAGACCCCACTTCTGGCCGCGTACTGGATTCTGATCGCGCTTGCCGCAAATTTTGGCCTGCAACTGGCGGCATTCCTGATGTTGCGCAGCCGCGTAGCCACCAACTTCGCGGTGCCGGTTTCTCTGGTGGCGGGGAACCGGAATATCGTCCTGTTTCTTGCGGCGCTACCACCGGACATCACCGCGCCGATCATGATTTTCATCGGCTGTTATCAACTGCCGATGTACCTGACCCCGCTGGTCATGCGAAAGGTTTATGCTACAGCGTTTCACGTTTAATCTGATCCAGATTGAACCTGATACGCTGGTCTAAGCATCTGGTGTCGCTGCTTTTCACGAATTTCATTTTTGTCTGAGGGCTGGAGAAAGCTCTTCGTTCGATTATGTATGCAGTTATTACTTTTATGCTTAGGCAGGTACTGCAACGCTATCCCTGTATTTGTCAGGATCACTGCGACGGCATCAGATACCTGACAACAGTTCCGATATTGCTGAGCGATAGGCCTCGGTGACTGCCTCCCGCTTCACATGCCGACCACCTTGAACGGTGTGTCGCCCGGCTGACCAGACATCTGTAATCACCCGGTCGTTGGCGGCAAAGCACAGTCCGTCAAGAAGTTGACCATCCGTCAGCGCGTACAGTGCCGCGTCGTTGCGGTCGATGGCCACGAGGTCCGCCAGAGTTTCTTCAGCAATAACTCCGGCATTCCGGTTCAGCGCTTTCGCAGAGCCTGCGGCAGCGCCAAGATAAATCGACTGCCCGACCGAGCCAGCACCGTCAACCAGCACATTTCGCGCCATGTCCCGCAGGCGCTGTGAATATTCCAGCGTACGCAACTCCTCGGTCAGCGAAATCCGCACATTGGAATCCGACCCAACCCCAAAGGCTCCGCCGCTTTCCAAATAGGTTGGACCATTGAACGGGCCGTCACCCAAATTGGCTTCAGTGATAGGACAGAGCCCTGCAACTGCTCCGGTTTTTGCCAGGCCAATGGTCTCGGCCTCGGTCATATGGGTGGCGTGAATCAGGCACCAGCGGGCGTTCACGTCGGTATTTCCCAGCAACCATTCAACGGGTCTGGCACCAAGCCAGGCTGAAATATCCTCGACCTCCTTCAATTGCTCAGAAATGTGGATATGGATCGGGCCTTTTGGATGTGCAGCAACAACCTGCGCCAAATCAGCAGGGGAGGTCGCCCTGAGCGAATGGGGCGCAATTCCTACCTGCGCATCATCGGCGATCCCGCCAACTGCGGCTTTCGTCCGGGCAACCAGATCGTTGAACTGATCGACGGTGTTGCCAAACCGCAGCTGCCCGCCTGCCAGCGGCTTCTCTCCAGCAGCGCCATAAGAATAGAGCACCGGCAGATGCGTCAGCCCAATGCCTGTATCTTCTGCGGCGGCAAATATGCGCTGCGACAGTTCGGATGGGTCATCGTATTTCTGCCCGCCCGGCTGATTGTGAACGTAGTGAAATTCACCAACTGAGGCATAACCTGCCTCCTGCATTTCCATGAATACGAGCGCGGCTATGGCTTCAACCTGTTCAGGGGTCAGGCGTTCCAGAAATTTGTACATCAGCTCGCGCCAAGTCCAGAAACTGTCCCGGCCAGCGGCGCGGAATTCTGTCATTCCAGCCATGGCTCGCTGAAACGCATGGCTGTGCAAATTTGATTGCGCCGGCAGGAGAACGTCGACCTTGGTGTCATCACTCAGGGGCTCGGTTCCGGTTTTGATTGAAGCGATCCGGCCTTGTTCAATAGAAACCCGGACATTTTTCGCCCAGCCGGAAGCCAGGCAGGCGGAGGATGCATGAATAGTCATCTGGTTTCTCTTATGTCTGGACAAAAAGACTATACGCATATACCAAGAAGGAACAAGAAGAATCTACGGTAGTCCTATGACAAACTCTGCAACGCTCTACGCCAACCTGCAAATTGCAACGATGCAGGCGGGGAAAACGCCCTATGGTCTTATCAAAAACGCTGCCCTTGTCTGTGACGCCGGGAAAATTGCCTGGGTTGGCACCGAGGCGGACTTACCCGCTGATTTTGCGGAAGCAGATCGCAAGGATATGGGTGGCCGCCTGATGACTCCGGCTCTGATCGATTGTCACACTCACGTTGTTGCCGGCGGCAACCGGGCTCAGGAATTTGAAATGCGGCTTGAGGGTGCGACCTATGAAGAGGTCGCCCGAGCCGGGGGCGGGATCATTTCAACAGTCAAGGCGACCCGTGCCGCTTCCGAAGATGAACTGCTGGCCTCTGCTTTGCCACGGGTGGACGCGCTGATCGCTGAAGGGGCGGCATTCATCGAAGTAAAATCCGGCTACGGGCTGGACCGGGAGACTGAGCTTCGCATGTTGCGTACTGCCCGCCGAATACCGCGGGAACGTAATATCCGGGTGCAGACCAGTTTCCTGGGGGCTCACGCGGTACCCCCGGAGTTCGCCGGTCAGCCGGATGATTACATTGATGAGGTCTGCATCCCGGCCCTGCGCGCCGCCCACGCTGAAGGGCTTGTCGACGTGGTGGACGGGTTCTGTGAAGGGATCGCCTTTGACCCTGCCCAGATCGCCCGGGTGTTTGACGTGGCGCGGGAACTGGGACTGCCGGTAAAGCTGCATGCCGAGCAACTGTCCAATCTTGGCGGAACCAAGCTTGCTGCCTCCTATGGCGCCCTGTCTGCCGATCACATCGAATACCTTGACGCAGAAGGCGTCGCGGTCATGGCTGCCGCTGGCACAACTGCCGTTATCCTGCCCGGCGCGTTCTATACCCTGCGCGAAACCCGGGTGCCGCCGCTTGATGAGCTTCGCACCCAAAACGTCGCCATGGCACTGGCTACTGACTGCAATCCCGGTTCGTCGCCGCTGGCCTCGTTGCTTCTGACCATGAACATGGGCTGCACCCTGTTCCGCATGACCCCGGAAGAGGCTCTGGCGGGTGTCTCCCGCAATGCCGCCCGGGCACTTGGACTGGATGATTGCGGTTTGATTGCCGCTGGGAAACGCGCCGATCTGGCAATCTGGGACGTGCAACATCCGGCGGAACTGGCCTATCGCATCGGGTTCAACCCACTGTTTACACGTATTTTCGGAGGGGAATAATGGCGGCTCTGACTCTGACCCCCGGTACAGTTTCGCTGAGCCAACTGGCCGAAATATACTGGAACGAAAAACCTGTTGCACTGGATGTGGCCTGCCGACTGGCAGTTGAGCATGCCGCGAGCCGCATTGCCGCCGCCGCGGCGGGTGAGGAGCCGGTTTATGGCGTTAACACCGGCTTTGGCAAACTCGCCAGCCTGAAAATAGCCCGAGAAGACACCGCCGCACTACAGCGCAACCTGATCCTAAGTCATTGCTGCGGGGTGGGCGATCCGATCAGCACCTGTATGGCGCGTTTGATAATGACCCTTAAGCTTCTGAGCTTTGGCCGGGGTGCTTCGGGTGTGCGATGGGAATATGTCGAGCTTTTGCAAGAGATGCTGGCGCGGGGGGTTACCCCGATCATCCCGTCGCAGGGATCGGTCGGGGCGTCCGGTGATCTCGCACCGCTGGCGCATATGACTGCGGTGGTGACCGGCCAGGGAGAGGCAGAGTTTCGGGATGAGGTTTTGCCCGGTGCCGAAGCCCTTGCAAGGGCGGGGCTGGCACCGATTCAGCTTGGACCCAAGGAAGGGCTGGCCTTCATCAACGGCACGCAGTTTTCCACCGCCTTTGCCCTGGCTGGTTTGTTTGAGGCGTGGCGCGCGGCGCAGAACACATTGCTGATTTCGGCTATGTCAACGGATGCGATCATGGGCTCAACGGCGCCTTTGCAGCCTGAAATTCACGCTCTGCGTGGCCAGCGCGGCCAGATCGAAGCCGCCGCAGCGATGCGCGATATTCTGATCGGTTCGGTGATCCGCGAAAGCCACCGGGACGGCGATACACGGGTGCAGGACCCTTATTGCATCCGCTGCCAGCCGCAGGTGACGGGTGCTGCTATGGATGTGCTGCGGCAGGCGGCATCTACCCTGCAGATCGAGGCCAATGCCGCAACCGACAACCCGCTGGTATTGAGCGGGGCGGACATGATCGTGTCGGGCGGCAATTTCCACGCTGAACCGGTGGGCTTTGCCGCCGACATGATCGCGCTGGCCCTGTCGGAAATCGGCGCAATTTCCCAACGCCGGATTGCACTGATGGTGGATCCGACGCTCAGCCATGATCTGCCGCCGTTTCTGACGCCAGAGCCGGGGCTGAACTCCGGCCTGATGATCGCGGAGGTGACAACTGCCGCTTTGATGAGCGAAAACAAGCACTTAGCCAATCCTTGCGTGACCGATTCCACGCCCACCTCCGCCAATCAGGAGGACCACGTAAGCATGGCCGCCCATGGCGCGCGCCGTTTGCAGCAGATGGTGGTGAACTTGAACCGCATTTTGGGTGTTGAACTAATCTGCGCCGCCCAGGGCGTGGAATTCCGTGCCCCACTGCAAACCAGCCAACCATTGCAATCTGCGCTGATCCGACTGCGGCAAGACATCGCCACACTTAAGGAAGACCGCTATCTGGCCCCTGATCTCGAAACCGCGGCAGACCTGGTTTCGTCTGGGGCCCTGATCGACGCTGTTGCAACCAAATTGCCGGAGTTGCAGCCGTGAACATCATTTCCGTAGATAGAGGAGACAGTCCGGTTGTCCTGGGTCAGCCCCATGGTGGCATCTATGTCCCCGATGACATCTTTGCCCGGCTGAATTCAACCGGGCAGGGACTGGATGACACAGACTGGCACATTAACCGGCTCTACGATGGCCTGTTATCCGGGGCAACGGTGGTGCAGTTCCATGTCCACCGATATGTGATCGACGCCAACCGTGATCCCGCCGGTGTGTCGCTTTATCCCGGCCAAAACACCACAACGCTTTGCCCGACGACTGATTTTAACGGGCAGGAGATCTGGCGCGAAGGACAGGAGCCTTCTGAAGATGAAATTCTGGCCCGGCGGGAATTGTACCACGCACCCTATCACAGCGCCCTGCGCGAAGAGCTCGAACGGGTAAAAGCACGGTATGGGCTTGCCATCCTTTACGACTGCCATTCGATCCGGTCTGAAATCAGCTTCCTGTTTGAAGGATTGCTGCCGGTGTTTTCCATCGGCACCAACACTGGCGAAACCTGTTTTGCCGCGATTGAAGAATCTGTTAACGAGATATGTTGCGCAGCAGATGGCTTTGATACCGTGCTGAATGGCCGGTTCAAAGGCGGCTGGAGCACGCGGCACTATGGCCAACCTGAAACCGGCGTCCATGCCATTCAGATGGAGTTGGCGCAGCGGGCCTATATGGAAGAGGCCGCGCCCTGGGAATACCGGCCCGATCTGGCCGAACAACTGCGCCCGCGGTTGGGCCAAATCCTCAAGACGCTCAACACACTCGCGCTGTCCGGCGCTTTGCATTCGCAAGGAAATCCAAATGTCTGATCCCCGCAAGAACACCCGCGACGTCTATCCGCCGACTGGCACCGAGATCACCGCCAAGAGCTGGCTGACCGAGGCGCCGATGCGGATGTTGATGAACAACCTGCACCCGGATGTGGCGGAAAACCCGCATGAACTGGTGGTTTATGGCGGCATTGGCCGGGCCGCAAGAACCTGGCAGGATTTCGACCGGATCGTTGCCGGGCTGAAAGACCTGGAAGCGGATGAGACGCTGATCGTGCAGTCAGGCAAACCGATCGCGATTGTGAAAACACATAGCGACGCCCCGCGCGTTTTGATTGCCAATTCCAACATTGTTCCGCATTGGGCCAACTGGGACCACTTCAACGAGCTCGATAAGAAGGGTCTGATGATGTACGGCCAGATGACGGCGGGATCGTGGATTTATATCGGCACACAAGGCATCGTTCAGGGCACATATGAAACCTTTGCCGAAGCCGGGCGGCAGCACTATGGCGGTGATCTGACGGGAAAATGGATCCTGACCGGCGGCCTTGGTGGCATGGGCGGTGCCCAGCCGCTTGCGGCAGTTTTTGCCGGGGCTTGTTGTATGGCAGTGGAGTGCAACCCGGACTCCATCGATTTCCGCCTGCGCACCAAATACCTTGATGAAAAGGCCGAAACGCTGGATGAGGCGCTGGCGATGATTGAGCGCTGGACCAAGGCGGGAGAAGCGAAATCGGTGGGGTTGTTGGGCAATGCTGCCGATATCTTTCCGGAAATCCATCGCCGCGGTGTGCGCCCCGACATCGTGACCGACCAGACATCGGCGCATGATCCGATCAACGGATACCTGCCGCAAGGCTGGACCATGGGCCAATGGCGCGACACCCGCGAGCGTGACCCAAAGACAGTGGAAAAGGCGGCGCGCGCTTCGATGAAGGTGCATGTGCAGGCGATGGTGGATTTCTGGAATGACGGCGTGCCGACGCTGGATTACGGCAATAACATCCGGCAGGTGGCGCTGGACGAGGGATTGGAGAATGCCTTTGCTTTCCCTGGATTTGTTCCCGCCTACATCCGGCCGCTGTTTTGCCGGGGCATCGGCCCGTTCCGGTGGTGCGCGCTTAGTGGTGATCCGGAAGATATCTACAAGACCGACGCCAAGATGAAGGAATTGTTCCCTGAGAACACCCATCTGCACAACTGGCTCGACATGGCGCGGGAGCGCATCGCGTTTCAGGGGCTGCCAGCGCGAATTTGCTGGATCGGGCTGGGTGACCGGCACAGGGCGGGGCTGGCTTTCAACGAGATGGTGGCCAGTGGGGAACTGAAGGCACCGGTTGTGATCGGGCGGGACCATCTGGACTCCGGCTCGGTGGCTTCGCCGAACCGCGAGACCGAAGCGATGAAGGACGGGTCCGATGCGGTATCCGACTGGCCGCTGCTGAATGCGCTGGTGAACACTGCAAGTGGCGCAACCTGGGTGTCATTGCATCATGGTGGCGGCGTTGGCATGGGGTTTTCCCAGCACGCCGGTGTTGTGATCTGCGCCGACGGCACACCGGAAGCCGCCAAACGGCTGGAGCGCGTGTTGTGGAATGACCCAGCAAGTGGTGTTTGGCGGCATGCCGATGCGGGTTATGACATCGCGATTGACTGCGCCAAGGAACATGGGCTGCGCCTGCCAGGCATTCTGGGAAACTGAGTTAATGTTCCGCATGCGGAATATTTCTCACGTATTAACAATGAGTTAACAGTCAATTCTCACCTTTTCAATGGCTTAGCTGGTTCAGGATTGCTTAACCTAACAGGGCCCCGGTTCCGCAGGTTTTTTTTGGAGACTTGCAACCGGGCAGAATTTCGTTGCTTGAGTCGCAAATTAGCTGTTAGCCTCGGATATTAATTTGCCCGCGGTCATTAAGAATATCCGTTCTTAGTTAGGGGACGACCGAGGCAACCTGGGGGGGGCCAAATCGAACGTTCCTTATTTTCGTTCATCTGGAAATACTCGAAACGCGAACAGCTGAAGTTGCTTGCAGTGACGGTGCTGTTGTTTCCGCTGCTTTATCTGACGCTGGAGTTACCGAAACGCATTATTAACGATGCGATCAGCGCGGAATCGCAACGCTTGCTGGTTTACGGTTACGAGCTGGACCAAATCCTGTTTCTGGGCATTTTGTGCGGAACGTTTTTGCTGGCTGTTTTGGCGCATGGTCTGCTGAAAATGAGAATAAACACCAAGAAGGGTATTTTGGCCGAACGGATGCTGCGGCGTTTCCGTTATCAGTTGATCAACCGCATGCTGCGCTTCCCCCAGCCCTATTTCCGGCGGACCTCGCAAGGAGAACTTGTGTCCATGGTCACAGCTGAAGCTGAACCCCTTGGCGGAATGATGGGCGATGCGATAACCCAGCCGGTTTTCCAGGCGGGGCAGATGCTGACCATTCTGGCGTTTCTTTTCTTACAAAGCCCATGGTTCGGATTGGCTGCGGTGGCTCTGATCCCGATTCAGGCCTGGCTCATTCCAAAGTTACAGCGGCAGATTAATCTGCTGAACAAGGAGCGGATCAAGGAGGTACGACAACTGGCGACAGAGATTGGCGAGACCGCTGCCGGTGCCAGCTCTTTGCGCTCAAACGGAGGTTGGCGGTTCCGCCTGGCGGTGATTACGGACCGGTTGGGGCGGTTGTTCAATATCCGGTTTCAAATCTACCAAAAGAAGTTTTT
>JAAEUI010000611.1 GCA_024227475.1 Paracoccaceae bacterium | reverse complement strand
GGCCGATGCCAATATTCTGGTCAGTCTTTTAAATGGGGGAAGGTTTGAAGAGCTCGAGAAAACCACACTCGAGATGACCAAAATATTTGGAACCGAACCGTTTCTGTTCAATGTTCTGGGCCTGGCCCAGTCGAATTTGGCAAAAAACCAAGAGGCAATCAAATCTTACCAATGGGCGATCAAGCTCAACCCTGATTTCCTGGAACCATTGCTGAACCTCGGTGCTTTTCTGGTTCAGTTGGAGAGATATAAGGACGCTGAGCCGTATTTGAGAAAATGCATCGACAAGAACCCGAAGTATGCTGCGGCACATCACAATCTTGGCCTGGCACTGGTAGCGTTAGAGCGACCAACCGAAGCTATGCGCCACTACGATCGGGCAATAGAAATTGAGCCGGGATACGGTAACGCACTGAACAGTCGCGCGACATTGAAAAAGAACCTGGATTTGATGTCAGATGCCATTTCTGATTATGAGGCGGCGCTGAAATATTTGGGGGATGACCCTGTGGTCATGTCCAACCTCAGTGGTGCGTTCTACGAAGCAGGGAGGTCTGACGACTCGCTCAATTGGATTAAGCGTTCTCTGGAATTGTCGCCAGAAAACACAGAAGCTCTGCTGCGTTACGCAATACAGCTCAATGAGTTTGGCCAGTTTGATGAGTCTCGTGAGGCGTTTGGAAAGGTCCTGAAAGCGGAACCGAACAATGCTGAGGCTCTGCGCCTGAGCCTGGATTTACTTTCGGGCGACGAATTGGATTTGCAAGTTGAGCGGATGAAAAAATTGGCGGCTCAGGACGACTTGCCGGAAATGGAAAGAGTGCATCTAGGCTTTGGACTTGGAACTGTTTTGGAGCGCCGGGGAAACCATGAGGAGGCATATAAAAACTATGACCTCGCAAATCGCTCTTACCGTTCAGTGTTGCCACCGCCGCCAGAAACGGACGACCAGAAGTTCGAAAAGATCACCCGGCTGTTCAAATCGGGTTCCTTAGCCCCTCTTGCTGACTTCGCAGATAGTTCGACTGTGCCAGTCTTCGTTTTAGGTATGATGCGCTCTGGTACGTCACTGGTCGAGCAAATCCTGTCGTCCCATAGTCAGGTTTATGGTGCCGGGGAGTTGGTCGCCGCCACGAGCTATGGAGAAAAAATCTACAAACTCGGGGCCAGTGCTGGACGTAAGGACATGGAGACTTTTGTTCAGAAGTACCTTGCAGCTCTGATGGTGCGCTATGAGCGAGAGAGCCGGGTGATCGACAAGATGCCAGGCAATTTTTTCAATATCGGCCTACTCCACCTGGCCTTTCCTAACGCAAAATTTGTCAATCTGGTCAGAGATCCGCGCGACAATTGTTTTTCGATTTACAAGAATTTCTTTGCCACCTACGCCCATCAATATGCTTATGACCAGGCGGAACTGGCGCGTTTTGCAAACAACTATAAGCGTATGATGAACATGTGGGACGATCTGTTCCCGGGTGTAGTCTATCACTGCAAATACGAGGCGTTGGTGGCAGATCAGGAAAATGAAAGCCGAAAACTGCTGGAATATGTCGGCGTGCCTTGGGAAGATCAGGTTCTGGATTTTCATAAAACCAAGCGCTCAGTGCGCACAGCCAGTGTCAATCAAGTGCGCAAGAAGATTTACAAGTCATCTGTTCAGTCCTGGAGAAATTACGCACCGTACCTTTCCACGCTTTTTGACGGGCTTGATGATACACTTTGGCAGGCGGCATATACCGATTGAAGCCGCGTAAAGGGGTTGACATTAGATCGGCAATAGAAGACATACCGCCCACTCGGAGCTAAACAGTTGCCGGGTGTTTTTAATGCAGCCCTTAGCAGGGCGCGCTGTCTGAGGCAGGTTCACCTGACAAACGCCGGAAACGGGGCCACAAGACGCGGTTAACCAAGGAAGCGAACGCATGTTTGCAGTTCTGAAAACTGGGGGCAAGCAGTATAAAGTTGCCAGCGGTGATGTTCTGAAGGTCGAGAAACTGGCCGGTGAAGCAGGGCAGACCGTACAATTCAACGAGATTCTGATGCTTGGCGGTGACAAGGTTACCGTTGGGACCCCGATTGTTGCGGATGCCGGCGTACAGGCCGAAATTCTGGAACAGGGCAAGGGCCCGAAAGTTATCAACTATGTCAAACGTCGCCGCAAGCACTCCTCGCAGCGCAAAAAGGGCCATCGTCAGCACCTGACGATCCTGCGTGTGACGGACATTCTGGCATCCGGTGCTGGTAAGTCCGGTGTTGCTGCCGCTGTTGGCGGCTCTGGGCCGGCTGCTGCCGAACCTGCTGCGAAAAAGGCTGCTCCTAAAAAGGCCGCCGCGCCCAAGAAAGAGGCTGCGCCCAAGAAAGAAGCAGAACCGAAGAAAGCTGCCAAGGCAGAAGCTGCTGCTGACAATCTGAAGGCACTGTCCGGTGTTGGTCCGGCGCTTGAGAAGAAATTGCTTGAGGCTGGCGTGACTTCCTTCGCGCAAATCGCTGGCTGGAACGCTGACGATATTGCGGCCATGGACGAAAAACTGTCGTTCAAAGGCCGGATCGAGCGTGAAGGCTGGGTCGAACAGGCCAAAGAACTGGCTAAAGGCTAAGGAGAGAGACTATGGCACATAAAAAAGCAGGCGGCTCATCCCGCAACGGTCGTGACTCCGCAGGACGTCGTCTTGGCGTCAAAAAATTCGGTGGCGAGTTGGTTATCCCAGGCAATATCATCACCCGCCAGCGCGGCACCAAATGGTGGCCGGGTGAGGGTGTAGGTATGGGCAAGGATCACACCATTTTTGCAACCGTCGAAGGCAATGTGAAGTTCCACAAGGGCCTCAAAGGGCGCACCTTTATTTCCGTACTCCCAGTGACAGAGGCCGCGGAATAGACCGAACCAAAATCGGAATGTAAAAATTTTGAAGGGTCGGTTGAAAAACCGGCCCTTTTTCGTTTCAGGGACTAAAACACAATGAGCGTAGCTATCGCCTCATTCGCAGTGTTTGCCGCATCACAAGTCGGCACACCGGGCCCCGCCAATATGGCGTTGCTGGCCACGGGTGCGCGATACGGCCTGCGAAGGGCGTTGCCCTTTGTGGTGGGAGTCGCCCTTGGCAAGCAACTGATTATCTGGCCGATGGGGTTTGGTCTTTTGATGCTGGCGCAACAGATGCCGACCCTGTTTGCCGCTCTGAAATGGGCCAGCGCGGCCTATATCATCTGGCTGGCCTGGCGGGTTGCAAATTCTTCATTGAATCCGGGTATTGCAGGAGCACGCGCTCCGGGGTTTTCTGCCGGTCTGGTTGTCCACCCCCTTAACCCCAAGGCCTGGGGCATGATTACCGCCGGTTTTACCGGGTTTGTTGAACCAGGCACCCCGGCACTCACTGCGACCATCTGGATCGCATTAACCTTGTTCTTGTGTCAGCTTGTCCTGCACCCCATGTGGTGTTGGGGTGGGGAAAAGCTGGCGTCGGTTGTCGCAGGCAAGCCCCAGGAACGCGCGCTGATGTTGTCGCTCGCCGGGTTGACGGTACTGAGCGTTCTATTTGTTTTGATTTTGGGAGAACAGACATGAAACAGGAACATGTCACCGGGCAGATACTTATTGAAACCAAAAGGTTCCATCTGCGCCCGATCCGCAGGTCGGACCTGGGGCTGATCGAACTGTATGCCGGGGATGAACGGGTGGCGCGGATGACAGCCACATTCCCTTATCCGCTTCCTCCGGGCGCCACCGAAGCCTATCTTGAGCGCGTCACAGCCGCGGATCGCCAACAAGACGTTTGGGCAATTGACGGCAGTGCGGCAGGTGAACGGGAGTTGTTGGGGCTGATCACGCTGATCCACATCACCGATTATCAGTGCGAAGTGGCCTATTGGATCGCACCTCAGTTCTGGAACTCCGGGCTGGCGTCTGAGGCAGTCAATGCGTTGGTTGCGGCCAATCCGCTCAACAGCATTTCGATGGTTGCAAGTGTGTTTCAGGACAATCCGGCTTCGGCCAAAGTGGTCACCAATGCCGGATTTGAGCTGATTGGTGAAAGTGAAACCTATTCAGTGGCTCGAAAAGCAATGGTCGATACCTGGGACTACGTCAATCGCCTGAAGGATTAATGCCGGCCTTCTGGACCCGGCGCTGAACTTGCTCTATCGGTTGCGATCGGACCAACAGGAAAGCCCAGCCCGATGAAATTCCTTGATCTTGCTAAAGTTCAACTGCGCTCCGGCGCTGGCGGGAATGGCTGTGTCTCGTTCCGCCGCGAAGCGCATGTGGAATACGGCGGGCCGGACGGTGGCAGTGGCGGCAAGGGCGGTGACGTCTGGGCTGAAGCGGTTGAAGGTCTGAACACGCTGATTGATTTTCGCTACCAGCAGCATTTCTTTGCCAAGAACGGGCGTCCGGGCATGGGCAAGGCGAGGTCGGGTATTGGCGGTGATGATATTGTGCTGAAGGTGCCGGTCGGCACTGAAATCCTTGAAGAAGACGAAGAAACCGTTATTGCCGACCTGACAGAGGTCGGCCAGCGGGTTTTATTGGCGGCTGGAGGCAACGGTGGCTTTGGCAACCTGCATTTTAAATCCTCCACCAATCAGGCCCCGCGCCGCGCGAACTCTGGCCAGCCAGAGGTGGAACGCACGGTCTGGTTGCGCTTGAAACTGATTGCTGACGCCGGGCTGCTGGGGTTGCCCAATGCGGGCAAATCCACCTTTCTGGCGGCAACCTCCAATGCACGCCCAAAAATTGCCGACTACCCTTTTACGACCCTGCACCCCAATCTCGGGGTTGTTGGGGTTGATGGTGCAGAATTCGTAATGGCGGATATTCCGGGCCTGATAGCGGGCGCGCACGAGGGTATTGGGCTTGGTGACCGGTTTCTCGGCCACGTCGAACGTTGCGCGGTTCTGTTGCATCTGGTGGATGGCACATCAGAGGACGTTGTTGCCGACTATCACACCATAATTACCGAGTTGGAAAAATACGGCGGCGATCTGGCGCAGCGGCCACGGATAACAGCGATCAACAAGATTGATGCGCTCGATGAAATCGAACTGGCGCAGAAGCACAATGAACTGGTCGAGGTCAGCGGTGGCGAGGTGCTCAGACTCTCCGGTGTTTCACGCAGCGGAATTACCGGAGTTCTGCGTGCTGTCCGTGCGGAAATCCAGCGCCGCGACGGCGCAGTGGAAAAAGCCGCCAAGGCAGAAGAGGAGGGGGCATGGCAGCCCTGAACCCTCTGAACACAGCCCGCCGGATCGTTGTTAAGATCGGCTCGGCCCTTTTGGTGGACGCCGCCATTGGTGCGCTACGGCTTGACTGGCTGCGCTCCCTGGCGGCAGACATTGCCGAGCAAAAGACCAAAGGCAAAGATGTGCTGGTGGTCTCTTCGGGCTCCATCGCGCTGGGGCGTCGCGTCCTGAAACTTGGCGAAGGGGTGTTGTCGCTGGAACAATCCCAGGCCGCCGCCGCGGTTGGTCAGATACAACTGGCCCGGGCCTATGAGGAAATCCTCGCGCCCCATGACATAAGTACCGCGCAGGTACTGCTGACGCTGGAAGACAGTGCCAACCGACGTCGATATCTCAACTCGCGCGCGACCCTGAACACTCTGCTTGGCTATGGCGTGGTTCCGATTGTGAATGAAAACGACACCGTGGCCACCGATGAAATCCGCTATGGCGACAATGACCGACTGGCCGCGCAGGCGGCCTCGATGGCCGGCGCGGATGTTTTGGTGTTGTTGTCAGACGTGGATGGGTTTTACACCGGCAATCCCAAAATTGACCAATCCGCTGAGCGTTACGATACGATTTCGGAAATTACCCCGCAGATAGAAGCAATGGCAGGCGGGGCGGGAACCTCACTCGCCAGCGGCGGGATGAAAACAAAAATCATGGCTGCCAAAACCGCGATGCAGGCCGGATGTGCCATGGCGATCACGCTGGGAGATCAACTCAATCCGCTTGCTGCGCTGGCCAAGGGCGGTAACTGCACCTGGTTTGTTTCAAAAGTGAACCCCCAGGCCGCCCGCAAACAGTGGATATCGGGCATGAAAACCCGGGGCGGTATTTTGATTGACGCTGGTGCCGTTAAAGCGCTGCAAAAAGGTAAGTCGCTGCTTTCTGCCGGGGTGGTTGGTGCACAAGGGGGCTTTCAACGCGGTGATCCCGTTGCTATTTTGGGACCCGATGGCGCCGAACTGGCAAAAGGCCTGGCAGGTTACAGTGCTGAGGAAACGCGGGCAATCGCGGGGCGGCAAAGCTCCGAAATCGAGGCGGTGCTGGGATATCCCGGGCGCACCGCGCTGATACACCGGGATGATATGGTGATGTGATGGACGGATCGGACAAGATGGATATTCAGGCGGTCATGGCCGATATCGGCTGCAATGCCAAGGCAGCGGCCGCGGAACTGGCCTTTGCCCCGGCGGCTGCCAAAGAGGCCGCGTTGCAGGCTGCTGGCAAAGAAGTCTGGGCCCGGCGGGCAGATATTATTGCTGCAAACAAAAAAGACCTTGAATTTGGCCGCGCCAAAGACCTGTCGCCGGCAATGATGGACCGGCTGATGCTGGATGAATCCCGCATTCAGGGCATGGTTGACGGCTTGCGTGCAGTTGCGGGGCAGGATGATCCGGTGGGCGCGGTTCTTGCCGAGTGGGATCAACCCTCCGGTCTCCACATTAAACGCGTCCGCACCCCGCTGGGCGTTATCGGTGTGATTTATGAAAGCCGCCCGAATGTAACCGCCGATGCAGGAGCGCTGTGCCTGAAGGCGGGAAACGCGGCGATCCTGCGTGGCGGGTCTGAGAGTTTTCATTCTTCCGGCCTGATCCGGGAGTGCCTGGTCGAAGGCCTGAAATCAGCCGGATTACCGGAAACTGCGATTCAATTGGTACCTACGCGCGATCGCGCAGCTGTTGGAGAAATGCTGACCATGACACAATACATAGACGTGATTGTGCCCCGTGGCGGCAAGGGTCTCGTCGGACGGGTGCAATCCGATGCGCGTGTACCAGTTTTTGCCCATCTGGAAGGTATCTGCCACATTTATGTCGATACATCTGCCGATTTGGAAAAGACCCGTGCAGTGGTAATGGATGCAAAAACCCGACGCACCGGGATTTGTGGGGCGGCTGAATGCCTGCTGATCGACCAGGCCTTCTATGATGCCCATGGCGCACCATTCATTGACGATCTGTTACAGGCTGGGGTGGAAGTTCGTGGCGACGCAACCTTGCAGGAAGTCCCCGGCGTGATTGCGGCACAGGACAATGACTGGGGTTGCGAGTACCTCGACATGATCATTGCGGCACGGATTGTTGACGGTGTGGAAGGGGCCATCGATCACATTCACAGCTACAGTTCCAGCCACACTGATTGCATCATGACCGAAGATGACGTCACTGCCGCCACTTTCTTCCAGAAAGTCGACAGCGCCATTCTCATGCGCAATGCCTCCACCCAGTTTGCCGATGGTGGCGAATTTGGCATGGGTGCCGAAATCGGCATCGCGACGGGCAAGATGCACGCCCGCGGCCCGGTTGGCGCGGCTCAGCTGACCAGCTTTAAATATATTGTCGAGGGCGACGGAACGGTTCGAGGCTGAGCAGCTTGCAGGTTATTTCGGCCAAATAGATACGCTGGCAGACCGAATTCACGGTGAACTATTGGTTAATTATAAGTTGGTGCCCTCTCGGTGGCTTGGCCCGCTGTTCGGGGGCAAAAGCAGTCCTCGGCTTGGACTGCACCCCTTGGGTGGGCGGAGGTTTTGCTCCGGGGTTTCGCACCGATAAATTGCCGATGGCGACGCGGCTGGAGAAGTCGACTGTGGTCAATGCCTCATGTGTCGCTGGTCCAAATGAGTGTCGATAGAAGATCATGGAACCAGGCCCGGTCTTGGCCATAGGCCGAAGAGGTGAGCACCATTACCCGCATGCCCGCTGCCTTGAACACAGCGGCAAACGGACCGACGCCCACATCAATGAAGCGGAGGTGGACCTCGTTGCCGTCGATTTCCACCGCTTCCCCGGCTGCGGGGTGTGTGCTTGGCTTGGGTGGCCACGCTATGCGTCCCCGATCAGAGCGCTGAATGATCATGCGGACCTCGCGCCCTTTGGCGGGCGGTGCGGCAAAGACCAACTCCAATTCACGCGTATTCTCATTTCCGAAAATACCTGTGGAATCGAGGACAAACCCGAATTTCTCGTGAATACGCGGCTGTGCAAAACCAGACAGGTGGACTGCGCCGGGCAACCATTTGCAGCGCTCGGCGTGATCGCTGCGGCGGATTTGGAACAGACCATAGGGCACATCCACGATAGGCAGATCGTGTCGGGACCAGTAATTCAGTTGCGCCGAACAGACGTCGTCCAGCATCCTGGCGTATTGCGGACACGCCGTATCCAGGCCGCTGAAGATGCAGGCGATCTCTTCGTCTGTGAAGCTACCATTGGTGACGGACATTTCGACGGAGGTCCGGTTGATGCGCGACGTCGCTCCGGCACGGTCCAAGAAATCGGTCCCGATCCAGCAGACGAAGGGCGGGACCGAAGGGACAGCCCGGACCTTGCTGTTCCAAAGGGGCGGGTGGTCGCAGGCAGGCGGCGCCCAGTCGTAGAAAAATTGCTTTAGGCGGAAGCTGCGGCCATCACCTTCAAAGCGCGACAGGTAGGAGCAAGTGTTGGCGCTTGTCCAGTCCGGCGGCCTCTGCCCGCGCTCGACGGTGTCGGTTTCATCGGGCGGAGATTCAAGCCGGACGCTGGATTCCGTCATGCGGACATCAGCCGGCACAAAGCGCGGGCGCAGTATCGTGAAATTGACCAGGGCCTGTGCCATCTCCGGCGTCGCCGCCAGAATGCGCGGTGTGTCCTTTTCGGCGGTAACAATGTACTGGCTATATTTGTTTGCATACATGTGTTTCGGCCTCTAAACCAGAATTTCACACTTGGGCCCCTCCCGCAAGCGACCACATTTGGCTTGGCCTGTAGCCGCGAATTGACCCTGAATGTAGAGGCGGCGCATCGCATCTTTCGATGGATAGCAAGGTTTGCGCCAACCAGCCATCCTCCGCCGGGTTGGCTATGTCCAAATAGGGCTCGGAGCAAACGTACCAGATTTATGAACGCCATCAAAAAACCCGCCTCAGTCGGGCGGGTTTCAGTGTCTTCGCTGATGTGGGATCAACTCACCCAGGTTCTGATCGGGCCGCAATCCAGATGTACGAAATTGGAACGGTAGTATTTTCCAACGCCGCCTGAACGGCAAGCCAGCCCGGCCTGCGCGATTTGCCCGACCGAGCGTGAGCCCAGCCGCAGATCAGCAGCCATGGCTTTCACATGATAGGATTTCTTGGCAACCCGGCGCGAGCGTGAGCGCAGCAGGTTATTGGTGCGTTGTGTGCGATAACCCGACAGCATGTGGAACGGCTCGTCAGTATCCAGAAGGTTGTGTGCGGCGGCGATCAGGTCGATATTGCGGCGATCCATTGTGGTGACGGCATTTTCGCGCCAGTCGCGCATGAAATAGTTGATCTCTTCGAGGGCAGGCCTGATGTATTTCCCTTCAATCCAATAGATCGTGTCGATGGATTCACCGGTGCGGCCACTTCGCAGAGCAACGCGCCGGATATTGCCTGCACCTTTGTTGTAACCAAATACGCCGGAGTAAACTGGAGACGCCGGTATCATTGCTATGCCCGCAAATGCACCCAGCACGGCACGCCGAGTCGTCTTCCCGCTCGTATTGATCATATTCTTACCTGTCTCGTTCCTTGTGACCGCGATTGTTGCGGCTCTTTGTTCGTGTCCCGGTTGGTATTTCCGGGGACCTTATGCCACAAACCGATTCTTCAGCCAAGTTTCATCTTTGTGCTAACGTTGCTTGAGCGTTTTTTTGCTTATTTCGCACCGCATTAGCCGATTCGTGTTGTAAGTGTGACTGATCTCGCTTTGTTCTCGCCTAACACAGCAACTAAACCCTAGTTTAGGCAAAATTTTGCCGAAAAATTGATTGGACTAAATAAAATACTTTGCGATTATCCTCGCAATCGATTCCAAGCGGGGTCTGAGCGGTAAAGAGGGCACAATGATTTTTTATAGCAAGATGTTGATCAGGGCCGTAATGGCCGTAGGGGTAGCAGCCATTTTTTTGGGGGCCGGCGATCCGGCATCAGCCAAAACGGTGTCCGCTGCTGTTATTCAAAATTCAATTGTCGCAGACCAGAGCCTGACTGCGGAAGTCAAATCGTTCTATGCGTCCCGGTCTTACAAACCCGTTTGGGTGGGATCAAAAAACAATGGCCGTGCGAAAGCGCTGATTTCGGCATTGTCCGCCTCGGGGCAGCACGGGCTGCCGACCAAGCGGTATAAAGTAGCAGAGCTGAAAAAGGCTCTGAGCGTGGCAAAGCGTGGCCAGAACGCCGGTGCAACAGAAGTATTCGCCACCTGGGCATTTCTGGCCTACGCGCATGACCTGAGTTCTGGAATTGTTGAGCCAAGCAGGATTGACAGAAACATGTCGATCAGCAACCCGCGACGGGCAGACAAGGCGCTGCTGGCGGCAGTTTCAAAAAGCTCGGGCAGGGGGTTCATGAATTCCCTGGCGCCAAAAAACCCGGAGTACAAACGACTCCTGGCGGAGAAGAAACGTTTAGAAAAAATTGTTGGCAGCGGCGACTTTGGAGCAGCCATTCCGGTGGCGACCCTCAAGCCCGGTAGTTCCAGCAAGAACGTGGTGACAATGCGCAAGCGCCTCAACCGTCTTGGATACGGTCGTCTGGGCAACAGCCCGGCATTTGACGATGGGCTGGTCAAGGCAGTTAAGTTGTTCCAGTTTGAACACGGCATGCGCCCTGACGGCGTTGCCGGCCCGGGCACTATCAAAATGATGAACGTGTCCGCCAAGCATCGCCTGCAGCAGGTGATCGTCAATCTTGAACGTGAGCGCTGGCTGAATTTTGCGCGTGGCAAGCGGCATATCTTTGTGAACCAGGCCGACTTTTCGTTTTCAATGTATGACAACGGCAAGGAATCGTTCAAATCGGACGTTGTCATCGGAGCGGTGAAGCATGATCGGATCACGCCAGAGTTCAACGATGAGATGACTCATATGGTCATCAACCCAACCTGGCATGTTCCCCGTTCAATTGCCGGAAAGGAATACCTGCCGATGCTCAAGAAAAACCCGCAGGCGCTGGCACGTCGCGGGTTGCGGATGATATCGACCAGCGGGCGGTCGGTTAACCCGGCTGAGATTGACTTCTCGCAGTATACGGCCAAGAACTTTCCTTATTCGATCAAGCAGCCACCAAGCCGGGCCAATGCCCTGGGGATCGTCAAGTTTATGTTCCCCAACAAATTCAACATCTATCTGCACGACACACCCTCCAAGAGCCTGTTCAAAAAGGAAGTGCGGACGTTCAGCCACGGCTGTATCCGTGTCCAGCGACCGGTGGATTTCGCGCACAAGCTGCTGGAAAGGCAAACATCAAACCCGGCAGGCGCGTTTCAGGCCTGGCTAGATACCAGACGCGAGCAATTCGTGAATTTGGAAAAACCCGTGCCGGTTTATTTGTCTTATCGGACAGCATTCTTCGGCAAAGGTGGTCGGGTTAACTACCGTCGCGACTTTTACGGCCGGGACAAGAAAGTCTTTAACGCCCTGAGCAAGGCCGGGGTGGTGTTACAGGCCGTTCAGGGATAAACAAGAATTCCGTAAGGCATGGCGGGCGTCCGGACGGGCGCCCGTTTCAATTTAGGGGATCGTTATGACGCGAATAACCATCGGTGAAATCGCCCGGCAGCTGGGTGCCGATGCAGCGGGTGATCTGACGTTGGAAGTTACCGGTGTTGCCGAACCGCAGGCTGCGCAGGGGGGGGTTCTGGCTCTGGCCATGGACCAAAGCTATGCTGATGCACTTGCTGCGGGTGGGGCGAACGCCGCGGTCCTTTGGCAGGGCGCAGATTGGCAATCGCTTGGGTTGCAGGCTGTCATTTTCGCGCCGCGCTCGCGCTACGTTCTTTCCGGTGTTTCCCATATGTTTGAGAAACCACCGGAAATAGCCCGGGGTATCGACGCAACAGCGGTCATAGATCCCACCGCACAAATCGGTGAAAACGCCTCGGTCGGGCCCTTTGTCGTCATCGGTGCGCGCGCAAAAATCGGAGATAACGTGCGCATTCTGTCCCACTGCACTATTGCTGAGGACGCTGTTATTGGAGATAACGCACTGCTGTATTCGGGGGTGCGGATAGGTGCTCGGGTTCAGATCGGAGATGACTTCATCGCCCAGTTTGGGGCCGCCATCGGGGTTGATGGCTTTGCCTATGTCACCCCAAAACCCGGTGCCGTAGAAGAGGCCAGGGCAACGGGAAAAATAACCCAGGCCAGCAAAACCGAAGGATTTGCCCGGATAAACTCGCTGGGTTCTGTGATCATCGGAGATCGGGTCGAAATCGGCGCGAACTCAACTTTGGATCGGGGCACCATTGTCAATACGACCATTGGCGACGGAACCAAACTTGATAATCTTGTGCATGTCGGACACAACGTAAACGTCGGGAAGCACTGTCTGTTGTGCGGCCAGGTGGGGATTGGCGGCAGTTCAAAAATCGGCGACCGGGTCGTTTTGGGTGGGCAGGTTGGTGTTGCTGACCATCTGACCATTGGCTCAGACGTTGTCGCCGCCGGGAAATCGGGAATTTCGAGCCACGTACCGTCGGGCAATATTGTGATGGGCAGTCCGGCAATGAAAATGGACCTGAACGTCGCCAGCTATAAGGCGCTTAGGCGGTTGCCGCGTCTTGTTGCAAAAGTTGCGAAACTTGAAAAGGCTATTTCCAAGCGTGGTGAAAATGGGTAATGCACAGCCTGCACAATCAGAAGAACAAAGCGCGGCATGTCAGTAGTTGAAAAGATCACTGCAATCTTGGCCGAACAGGCCTTGTTAAGCCCTGAAGATGTTTCCGGGGAGTCAACGCTGGAGGCGCTTGGGATAGACAGTATGGGGCTGGTCGAGGTTATTTTTACGATTGAGGAGACCTTTGACATTCACGTGCCGTTCAATGCGAATGATCCACAGGCATCGGATTTCGACATCACATCGGTCAAATCCATCGCAGCAGCGGTGGAAACCTTGCTAACAACACCAGAGGCCTGATGTGACCGGTCGCCGCGTGGTTATCACCGGGCAGGGCTCGATCAATGCTTTGGGTGGCACTGCAAAGCAGACAATTGCCGCCATGGCTGCCGGAAAATGCGGAATATCCGATCTCAAATTCGAAGATGTCGGGCGCCTGAACATCCGCATTGGTGGACAGGTGCATGATTTCAATCCGGAAGACAATTTCAACCGCAGCCAGATCGGGCTTTATGATCGGTTTACTCAATTTGCGTTGGTGGCCGCTCAGGAGGCCATGGCGCAGTCCGGGCTGGAACTGGATGAGGCGATGGCACTTGAGGCGGGGGTGATCCTGGGGACTGCAGGCGGAGGGTTGCAGACGCAGGACGAAAACTACCGCAGTGTTTATGAGGCGGGTAAAAACCGGGTGCATCCGTTTGTTGTGCCCCGGCTGATGAATAATGCTGCGGCCTCGCATGTATCCATGGCGTACAACCTTCAAGGCCCTAGCTACACGGTTGCCACAGCCTGCGCGTCGTCGAACCATGCGATGGGGCAGGCCTTCTGTATGATCCGGTCTGGCCAGTCTCGTGTCATGCTGACTGGTGGAAGTGAAAGTATGTTGTGTTTTGGTGGCATCAAGGCATGGGAAGGGCTGCGGGTGATGTCCAAAGATGGTTGCCGCCCGTTTTGCGCCAGCCGGAACGGCATGGTTCAGGGCGAGGGCGCTGCGGTGTTCGTTTTTGAGGACCTTGACCACGCCCGCGCCCGCGGAGCCGATATTCTGGCTGAAGTCGTTGGCTTTGCCATGACTTCAGACGCATCAGACATCGTCATGCCCAGCCAGAACGGCGCGGCGCGGGCCATTGGCGGGGCTTTGCGTGATGCGGGGCTGAACCCGCAAGACGTTGGCTATATCAACGCCCATGGCACCGGAACAACCGCTAATGACAAAACTGAATGCGCTGCCGTGCGCGAAGCCTTTGGTGATGCCGCCAACAGCGTTATGATCTCTTCAACGAAATCCATGCATGGCCACCTGATCGGTGGCACCGGAGCGGTCGAACTTCTGGCGTGTATTGCAGCTGTTCGTGATGGGGTGATAGCCCCGACAATCAATTACGAAACACCCGATCCAGCCTGCAATCTGGACGTTGTTCCAAATTTGGCTCGCCAGCAAAAAGTTGAGGCGGCCATCAGCAATGCGTTTGCATTCGGGGGTCTAAACGCGGTTCTGGCGATCCGGTCTTTTTGACCTTCAAGCCGGTTAAACCTTGGGTGTTTGGCCAGACTCAAAAAAAACCCGGCGCAGAGGCCGGATTTTGTTTTTCCGTTTAGATTTTTGTCATCCGCCGCTGACCGCCCTCCAGGCCGCTGTGAACCCGGTGAGCGATACTTTGAGGTTAATCGGCTCTTCCGGCAGAGAAACCGATCTGATGGTAACCGTTGCCGCCGCTCCTTTTTTCAAAGCGGCGATTTCGGCAGCTGTGAAACCAAAACGTGAGAAACAACCATATTGGTCACACCAGTTGTATTGATAGCTCGTCGCTTTCCCGGAATCGACCCGCATGACGACTTTCGCAGTCAATAAAGTTCCCAGCGGTGTTGCGAAATCCACGCCGGCAACGGCTTTGCCGCCCTTGGGCAGGGGTTGGATGTTGATTTCAGCAACCCGCGCGCCATCGGTGTCCAGAAGTAGTTGGTAAATGCGGCAGGCTTCTGCTGCGTCGCCTTCGCCTCTGATACACCGGACCTCCCAGTCTCCATGTTCGTCCTGAACGTAGAGGTCACCGACTTTTGGTTCGTCATTCTCCTCAGCCACCGGAAAAGCCTCGTCCTGGGTATTGGCCTCGGTTGTTGTTTCAGTTGTCTCCTGAGTGCCCGTCTCCTGAGTAGTGGTGTCCTCAGTCGTTGGCTTTACTGTTGGAGTTTCCTGCGCCTGCGACATCGGTGCAAAGGCACAGAGAGCGGCGACTGACAGGGAAAGTATTACTCGTTTCATAAAAGGGCTCATTTCTTTCTTGAATTGCGCGCGCAATTCATAATCTCTCTTTTTGCATTTGTCAGTTGGAAATTTGGTGATCAGCGGCAAACTGCCCCGGAAAGTTGAAAAAACAAAGAGCGCACAGTTTCCTGTGCGCCCTTCTGTCTGCTTCCCGCAGTTCTCCCCATCGGACTAGCCGATCAATTGTGCGCACAAACTATGTCAGAATATTTCAACCGTCAACAGGTAGCGTGATAAAAATGGATGGGATTCGGATCACAATATTTTTCCAGTGCGATATTAACAGCTTAAGGGGATATTTTGGCCAAAAGTTAATGCTTCTTTGGCCATGGTATCCGGTTTGTTTTCCGTTATTCTGTTACCACGCAGATATAGGGGCAAGCAATGGACACAGTGGATCGGATTTTTGTTGGCGGTGGAGGGGCCGATTACAGCGAAGCACAATCGCTGATCCTGAAATACGCCAATCGACACGGGATGATCGCGGGCGCCACCGGAACCGGTAAAACCGTAACTTTGCAAATCCTGGCAGAGAGTTTTTCGACCAATGGCGTTCCGGTCTTCCTTTCTGACGTCAAGGGCGACCTGTCAGGGCTTGCCAAAGCCGGGTCGCCGGACTTCAAACTGCACGATGCTTTCACGAAACGCGCAGGGACCATCAGGTTCGATACTTATGGCTATGAAGCTTTCCCCGTCACCTTTTGGGACTTGTTTGGCGAGCAGGGCCATCCGGTGCGCACAACAGTTTCCGAAATGGGCCCCTTGCTTTTGTCGCGGCTGATGGAACTGACGGAAGCGCAGGAAGGTGTGATGAACATTGCCTTCCGCGTGGCTGATGAACAGGGCTTACCGCTACTTGATCTTAAAGACCTGCGCGCGATGTTGATCTGGCTTGGGAAGAATAACAAAGAAGTTTCGCTTGAATACGGGTCTGTGGCCACGACATCCATCGGAGCAATTCAACGTCGCTTGCTGGTGCTGGAAAACCAGGGCGCGGAAGCTTTCTTCGGCGAACCGGCCCTGGAACTGACGGATATGATTGCAACGACGCCCGGTGGGCAGGGGCGGATCAATATTCTGGCCGCGGACAAGCTGATGCAGTCGCCCCGGCTTTATGCCACGTTCCTGCTTTGGATGCTGTCCGAACTGTTCGAGATGCTGCCCGAAGTTGGCGATCCTGACAAACCCAAACTGGTGTTCTTCTTTGACGAGGCGCATTTGCTGTTTGACGACGCGCCAAAGGCGCTGGTCGACAAGGTCGAGCAGGTGGCCCGGCTGATTCGTTCCAAAGGGGTTGGTGTCTATTTTGTTTCGCAGAACCCGGCCGATGTGCCGGAGGATATTCTGGGCCAGCTTGGCAACCGTATCCAGCACGCGCTGCGGGCCTTTACGCCAAGGGATCAGAAGGCGTTGAAGCTTGCAGCCGATACTTTCCGCGAAAACCCACGTTTTGATACAGCGGATGCGATCAAGGAAGTTGGCGTCGGCGAAGCCCTTGTCTCGACGCTGGAAAAGAAGGGGATGCCATCGGTTGTCGAACGCACCCTGATCCGCCCGCCGTCATCTCAGTTGGGACCGCTGAGCCCGGAAGAACGCAAAGCGGTGATCGCACAATCCCCGGTAGCTGGTCTTTATGAAGCAGCCGTTGATCGCGACAGCGCATTTGAACGGCTGGCCAAACGCGCCGAGGACGCTGCCGCAGAGGCACAAAGGGCAGAGGAGCTGGAAGCGCGCGAAGAGACGGCAGAGAAGGAGGCCCGCGAACATCAGAAAGCCAGGCGCTATGACGGGAGTATCAGCCGCAAAACCACCGGCCGCCGCTCCTCCCGCAGTGACGGGATTGGTACAGCCTTTGCAAAATCATTCGTCCGTCAGCTTGGTACGCGTGCGGGTAAGCAACTGGTGCGGGGCGTTTTGGGCGGGTTGTTCAAGGGGCGCTAAAGCTTTTCGCGATTTATTGGAATCACCAATGAATCGTGAAAAGCAGTGACACCAGATGCTTAGAGCATTTCCAATTTGATCGGTTTCAGATTGAATTGGAAATGCCGGGTTAAGTATCTGACGTTGTTGCGTATCTCGATTCCTATGTTAATCCAATTAGACGAGATACGCTCTAGACCGGCGCTTCAAGTTCATTCTGGATCAGATTAAACGTGAAACGCTCTAAATCGGACGAATTTTAAGGAACTTGACCTTGTTCTGGTCTCGCTCCGTTATTTCAAACCGGAAGCCGTGAAAGCTGAACACCTGACCGGGCACCGGAATCATCTGCGCCTCGTGGATGACCAGACCTGCAACTGTGTTGGCTTCGTCGTCCGGAAGTGACCAGTCCAGTGCGCGGTTGAGGTCCCGGATGGTCATGCCGCCGTCAATGACGTAGTTGCCAAAAGCGTCCATCGTCATTTCACTGTCTTCTTCCACGTCATGTTCATCCGCGATTTCGCCGATGATTTCCTCGATAATGTCTTCAAGTGTGATCAATCCCTGCAAATCGCCATATTCATCGACCACCAGCGCAAAATGCGTGCGGCGGCGCAGAAATTCGCGCAACTGGTCATCCAGCGTTGTGGTTTCCGGTACGAAATACGGTTTCATGGTAACGTCAAGAATCCTGAACTTGCTTAGATTCCGGGTACCGTCTTTGCTGGAGCGGATCAGTTTATCAACGGACCGCAAAAGGTCTTTTGCGTGAATCACACCGACGATGTTTTCCGGATCATTCTGATAGACCGGCATCCGGGTGTAGGGCGAAGCCAGGCAGCGGGTGATGATGTCTTCGGGCCTTTCATCTGCGTCGATCATTTCGATGTCGGAGCGATGCAGCATGATTTCTTCGACCTCGCGGTCTTTGAGATCAAGTGCGCCGAGCAGGCGGTCCCGGTGGTCTTTTTCGAAATTGCCTTCGACGTGGCCAAGGGCAATGGCACCTGCAATTTCTGCCTGAGCAGCAAAAGCACCATCTTCTGTTGTGCTGCGAACGCCGACAAGGAACAGAATACCGCGGACAATCAGTTGTACCGCGCCAACAAATGGAGACAGCGCCCAAACTGCGATTGTAACCGGCAGAGCCACAAGCTGGGCAGCCTGTTCAGATCGCAGGATTGCATAGGTTTTCGGCAGGACCTCGGCAAAGACCAGAACCAGAAAGGTCATCAGAAGCGTAGCAAGCGCCACACCATTTTCACCAAACAGGCGCAGCATCAGGCTGGTGGCAAGCGATGCGGCCAGGATATTGACGAGGTTGTTGCCAAGCAGCAAAGCCCCAATCATCCGTTCGCTGTCTTCAGTCAGCCGAAGGGCCCGTTTTGCAGCCATCGATCCTTTGTCCGCCAGCGAATGCAGCTTTCCGCGGCTGGCGGCGGTCAGGGCCGTTTCCGAGCCGGAGAAGAATCCCGAGATAAACAACAGGATGATGATTGCGATGGTCGTAAGCCAGAAATCCAGATCAAAACTGAGGACTCCGCCAGCGGCGCTTTCCATTTGTGCTTTCCTTGCGTCAAAACTTCAAGAGACAGTTATGCTGAATTTAGGCGGTGGTCGCAAGGGTGCTGTGGAATTTCTCAGTAGATGAAGGGTTCCGAAAGCGGAGTATTTTTAGTTTGTTAACAACAGACTAGTTCGGCGTCTTGTGCGAAATCAATCCCTCGGCAAATTCACTTTTCTGCCAGCGGATGATGGGTCATTACCAATTCCTTAAGCCGTTCGTCCAGAACGTGAGTGTAAATCTCGGTCGTCGCGACATCAGCGTGGCCCAGCAGCATCTGGATGACACGCAGGTCAGCGCCCCCGGCAAGCAAATGGGTTGCAAAGGCGTGACGCAGGGTGTGGGGTGTTACAGTATCCGGGCTGACTGCGGCTATGACTGCGATTTCCTTGACCAGTGTGTAAAACCGAATGCGGGTCAGATGCCCCAATTTACTGCCGGACGGAAACAGGAAGCGGGACGGCTCTTTTCCATTTTTCCGGGCGAGTTCCTGTTCTGCGTCCCAGGCCCGAAGCCAGGCCGCGATTGCCATTTTGGCAGGTGGGGACAGGGGAACCATGCGCTCTTTATCACCCTTGCCCCGGATCAAAAGCATATCGGGATTGCCGCGAACAGCGGCTGTCGGCAAGGACACCAGTTCGCTGACCCGCATACCGGTTGCATAAAGAACCTGCATCAGACAGGAATTGCGCAGCCTGTCGTGTTCTGTGCGCCCGGTTTGTGTGGCGGCGACCAGAAGCCGGTCAACCTCGTCCTCGGATAGGGTTTTGGGCAAATGGCGCTTTTTTCTGGGTCCACGGATTTGCGCAGCCGGATTGTCCTGTCGCCAGCCTTCCTCAAATGCAAAACGGTAAAGTTGGCGAATTGCCGAAAGGCGCCGCGCTCTTGTGCTTTCAGCGAGGCCCTTGGTCTCCAGTGATACAAGAAACGACTCAACATCTGCGCGAGTGGCAGAGGAAAACCGGATATTCAGCGTTCCAAGGTACGCTTTGAAGGCCACCAGATCTGCGCTGTAAGACTTTAACGTGTTTTCAGAAGCGTCCTGCTCGGCGAACATCGCTTCCAGGAATGGCTCGATCCAATTCTCTGTCATATGGCAGCCCGGCGATCCAGAACGACCAGTTCAACCGCGATCCTCCGGGCTTCATTTATCAGTCCAGCCTGTAACAGAACAGATAGTACGGTTTCAACGGCGACTGGGTCCGAACTGCCAGAGGCATAGAGTTGGGCGAAGGATTTCAATATGGCTTCGCCGGATCTGCCGCGTTTGGCATCGCGCAGCAACTGAGTATCAACCGGTGTTCCAAGAAACGCATCACGGATGGCGGACTGGAGATCATTTTCTGCAACTATGTTTGCCAAGTCACCGCGAATAACAGCGACCAGAAACCTGTCTTGCTGAGACTCGCCTGCAAAACGAGGGGCGAGTTCGGCGGCATTTTTGTGTAACAGGGACAGATGGAACCGCACAGTCGTTGCTTCCTCGGTCAGAGGAACAACCTCGATCTGTGGCAAAAGGAGGTCCGCGAGAGCAAATTCAAGGTTTACCTTGGCCATTTCGGCATAGGCCGCAACCATTGCCTTTGAAATCGCGGGGTTGTCTCCTGCTTCCAGGGCTGAAATGAGTGTTTGAATGGATTGAACCCGATCCCAAATCCCACCTGAGGCGGAGGGTTTGGCTTCGGTGTACACGTCCAGCAAAACAAACGCCGGAACCGCCTGTGCGCGAACCAGCCTTTCGGAAGCGCTCAGACGGTCGCGCCACCCAGAGAATCCCCGCAGATCGCCGTGTAAAAACGCCAGCGGCAGGGATTTTCCACTGCGTGGCATTGCCAGGGCCTCTCGCATGGCGAAAACCAGCGGCGTCAGGTGTGTTGGTGCTGGCAAGTCGGGCTCCCCGTCAAACAGTTCGGGATCCAGAAACCTGCTCAGAAGTGCGCTATCTTCCTGGTTGATTTGATCTAACGTCGTTGCTGTTGTCAGGGTGAGTGCAGCAGCCCCCCAATCACCGGATCTGGCAAGGCAGAAAATGCGGGCCTGCAAGGCTGGCGTCAAACCGGGATCGCCAAGCATGGTGGCACAGGCCTGCTGCGCGCGCTCAGTTAGCAATCCGACGTCAAACCAGCGGCGAAACAGATCTGCGTTGGGAGTGCCGGAACGCTTGAGCAAGGCTTCAGCCTGATCCAATGCTCCGGCGGCCAACAAGTGATCCAGCCGGGCCAACAGCATGTCACCATCCTGGCTGTGGCCGATGGGCACATCAAGTTCGGCCAGAAGAACACGGTGGGTCAGGTTGACGATTTCGGGTAGCGCCAAATCATTGTGCTGTCGCAACAAACGGCTGAGTGTTGAGGACGGGCTGTCGCCCCAGAATTGCGCCGGAAGGCCGGCAACGACAGCGGGTAGGACCCCAACTGCATCCAGTTTGACATCATCAAGTGGGGTGATCGAAATTATTTCCGTTGCCAGCCCACGGGTTTTGGAGAGCCTCGGGTTTTTTCCTGATTGAATGACGCTGCCCGGTGCGATCGAGTCTGAGAGCCATTGACTGGGTGATGCCAGTTCGTCACCAGACGTTGCGCCTGCAAGCAGGCCAAGCACCAGAATTACCGGGGCCGCGTTACGAAACATGAGGTTCGACCGTGATTGTCACTTCCGTCTGGGGGGCTGAAATGTCTCCCAGATAAGAATAACCCAGCAAGCCAGCGGAACTGAATATCAGCAGAAAAAACAAGTATTTTATGAGTTTACCCATATCAGCGGTCCAACTGCTCTGTTATTTGCTTCTCAGGGCTTGCCTTGTGATTGATCAATGATATCACCCATTTCAAAAAATGGTAATCCTATGTTGTGGGTGTTCGGCGGAATGCCGCAATGCGATGCTGCCGATTGAAAGTGGGCCAGGTGACGTACCAACTGAACAAAACCATTGTGGTTGTTGGGCTTATGGGGGCCGGGAAAACCGCTGTTGGCACGCTGGTTGCGCAAAAACTTGGCGTGCCGTTTCTTGATTCCGACCAGGAAATCGTGAAAGCGGCGAATATGTCGGTTGCCGAGATTTTCGAGCGTGACGGAGAAGCGTTTTTTCGCAGCAAGGAAACACAGGTTCTGGAGCGGCTGTTGCAGGGTGATCCCTGTATTTTGTCGACCGGTGGCGGAGCCTATATGTCGGATGAAAACCGCAAACTGATCAGCAAATACGGCGTGGCCCTGTGGCTCAGGGCTGATCTGGACCTGTTATGGAACCGGGTTAAGCACAAGGATACGCGGCCCTTGCTGCGCACCGAGAATCCCTATCAGACACTTGCGGACTTGTATCACGCGCGCAACCCGGTCTATGCCAAGGCCAAGATAGCGGTGGATGCGGAACCTGGATTGTCGTTGGATCGCATGGCCGGAAAGGTCGTTTCTGCCTTGCTGAATGAACCACAAAGCGGCGTTAAGAAAGAGGACGAGCGATGAGGCAGCATGTATCGGTTGATCTCGGAGAGCGGTCATACCGGATAGAGATCGCACCTGATTTGCTGGCGCAGGCCGGTGAACTTGTTTTACCTATTCTCAGACGGCGCAAGGTTGCAGTTATCACCGATGAAACTGTGGCGGCGCAGCATCTGGATGCGTTACGGGCGGGATTGACGGCCGCAGATATCGAAAGTGTCTCCCTCGCTCTGCCCGCCGGAGAAGCGACCAAATCATGGGAAAACATTCAGCGATCAGTTGAGTGGCTGCTGTCAGAGAAAATTGAGCGTGACGATGTCCTGATTGCTTTTGGCGGTGGGGTGATTGGTGATCTGGCAGGGTTTGCAGCGGCGATTTTGCGCCGTGGAATTCGGTTTGTACAAGTGCCAACGACGCTGCTGGCCCAGGTCGACAGTTCGGTTGGCGGCAAAACCGGGATCAATTCTCCGCACGGCAAGAATTTGGTGGGCGCGTTCCATCAGCCGCAGTTGGTGTTGGCTGATATTTCGGTGCTGGGAACGCTGACCCGGCGCGATTTTCTGGCCGGTTATGCGGAAGTCGCCAAATATGGATTGTTGGGGGATGCGGCGTTTTTCGAATGGCTGGAAGAAAACGCGGCGGATGCGGCTTTAGGGGATGTTGAAAAGCGCATCTGTTTGGTGCGCCGTTCCTGCGAAATGAAGGCCGCAATTGTGGCGCGGGATGAACATGAGCGGGGCGACCGGGCCCTGTTAAACCTCGGGCATACGTTTGGTCATGCCCTGGAGGCGGCGACAGGGTATTCCGACCGGTTGCTGCATGGCGAGGGCGTTTCGATTGGCACCGCGCTGGCGTTTGAGACATCGCAGCGGCTGGGGCTGTGTTCGCAGGAGGCCCCCAGCAGGGTGCGGGCGCATTTCAAGGCGATGGGCATGAAATGTGATCTGTCGGATGTTCCGGGCGATTTACCGGATGCTGATGGCCTGATCGCCCTGATGGGACAGGACAAAAAGGTGAGCGACGGGGTGATTGCCTTCATCATGGCGCGGGATCTTGGCGAAGCATTTGTGACCCGCGATGTCGATCTGGATGTCGTGCGAGGGGTTCTGAGCGACGGTCTTGCAGGACGCTAGAGCCTTGAAGGAAGCTAAAGCGTGCGAAGTCGCAGACCGGATGCAAGGGCAACTCCGATAGACACAACTGCGACGGCAAGCCACTTAAAGGCTGTCAGGGTTTCACCCAGGTACACCCAACCGCCGAGGATTGCGAGAACTGGGACCAGAGCTGCCCAAGTGGCCGGTCGCGTCGCGCCGAGTTCTCTAATTGCGTAAACGTATGTTAAGGTGGATAAAAACCCGGTCAGGACGCCCTGAAGAACAACCTGGATCAGCAGTTCTTGTGTGCTCAGGCGGGAAAAATCGAGTCCGGTGAACAGGGACGTCAACAGCAACGCCAGCGTGCTCCAGAAACAGATCATCGCGGCGGCGTTGACCGGGCCAATTGCCGAAAACCGGTAACGCACTGTGTAGATAGCCCAGAACATTGACGCCATGGTGAACAGGATATGCCCTCGCCAGGCACCGCTGGTTGCATTGGCCAGCACCTCCGATCACCCAACGGCTGCGGCACCCCCAATTATCAGAGCCAGGCCAATTATTCGTTTGCCAGAAAGCGTCTCACCGAGAAAGAAGAATGCGAGGCAGGCTACATAAAATGGCAGCATCGAGGGGGCAAAAATAACAGCGTCAGCGACGGGCGCGTATTTCATGCCTCCGGCAAGACAGATGATAAACAGAAAGCCACCTGGTATGGCGATAAGGGCAACGTCACTCGGGCTTGACCCTCGTGGGATTGGGCCATTGCGGATCAGGACCGGAGCGAACAGCAAGGTCGCCGGGACAAACCGCAAGAGGCCAACCTCGACCGGACCGAGCGCCGTGATCACCATAGCCCGGGCAATTACCATGTAGCCAGACCAGATCAGAATCGTCAGAGCAAGTGCGACCCAGGCCAGTGCCGGTCGGTTTACGCCGTGCAACTGGCGCCGCCAAGAACGCAGAATTTTGCGCAATGAGGATGGTTCAGTTTGACCGGTTTCTCTGCCGCAGCCAACGTGCGTCCCAGCTCAAACTGGGAGTCATAGGCCAGAAGGGTGCAAGCCAGCACGGTGGGGCAGTCAGCGCCAAGACGTTTAACCACCATGCGTGAAGACGCGCACATTACATCCTGTGGAGACTTGTTTAAGATATCCCAGCAAGCGGTTGTTATTTCAGGAACTTCAGCAGTTTCATCCATTTCAGGAAACAGAACCGTGGCGGCTGGATCATGAGCGTCGATGTCAAAATCATGATCGCTAAAAAAGGCAGCGAAACCGGCGCGACTGTCGGCTTCAGAGTTGCCCCAGAGTGTGCGCCCGGCGACCGCCATTTTGAAATCGTTATCGCGCAGCCATTGCATTCCTAAAAGTGTCACCGCGAAGGATCCGGCTCCGCGTTCCTGATCGTGGAACGCGGGCTGAAAGTGATCCACCGAAACCCGCAGAGTTAGCTTGTCGCGGTATAGGGCGTTTAATTCGAAAAGCCCCTCGCGAACGCGTTTTCGCATCATGGGCAGCATGGCATTGGTCAGGATCAGTACGCTGTAGCCGCGCTCCAGACTCAAGCGCGTCATGTCGATCATTTCGGGGTTCATGAAGGGCTCGCCACCGGTAAAGGCGATTTCCGTGGTCGGCCAGCCCCGTTCGGTGATCTGATCAAGGTAAGGTTCAATCTCGGTAGCCGTGATATAGACCAGCCGGTCATTGCTCGGCGAACTCTTGATATAACAATTCACGCATTCGATGTTGCATAATGTTCCGGTGTTGAACCAAAGCGTGCTTGCGCCGTTCATGCAAACAGAAGCGCGTTCGTCGCCTTTTGCGGTGATATCCGGGTGTTCGAATTTGCCGAGTCCGGCGGGATTGCCTAGGGCAATATTGTGCTTGTTCATCAGTCTGCCTGCGTGTGTCCCGTCTTTATCGCTACAGTGTTAGCCCCTTCAAATCAAAGGCAAGCTTGTATTTCCCACGGGAATGTGACTGAATTTCGAGGATTGGCAATAAAGCGGAAATCGACGGCTTGAAATGGTAGCTCAGACAATACCGGTAAAAACATTTGATCTGGTCATTTTCGGCGGCACAGGGGATTTGGCGCGGCGTAAAATCCTGCCCGGCCTGTTTCGACGGATGTGCGCAGGGCAGATGCCAGCGGATGCGCGGATCATTGCGGCGGCGCGAAGTGATCTGGATGATGCAGGGTTTAGGCAGTTTGCCCGGGACGCGATCACCGAACATGTGAAAGATTCACAATGTGACGAGAGCGGGATAGAGCGGTTTCTGGCAAGCCTTGCCTTTGAACATCTTGATATATTTGAGGATTCAGGATGGAAGAAGCTGAAAGGCCGGCTGCGCGAGGGCGTCGTTTCTGCGTTTTACTTTTCGGTTGGGCCATCGCTGTTCGGAGAGATCGCAAGGAAACTGACAAAGTTTGGGCTGACCACGGATGATAGCCGCATTGTTGTGGAAAAACCGTTTGGCCGGGATAAGGCAAGTGCGGTTGCCCTGAACGCGGAACTGAAAAACTGCTTTGATGAGCATCAGATTTACCGGATTGACCATTATCTGGGCAAGGAGACGGTGCAGAACCTGATGGCGATCCGTTTTGGTAATGCCCTGTTTGAGCCGCTGTGGAATGCCCAGCACGTGGATCATGTCCAGATTACCGTGGCTGAGAGCATTGGCGTTGACGGGCGCGGGGCCTATTACAACAAGTCCGGTGCAATGCGGGATATGGTGCAGAATCACCTGATGCAACTGTTGTGTCTGACCGCGATGGAGCCGCCGTCGAAATATGGCGCGGACTCGGTTCGGGACGAAAAACTTAAAGTTATCAAGGCGCTGGAACCTGTTTCCACGTTGAATGTCGTGCGGGGGCAATACCTGGGGGATGATGGAGAGGCCAGTTATCTGGACCACAGCGGCGATCCGCAAAGCCGGACCGAGAGTTTTGTGGCCCTCAAGGTGAATGTGGCAAACTGGCGGTGGGCAGGTACACCATTTTACCTGCGGACCGGGAAGCGGTTGCGCGGCCGGATGTCTGAAATTGCAGTTGTGTTCAAGGACCCGCCGCATTCGATATTCGAGGGAGAGTTTGACAGGCGGGGAAACGTTCTGGTGATCCGGCTGCAACCAGATGAAGGGATCACGCTGCGGGTAACAATAAAGGAACCAGGGCCTGGGGGGATGCGGCTGACCGAGGTGCCGCTGGATATGACGTTTGCCGAAGCTCTGGGGGACAAGATTGCCTATTTGCCGGATGCCTATGAACGGCTGATCATGGACGTAATCCGGGGCGATCAGACACTGTTTATGAGGGGTGATGAGGTCGAGGCGGCCTGGGATTGGGTGGACCCTATCATTGCGGGATGGACGGAATCCGGGGTCAGGCCGCTGCCTTATGATCCTTTGGGGTCTGGGCCGGAGGATTCGCTGATGCTGCTGCATCGGGACGGGCGGCGCTGGCGGGAAATCAAGCCGTGAGTGGACTGGTTGACAGTTGCAGGGCGTCGTTTGTTGAGAAGGCCTGCGACGCCGCGACGGGGCTAACGGTGATGCGTGCTGAAACTTAATAAAAGAACCGCGTAACCAGCTGGCGACGCTCAGACAATTAGCAGGCAGGGGGGCGCACAAGCTGATCGCTGGGAAAGAAAAGCTTGCGACCTGTCTTGCAGCGGTGGATAAAGACGGTTCGCGAAACGAACCGGTGCGTGTCGTGTTGGATGCGGACGCGACAGCTTGGGGCCATTGCAGGGACTAGGAGTAACGGATTGAATTCTTGGGATAAACTGACCGCTTTACAGGCGCAAAACAAAACCAGTTTGACAGATCTGTTTAACAATGACGGGCAAAGGTTTGAGGGCTTTTCGACCCGCTGCGGTGATTTTCTGCTGGATTACTCAAAGACCGCACTGACGGACGAAATCCTGAACACACTAATTGAACTGGCTGATGAAGCCGGCGTCGAAAAACGCCGTAACGCCATGTCCGCCGGAGAAAGAATCAACGAAACCGAGGGCAGGGCGGTGCTGCATACGGCTCTGCGAAACCTGTCGGGAGCCCCGGTTCTGGTGGAAGGTCATGACGTTATGCCTGGCGTAAAGGAAACCCTGGCTCGGCTCGGGCGTTTTTCTGACGATGTGCGCAATGGCGATATTGTTGGGGCAACAGGACAGCAGTTCAGCGATGTCGTGAACATTGGAATTGGCGGCTCTGATCTGGGGCCAGTGATGGCTGGAATGGCACTGTCACCCTATCACGACGGGCCGCGAACACATTTCGTGTCCAACATAGACGGTGCTGATATTGCCGATACGCTGGCCGGGCTGAACCCGGAAACGACGTTGCTGATCATCGCTTCCAAGACCTTCACAACTTCCGAGACACTGACCAACGCGGCGACCGCCAAAGCGTGGCTGGAGGCATCGGTCCCCGCGCCCGGCAGTTCAGCGCATCTTGTGGCCTTGTCCACCGCGTTGGAAAAAACCACGGAATTCGGAGTGGCACCTGAGCGCGTATTTGGCTTTGAGGATTGGGTTGGGGGGCGCTACTCGGTCTGGGGGCCGATTGGCCTGAGCCTGATGCTGGCGATCGGACAGGACGGGTTTACAGAGTTTCTGGCGGGTGCTGAGGAGATGGACAGACATTTTTGCACAGCACCTCTGAGGGAGAACCTGCCGGTATTGATGGCGCTTGTCGGGATCTGGCATTCCAATATCTGTGGGTATGATACGCGCGCAGTTTTACCCTATGATCAGCGTCTGGCGCGGCTTCCGGCCTATTTGCAGCAACTGGATATGGAGAGCAACGGCAAGGGCGTAACGATGGGAGGCGATGCCGTGCCTCGCCACAGCGGCCCGGTGGTCTGGGGTGAACCGGGCACCAACGGGCAGCATGCGTTTTACCAGTTGATCCACCAGGGGACACGCGTCGTGCCTTGCGAATTTCTGATAGCAAGGCGCGGCCACGAGCCAGAGCTGGTACATCAGCACCGGATGCTGGTGGCCAATTGTCTGGCCCAGTCCGAGGCGCTGATGGTGGGGCGGTCGCTGAGTAAGGCCCGCGAAATGATGGCAGCCAATGGCCTGACAGGCGAAGAACTGGAACGTCAGGCGGCGCATAGGGTGTTCAGCGGTGACCGACCCAGCGTCACGATTGTGTATGATCAGTTGACGCCCGGAACGCTGGGTAAAATCATCGCGCTTTATGAGCACCGGGTGTTTGTTGAAGGCGTGATCTGGGGCATCAACAGCTTTGACCAGTGGGGCGTGGAACTGGGCAAGGTGCTGGCGAACAATCTGCTGCCGATGGTCGAGGGGGCTGAAGCAGACCAGCCGCATGATGGTTCCACGATGGGGCTGTTGGCGGAGTTCAGATAGCTACGCCTATTGACGTTTCAGGTAGTCCTCAAGATTGGGCGGCTTGTATCCAATTTTGTCGCGCCTTTCCAGCACGCTGGGATGCAGTTCATGTTCGGTGGGCATGTGGCGCGGCTGGTGGATTGGTGGCATGACCAGCCCAAGGAATGACCTTCGCGGTTCGGACGATGTCCATTTTGCCTTCGGCAATGGTAGTCTTTCGGCCCATTTCCACCATCTGGACATGGAATTCTCGATGTCAGCAGCGGAATTTGGAATGCTGTAGGTGTCCCCTTTGTGAAGCTTACCCCGGACTTTTCTGTCTACTGATTGCTTTTTCCAACCCAACTCCTTGGGGCTTTGGTCGATCATCCACTGGAGGGACAGCTTGCACAGCGGGTTGTCGTCCTCACCGGAGCTGCCGCCGATATCGGCGTGATACCCGGCAAACCACATCTGGCGGACGTCTTGTTCGATCAGGTTGTCAGGGTCGTATGAATCTTTGGTCGGATCGGCTGACTTATAGATACTTTGCTTAAAAATTGTTCCTGTCCAAAGGGCTGGCCGAAAGAATCTTCTTTTTTCGTCTATCGCGAGCGCGTGGCGAACGCGTTTCACGCTGAAATTTTCAGCAGTATCGCGCAATGACAGGATCGAAATGTCAAATAACCCCGAAAAACTTGGTCTCATGACCGAATTTACCGTATCAAACAGTCCAAGAAATTCGATAGGCGGCCGATACGTATCCAGGGTTTTCTCAAACAGCTGCATTTCCTTGAATTTGAACTCTTTTTCTTTCTTGGAACGGGTAATTGATTGATAGGCTACCAGAGCCTTGTTTGCTAGATGCAGGTTGTTGACATCAAGCAAACCAAAATTGTGAACGAATCCCGCCAAAGCGCGGGCGGTATAGGCACCGCGACTGAAGCCGAAAATGAAAATCCGGTCATCCTTTTCGTAGTTGCGACACAGGAATTCGTAAGGTGTCAGGATTTTTTCTTCGAGCCCGGTTCCGGCGGCCAGTTGCCACCAACTTTTGATCTTGGCCCGTCTTTTTTCCCAGTCATTGAAGTTGGCATCGGTGCCGATCCCGGTGTCGTAAAACTTGCAGTCTTCTGACAGCAGCGTGAAGATTTTCGAGACGCTGCTTCGGTTTTTGGCGATTTTGTTTCCGGTACCATCCAGGCAGATAATAATATTCTTTGACATAATGCACGTCCGACTGCGTAATTGACCGCTTCAGGATACGCTTTTGCTGGTGATTATCAAGAATGTTTGGAGCGGGTAACGGGAATTGAACCCGTAACTTAAGCTTGGGAAGCTCGCGTGATACCTTTTCACCATACCCGCGCTTAGGCTTTACCTAATTTGACGGGGCGGGGGGGTCAACCGTGTTTCACCGATTGTCTACTGACCCCGCCGCCTGCGTCTGCGCCCGCTAGTTTCAGCTCCGTTTTCACCTGCCGTGTTAAAGTTCACATCCGGCAAAGTCACGACTTCAGCCAATATTGGAAACGGTTCTACGCTGTTCGGGATGTTCGAGGCATTAACAAAATGCTCCTGAAACCGCGGTTCGATTGCGGTTTCGATCTTGTGGATTTCGCAAACTATGCGTTCGATGTCGGCGCGGGCCTCGATGTTGAGCAGGGCGATGCGGGCACCGGTTCCCGCGGCGTTGCCAGCGGAGGTGACTTTTTCGAGCCGACAATCAGGGATCATACCCAGAACCATAGCGTGTTTTGGGCTGATGTGGGCACCAAATGCGCCGGCCAGAACAATGCGATCAACGGATTCAACGCCAAACTTGTCCATCAGCAGCCGGGCGCCGGAATAAAGCGCCGCTTTGGCCATCTGGATCTCGCGGATGTCGTGGTTGGTGACGGTTATGCACGGGCCGCCCTCGGCGGTGCCATCCCAGACCAGATAGGAATGGGTGCGGCCATCAAGAAAACAGCGATCAGTGCCGGTCTGGTCCGGCGAGCCGATCAGGCCGGGGCCGTCGACAATGCCAGCGATGCGCATTTCAGCGACCATTTCGATGATGCCCGAACCACAGATGCCGGTGATGCCGCTGGAGAGGATGGACTGGGCAAAGCCATCCTGATCAGACCACAGGTCTGAGCCAATGACCCTGAAACGTGGTTCCTTGGTAACCGGGTCGATTTCCACACGTTCTATTGCGCCGGGTGCGGCGCGCTGACCAGAGGAGATTTGCGCGCCCTCAAAGGCCGGTCCGGTGGGCGAGGAACAGGCCAGCACCCGTTCCTTGTTGCCAAGCAGAATTTCGGCGTTGGTGCCGACGTCAACCACCAGTACGAGGTCTTCGGAGGTGTTGGGGGATTCTGACAACGCAACCGCTGCGGCGTCGGCTCCGACGTGGCCGGCGATACAGGGCAGGATATAGACCCGCGCGGCGCGGTGGAGGTTGAGGTCGAGGTCAACAGCCCTCAAGGCTAGCGAATTTGACGTTGCCAGCGCAAACGGGGCCTGACCGAGTTCAAACGGATCAATGCCCAGAAACAGGTGATGCATGACCGGATTGCAGACAAAAACTGCGTCTACGATCAGGGCCCTGTCGATTTCCGCTTCGGCGGCCACCTGAACAAACAGCGCATTCATGCTGTCGCGCACGGCGGTGGTCATCTCATCGGCACCGCCGGGGTTCATCATGGAGTAGCTGACCCGGCTCATCAGGTCTTCGCCAAAGCGGATTTGCGGGTTCATGATGCCAGAGGAGGCGACGACATCGCCGGTTTGCAGATCGCACAGATGGGCTGCAATGGTAGTGGAGCCGAGGTCGACCGCAAGTCCGTACACGGTGCCATCATAGTAGCCAGGCCAGATGTGCATGATGCTTGGCGGATTGGCATCATCCCCCTGATGCAGCGCACAAGTGACCTTCCATTCTCCCTTGCGAAGCATTGGCTGCACTGACTGCAGGATATGCAAGTCAGCGCGGACATTTTCCAGCTGCCATTGGCTTTGCAGTGCATCAATCAACCGCTCCAGATCACCGGAGGGTTCATGCATGTCGGGCTCTTGAACTTCGATATAATAGAGGTGAACCGACGGGCTCATTACGATGTCTCGCGCCTCGGCGCGTTTGCGCACGACCTGTTTGTGGACCTGGGATTCGGGTGGCACGTCGATGACGATATCGCCCTGCACCTGGGCCTGACAGCCAAGGCGGCGGCCGTTGATCATTCCGCGTTTGGATTTGTAACGTTCCTCGACCGCGTTCCATTGGCTGAGCGCGTCATCACCTACCGTTACGCCGTGTTTGGGGAATTCGCCGTAGGACGGGGTGATCTGGCATTTAGAACAGATGCCGCGCCCGCCGCAGACGCTGTCAAGATCAACACCAAGCTGCCGGGCGGCGGTCAGGATGGGTGTGCCAGACGCAAAGCGTCCGCGCTTGCCTGAGGGGGTGAAAATGACCAGTGGGTTGTCTTGATCGTTCATATTGTGGTTTGCCTGTTCACCGCAGTTCGGTGGGCAGAATACTGTTGATAGGCGGGATGGGAAGCCGGTAAGCGGCAAATTTCATTGTTAACCCGCCAGATTGCCCAGTTTCAGTGCCACGTCGTCCCACATGAAGTAGACAAGCAGCGGGAACGGAGCAACGGATATCGCCAGAGTCAGCAGGGCCCAACCGGGTGTGAATAGGCGGGTAAGTCCGGCCAGCAGGCAAATGCCGCCGCCGCCGCCGACAACTGCATTTCCCGGTACGCTGAGCGACAGACCGAGTACAACATAGCGCCATTGCACAAAGACCGGGGCGATGAAGCGGGGTAGTTTTTGTTGCAAAATATCTAACCGTTGACGGGTCGATAATGGCTGAATCCTGTCAATCAACCGACTCGCCCGCTGCAAACCCAATTCGGAAAGGACCCTTTTGACGTAGGAGTAGGGGAGAAAGCGGCCTGCCAGATAGGAAAGCGACAGACCCAGAACCGTAAAGACATAGACCAGAGGCGCGATTTCAGGGCCCTGAAGCAGCATCAGGCTGAGTCCAATTTCGATACCAGGAACGAACGGAATGGCGATCAGCACGGCGTAGACGAGAAGGATCAGCAGGATCAGGCTGGTGAACATGAACTTGGATGTCCGGGAGCCCTGTGTTTCGATCTGCAGGTTGAGCCAGTTCAGCAATTGATAGATGACAAACGCAAAGGCAACGATAACGGCAATACGCACTGCGGTTTTGGCAAACGAGCGTGGAGTATCTGCGGGATTGGGCTCCACGGAAGGTCCTTTGGCGGCAGGTTGTGAAATCAGCCGTCGTTCGAGCTCCACAGGCAGCGGTCAAACTCGGCATATTTCCTCATTTGCTCCACCATGCCCGATTGTACGATGCGGGTACAGCCTTCGAATTCATCCGCGTGCTCAAAGACGCTGACGGTGCCTTTCATCGGGGCCTCCATTGCGGCGGTGCAAAGGGATTCGCCTGAGGCCAGTTCCTTTGTCACCCGGCTGCCTTCTGCAGCTTCGGCGGCAAAGAAATGGGTGTGATCAGAGGCATTCTGGACGCAGACGGCGTTTTGGGGAATGTCCGTTGGAACCATGACGGATGTGCGGGTCATTTTCTCCTCTTGCATTTCTTCTGTCGCTGAGAAGGTTTTCAGATAGGCAATAACATCAAGGCGTTGTTGCGGATTTTTCAACTTAAATACCATCTTGGCCTTGGCTTTTTTGTTGCCGGTAAACGCGCGCAGGTATTTTTTGGGGTCGGTGATATAGGCCTCGATCAGTTCTTCGGTCCAGACCAGGCCCTTCTCGGATGCCGCAAGCATTCCCTTACCGTATTTGAAATCCTCATAGGTTCCAGCAGCGCGCCCGATGACATTGTTCAGCACAGGGCCGGGGCCGTTGGTGGCGCCCTCTCCGATTTTGTGGCAGGATTTGCATTTCTTGAAAACTTTCTCCCCGGCCTCTGCATCCTGTGCCACGGCGGGAAAAGCAATGCAAATACTTGCCAGAAAGGTGAAGATCGCGGTTGTTATGCTACGTGTCATTCCGTTCCCCTGATTGCGAACTAAGTCAATCTTCAGGGCAACACCGGAGTGTTGTCCAGTCACCTTATCAAACCATTCAAGCACTTTTCGGTTACCCCGAAACAGATTGAACGAAATGTCCGGTACAACCTATTGATTGGATTGTGTTTTAGCCCGATTCTGCGATTCGGAGTTCGGAAAAAATGGCTTAATCACAACAAGTTGAGTGGGAATTGAACTCACGCGTTACGCGCTTGTGGCAAGCTGCCGGAATATCATCATCAAAAGACCGGTTTTCATAACCGATCATATCGAGGAGGGAACCATGAGAACAACTTTACTGGGATGCACGGCGTCTGTTGCCATGATTTTAGGCACTGCGGCTTCGGCGCAGGACATGCCGCCATTTGGCGATGACGATTCGGTCGCTTATGCAGCGCAATTGTGGGCTGCCATGGGCGAGGCGAAGCTGGTTGGCGACGGAATGATCCGCTCGACACCTTATGAAGGTTTGGCACCGCACGGGCTGATGCTTGAGACATTTTATACTGACATGACGATCGGCGGCCATAACGGGGCGCTGGTGGTGAAACGCAACTATGGGCCGGAAGGCGTGGAAGCCGGGGCCGTGTTGATGGACCCCGACAAGCACCTCGGTGCTATCACCGTCATGTTCAAACGTGAAGCTGGATACGACGACGACAATGCCAACTGGTTCTGGGCGAAATACCTGCCGGACGGATCGCTCGACAAGAACCCCAAAGGGATGCAACTGGCTGGCCGCGTGGCCAAGGGTGCCGACAAGGGTTGCATCGCCTGCCATTCAAGCGCGGATGGGGATGATTACCTGTTCACGGCGGATCATATCAAGTAGTTGAGTAGCATGGGTGCAGGAAAGCGGCCTCTTCGGGGGCCGTTTTTTTATGGAAGTAAATGTCGGCTGAGCGGGGACAAAGCTGCCGTTGACTGAAGAATAATAAATACCGAAACTAAAACGATGGATTCTTTGAAATTGGGCCAAGCTTGGGTTTGCAGTGCGGTTGGTTCTGCACCGCCACTCATGTGCATTGTTGGGAAATTGGACTTCTTTTCTGAGGTTGATGAGGAATCTCAAATTGTATCTCTATGTATTGTTCCTCATCCGGAAGCCAAAAATGCTGGATGGCCTAAAGTCGATCACATCCCTATTTTTGAAAGCGCATTTCATACAAGTGGCTTAAAACTGGCAAAGGACAACGTGGCTCTAGGACCGGACTTTGAGAAGGGTTACTCCAAGTGGCGCATGGCATTTGACCAAGGGAAAGCGAGCGTCTTCTCAATGCCAGTTTCCAAAGCCTACGAAGCGGTAGCCTCCATTGTACTAAAACATTAGCTCTAGCCAATTTTCGAAGTGTTTTGTTTTGTTTTGTTTTGTTTTGGTTTGGTCACTTTGGGCTCAAACCGGCCTAAAAAAAACGCTCCAGCTTTCATCGGAGCGTTTCAAGTCGCTGCACCTTAGAGCGTATCTCGTCTAACTGGATTCACAAGGGAATCGAGATATGCAACAACATCAGATACTTAACCCGGCGTTTCCAATTCAATCTGAAACCGATTAAATTGGAAACGCTCTAACGAATATTACGCCCGCCGCCGGCGCCCGCCAGCGCGGCGTCCTCGGGCGCCGGCCTCGGCCTCACCTGCTTTGACCGGTGGCTTGTTAAACTGTATCCAGTTCGCCCCGTGCGGGTCGTTGTTGGTCAGGAAGTTGGCAGCGCGAATGGCTTCCATTTCCTTGCCTGCGCGGGGCTGGGTCGAGCCCATGCCGGTGATGTTGGCCAGAACTTCCGGGTCGATATCGTCAGGAACGATGATTCCGGCGGCGGCGAGCTCGGCTCTTTTTTCGTCGAGTTTCTTTGGCCCAATGGGCAGGGCGACGGGGTTCATGATCGCCGAGGTCATACCAGCAGCCATCGCCATGGGCAAAAACGCGTTGTTGATGCCGTGGCGATTGGGCAGGCCGAAAGAAATGTTGGACGCTCCGCAAGTGGTGTTCACGCCCAGTTCTTCGCGCAGACGCCGCACCAGAGCGAACACCTGAAGGCCAGCGGTTGCCATCGCACCGACCGGCATGACCAGCGGGTCAACCACGATGTCGTTGGCTGGGATGCCGAAATCGGCGGCGCGCTGGACGATTTTCTTGGCGACCTCAAAACGCACGTCCGGGTCTTCGGAAATGCCGGTGTCGTCGTTGGAAATAGCGACTACCGGGACGTTGTATTTTTTGACCAGCGGCAGCACCATTTCCAGCTTTTCTTCTTCTCCGGTGACCGAGTTCAGCAGCGGGCGGCCTTCGGCGGCTTCGAGACCTGCCTGCAGCGCGCCGGAAACCGAACTGTCGATGCACAAAGGCATATCCACCAACCCCTGAACCAGTTCGACAACCTTGCGCATCAGCGGTGGCTCGGTCTCGTTGGGATTGGGGTTGGAATTATAGACAACGCCTGCGTTGATATCGAGAATTGTAGCACCGGCGGCAGCCTGCGCGACGGCGTCCTTTTCAACGGTCGAAAAGTCACCGGCTTCCAGTTCGGCAGCCAGTTTCCTGCGCCCGGTTGGGTTGATCCGCTCGCCGATCACACAGAACGGCTGGTCAAAGCCGATGATGGCGGTTTTGGTTTTGGATTCGACAACTGTTTGTGTCATGCCTGCGGGCCTTTATTCTTGTGATGCCGGAACGCCGGAGGCGCCGCCGTTGTTGATTGCCCAGGTGGCGTTGGTTTTGATGCCGCCGAGCGGGAAAAAATGCACCTGGCCAATGTTGAAGTCCGGGTTGGCGGCTTTGTGGTCCGCCAGTTCGGACAGGATGTCGGTGGGCTCAAACGGCAGCAACAGTTTTGTGACGTCTTTCGCCCGGCGCTGGAGTACACGCAAAGACGGGCCGACGCCACAGGCGATTGCGAATTTGATCATGGTCTGCAGTTTGGCCGGGCCGGCTATGCCAATATGGACCGGGATGTCGACGCCCATTTCAGCGAGGCTGTTTGCCCATTCGATCACCGGCTTGCTTTCAAAGCAGAATTGGGTTGCCAGTGCCATTTGAGCATCAGTTCGTTTGGAGAATTCCTGCTTCCAACTGAGGGCTGCATTCACATTCTTACGGCTGCCGTCCGGGTCGATGTCGGTGTTGACTTCCGGGTGACCAGCAGTGTGCAGATGGGTGAAACCCGCCTTGTCAAACAGGCCGGTTTCCAGCAGTTGCATGGAGCAGTGGAAATCGCCATGCGGTTTGTCCACGCCACCGGCCAGCAGCAGCGCCTGATTGACGTCCGCCTCGCCCTGATAGCGGGCGATCCAGTCACCAAGCGTTGCTTTATCCTTGATGATGCGTGCCGGAAAATGGGGCATCACGTCGTATCCTTCACCAGCCAGACGTTTGGCCGTGTCGACCATCTCTTCGATCGGAGTGCCTTCGATATGGGCGACGTAAACCCGGGTCCCACTTGGCAGAAGATCACGGAAATCTTCGATCTTGGCAGCGGTCCGGGGCATAACCTCAATCGAGTAACCCTTTAGAAAAGCTTCCAAATTCGGCGATACCGGCGCAACCTCCTGGGACTTGCGCGCAAATTTCAGCAGTGCCATCGGCAATAACCTTTGTAAGAGGGCCTTAGCCCTTTTTGGTGGACCAACCATCATTATCAATCAGGTCTCTGATCCGGGTTGCGTTATAATCAGCGTCAAGCTTTGCCGCTTCCTGTTGTGCGATGTCCATCTGTTCGCCGTCAACACTATAGGGCTCTGCTTTACGCCATTCTGCAAGATAAGATTCAGTGTCCCGAGCGCCAGTTTTCATCGCGCAGCGGTCAATCGCTTGTTCGAACCGCACTGGCAACGGCACCTTAGCACCGCGGCGACCTTTGCCGACGATGACCTGAGCAGGAATATCGCGCCAGTAAACTACAGTGACATCAGGCATGTTCAGAATCCTCTTGCTGGGCTTTTCTACGTGTTTCCACCAGAAAGCAGCGGCTCATTTTCGACTTGGCTCGGAATATATGCGACACAAAAACACTATGGCGCCTTCGGGCACAACTTTCTTGAATAATTTACCGGTCAGGACTACTTTTGGGGTAACGGAATTTGGTGCAAGCTTATGCGAGCCAACAAAAGTAGCCGGTCCCATGCGGGCCGGAGCGGAAAAAATCGGGTAACGCGGCCTCATAACGGCAGCGTCCCACTGTTTGCGGCGCTTGATCTGGGCACAAATTCGTGCCGGATGCTGATTGCGCGCCCGGACGGGCAGGAATTCCAGGTTATCGATGCGTTTTCAAAACCGGTGCATCTGGGAGCCGGGCTGGAGAAGTTTGGTACGCTTGCGCCTTCAGCTATCAAGCGCACACTCGGGGCGCTGCGGGTCTGTGGTAAAAAGTTAAAGCAACATGGGGTTCAACATTCGCGGCTTGTGGCGACAGAGGCCTGCCGGCGGGCCGAAAACGGCCAGAGCTTCGTCAATCTGGTGAAGCGTGAGACTGGGCTAGATCTGGAAATCATTGAACCTTCAGAAGAGGCGCGGCTGGCAGTGGTTAGTTGTGCGCCGCATTTGGGTGATGCGGTGGATCAGTTACTGATCGTTGATATTGGCGGCGGTTCGACTGAACTTGTGTGGCTGGACCTGAGTGAGGTTTCAGCACAGGAGCGGGCGCAGGCGATGGTCCGGCTGGAGCTGTGTGATAAGAAACTTGACGCGGCGCTGAAAACGAATGCTGCCAAAGTGGTCGACTGGAAATCCGTGCCGATGGGTGTTGCGACGTTAAAGGACATGTTTGCCGATGTTGAGGAAGATTGCGCAAAATTCGCCCTTATGTCGTGCTTTTTTGAGGAACAGATCGACGAGTTCCTGCCACCTGTGTTTTCGCGCGAAGGCCTGTGCAGCCGATTCCAGATCATCGGGACTTCGGGAACCGTGACAACTGTTGCCGCTTCGCATTTGGGTCTTTCGCGGTATGAGCGGTGCAAGGTGGATGGAATTTCCATGTGCAAGCAGGAAATTGACACGGTGGTGAAACGTTATCTGTCAATTGGGCCGGAGGGTCGGCGAAATGCCCCGTGCATCGGATCGGATCGGCACGAGTTGATCATGTCGGGTGCGGCAATCCTGCAGGCAATCCTGCGGGTTTGGCCGTCCGGGCAGCTGACCGTGGCAGATCGGGGCCTGCGCGAAGGGCTGTTGTACAGCCAGATGTCCGCGGCTGGCGTGTGGGAAGTAAGGCCGAGCTGATATGCCAAACGAGAAGAAATCTTCCGGGCGCGGGCAGCGCGATTTGCGCGTGCGGGTCAAAAGCGCCAAGGGGCGGCGATTGTCATCAACCCGCTGGCTGGAGCGGCAGCTGAACGATCCCTATGTACAAATGGCCCAGAAAGACGGTTATCGTGGACGTGCGGCCTACAAGATACTGGAACTGGACGATAAATTTCGTTTTCTTGTGCCGGGTGCCAGGGTTGTTGATCTGGGTTGCGCCCCGGGTGGGTGGTGTCAGATCGCGGTGAAGCGGGTAAACGCGCTTGATGATAAACCGGGGAAGCGCGTTGGGACAGTTCTTGGGATTGATTTACAGGAAATTGATCCGATACCGGGCGCAGAGCTGCACGTGCTCGATTTTCTGGAAGACGAAGCAGATGTGAAGGTCAAGGGCTGGCTTGGCGGGAAGGCCGATGTAGTGATGTCGGACATGGCCGCCGCGTCCTCCGGGCACAAGCAAACCGATCACTTGCGCATCATGGCGCTGTGCGAGGCAGCGGCCTATTTCGCCTTTGATGTGCTGGACGAAGGCGGCACATTTGTCGCCAAGGTTCTGGCCGGTGGTGCAGAGGGCGATCTGCAACGCGTTCTCAAGCAGAAATTCACGAAAGTGGCGAATGTGAAGCCACCAGCGAGCCGGTCTGACAGTTCGGAGAAATTTGTCGTGGCCACCGGATTTCGGGGTTAACCGACAAAAGGGAGCTCGAACCAAGCGGTTAGAGCATTTCCAATTTAATCGGTTTCAGATTGAATTGGAAATGCCGGGTTAAGTATCTGACGTTGTTGCGTATCTCGATTCCTTTGTGAATCCAATTAGACGAGATACGCTCTAAGGTGCTCCTGTTTGGTATTCTTGATTCACGTTTTCAAAACAACCCCTTGTGATCTCTGACTATCCCATCGGCTTCCAATCAGGAGGTGCCAGCTTGAAGCCGGAGAACTCGAAGCCGGGGCTGACGGTACAGCCAACAAGCACCCACCCACCTATCGGAACCGAGGACTGCCATGCGTGGGTTGGCACAATCACCTGAGGCCTTTGCCCAGTGCAAAGGTCTGGCCCGAGCAACTCTGTCCGCGTGGCGCCATTTTCGTGAATACGCAGTTCCATCGGGTGCCCGGCGTACCAGTGCCAGATTTCGGTCGCATCAACCTTGTGCCAGTGGCTCGTCTGGTCCTTCTCAAGCAGGAAATAAATAGCAGTGCCAGTGGCGCGGGGCAGCGAACCATCGCGCCAGGTTTCGGTGAACCAGCCGCCTTCAGGATGGGCTTGGAGATTCAACTGTTTTATTATTTCATGAGGCGTCATCTGATAATCTTGCTACATATTCAATGCCATAGGGTGTGTTTTTAAAAGTCGTTGGGTGGGCTTGGTTATGACAAACACTTCATCGCCCCCGCGTTCAGCACCCAATTGGTCAACTAGGGCCAGCGTGCCTGTCATACAAAACTCCGATAGTTGATTGGTTGGGTAAGCTCTGGCCGTTTGTGCCAGTCCCAATAAGCTTCGATCACTTGGTGCGTTGTGTTTCCCGGGGCATCGTTGCCGAGGATCCGGTTGTTCACACGCGTCACAGCCACCGGTCCGCCAGCAGTTGTCGCGGTAAAAACCTCCTCAGCATTGAGAAACTCCTGCGCCGAAATGCCTCTGGTGGCGCAGGGAAGGCCCAGTTCAGCAGATATCTCGAGAACAGTTTTGCGGGTGATCCCCTCCAGCACTCCGGATTTCGGGGTTACAACAACTCCATCGATAACTGCGAAAATATTAAAGCCCGGGCCCTCGGTGATGTGGCCGTTTTCATCGAGCAGCGCCGTGGAGTCAAAGCCGGAGTCAAGCGCGTCAAACAGCGCCCGTGTCATATCACCCCAATGATAATTCTTGACTGTCGGATCAACGCTGCTTGGCGAAATGCGTCTGGATGCGGTCGCAAGTTGGATATGCGCTCCCCGTTCTGCCACGTCTTGTGGGATGACCCGGACAAACGGAACAACCCAGGCGAAAAAGTGGTTTTTGCAGGCGCGGGGATCGCGGGTACCGGGTACTATTGGGGTGCCACGGCTGGCCACCATGGAAACATAAGCCGAGCGCAGTCCGGAGGTTGCCACCATGTCATGCAGAATGTCGGTTATTTCCTGACGGGATTGCGGAATATCAAGCCGGAGCTTGGTAATTGAGGATTCGAACCTGTCAAGGTAGTCGGGAAGGCGAAAAAAGGAACCCTCCCAGACGTGGACCACGTCATACGTTATGTCAGAGCGCGTCAGTCCCCAGTCCGTGACACCGATTTTTGCCTCCGAAATGGGGATGATTTTGCCTTCCATCCAGGCGGCACCGTTGGAGAGATCGGTCATGGTTTATTCCTGGGCGGAACGCGCATGAAAAATGAACCCAAGGAAGTTCAACAGCAGTTGCGCCGCCAGAACAGAAGTGCCGCCGGTTGGGTCATAGTCCGGGGCAACCTCGACGAGATCAATTCCGATAACCTCGTGGTCCTGAGCCACCTGCTGTAGCAACTCCAGAACCTCGTAATAGAGAAAGCCACCGTGTGATGGCGTGCCTGTACCAGGTGCGATTGAGGGGCAGAAGGCGTCAATGTCGATCGTGACATAAACCTTTGCCTCCGGCGGAATACGCTTGGCTGCGGCAACAGAGCCGATTTTACGGATTTGACGGACAGACAGGATGTCTGAGCCCATCTTACGCGCATCGTCATAGCCCTCTTTTGCAGTCGAAGACACGTTGCGGATGCCATACTGCGACAGGCCAGTCACGTAAGGCTTTTCAGCCGCGCGCCGCATTGGGTTGCCATGACCGAAACGTACTCCGTGGCGTTCATCGACGAAATCAAGATGGGCGTCGATTTGCAGGATGTGGAAGTCTCCGTGATCATCAAAGGCGTTTATGCAGGGAATATTTACCGAGTGATCACCACCAATTGTGACAGGGAGGGCACCGGCGGCCAGTGCTTTGCGAACGGCAAACTCAATATTGGCGTGTGACTGGTTTGTATCGGTGTGAACGATATCAGCGTCGCCCATATCGACAATCCGCACATCCGCTCCGAGATACGTCGCATCGTCTTCGTGGTCATAAGCACCTGCGTGGCCAAAGGAAAACAGCGTCGAAGCCTCGCGTATCGCGCGCGGCCCAAAGCGTGCACCAGAGCGATACTGAACGCCAAAATCAAACGGCGCCCCGATGACTGCCACATCTGCGGAGATGGCATTCCAATCCTCCACATAGGGCTTTTTGGCAAATGTGGCGATGCCGACGAAGGGCAAATCAAGTCGACCGCCCTCATATCCGTGTGTGCCCATGGTTCCTCCGGCTCTTGGCGCCGGGAAATCTTGCGACGCCGGGCGACATTTGGCAAGCACGACTTGATAGCTGGCCGGGGTTGAAGTTGATGTACGCTCAAGTCGGGAACGGAAAAGAACTTGCCGCTGAAAGCGCCGCTAATCTTGTTTATTGTTTACAAGTCCGTAACGGCCTGGGTTACCGGTGAGTTATCTGAAAAGAGCGGGGCTGCCGCCGCCTGAGGGCGAAATATCCCCTTTTCAAATGTCCCCGCGCGTGAAATAGAGACGTGCCAACACCGTATCCCTTCAGGAGTGACCCATGGAGATTCGTGAGGCCCTTACATTTGACGACGTATTGCTGGTTCCCGGCGCGTCCAGTGTTTTGCCGGCTGAGGCAGACACCCAGACATTCGTAACCAAGAACATCCCGCTGAACATACCGTTGCTGAGTTCAGCAATGGATACGGTAACCGAAGCGCCAATGGCGATTGCCATGGCCCAGGCGGGTGGGATAGGCGTTTTGCACCGCAATCTGACGCTGGAAGAGCAGACCAGCCAGGTGCGGCGGGTCAAACGCTTTGTTTCGGGAATTGTTTACACGCCCGTAACGCTGCGCCCTGACCAGACGCTGGGTGACGCCAAGGCTTTGCAGGCGCGCTATCGGGTTACCGGGTTTCCGGTTGTTGATGAACGCGGTGTTGTTCTTGGAATCGTTACCAATCGCGACATGCGGTTCGCGACCTCTGATGAAACGCCTGTCTCGGTAATGATGACATCGGACAATCTGGCGATTCTGCGCGAGCCAGCAGAACTTGATGAGGCGAAATCACTGATGCACGCGCGGCGGATTGAAAAACTGCTGATCGTTGACGGTGAAAACAGGTTGACTGGTTTGCTGACCATCAAGGACATCGAACAGGCGGTCATCAACCCGGATGCGTGCAAGGATGAATTGGGGCGACTGCGCGTCGCCGCGGCCTCTACGGTTGGAGAGGCGGGGTTTGAGCGTTCTCAGGCGTTGATCGAAGCCGGAGTCGATCTTCTGGTTATCGATACCGCGCATGGTCATTCCGCCACCGTCGCTCAGGCCGTTGAACGGATCAAGAAACTGTCGAACTCGGTGCAGGTTGTTGCCGGTAACGTCGCCACAGCCCAAGCCACGAAAGCGCTGATTGGTGCCGGCGCGGATGCTGTCAAAGTCGGGATTGGGCCGGGTTCAATCTGTACCACTCGGATTGTTGCCGGTGTGGGTGTTCCTCAGTTGACTGCAATCGGAGACTGCGCTGAGGAAGGCGCCAAGTCCGGAACGCCTGTAATAGCTGACGGCGGCATCAAATACTCCGGTGACTTTGCTAAATCCATCGCAGCGGGTGCCAGTTGTGCCATGGTTGGTTCGATGATTGCAGGTACTGACGAAGCACCGGGTGAAATTATCCTGTATCAGGGACGCTCGTTTAAGTCGTTCCGCGGAATGGGCTCGGTTGGTGCCATGGCACGGGGGTCTGCTGACCGGTATTTCCAGAAAGAGGCCAGCTCTGACAAATTGGTGCCCGAAGGGATCGAAGGGCAGGTGCCCTACAAGGGATCGGCAGGCGCGGTTATCCATCAGATGATCGGCGGCTTACGGGCAGCGATGGGTTATACGGGAAACGCAACCATCACGGATATGCGAACATCCTGTAAGTTCGTAAAGATTTCCGGCGCGGGTTTGAAAGAAAGCCACGTGCATGATGTTCAAATCACAAGAGAAAGCCCGAACTACCGGGTGGGCTGATCCGGTATGACGCCCGCTGCCCGATATGCTGCTGCCATAACTGTGTTAGACGCGTTTCTGGCTGGTGGTCCAGTTGAAAAGATCCTGTCAAACTGGGCCCGGCGCAACCGTTATGCGGGGTCAAAAGATCGCGCGGCGGTAAGAGACATCACTTTTGACTGTTTGCGAAACCTGCGGTCCTATCAGTGGTCTGCGGGCGGGCAGGGCGGTCGCGCTCTGGCAATCGGCCATTGTTTAGATCAGGGCGTTGAATTAAAAGAAATATTTTCCGGTAAAGGATATGCTCCTTATTCAATGAGTGCAGTTGAGTTGACGGCGCTGGAAACACCAACACCTCCGACGCCTGACGCCGTAATTGCTAACTTGCCAGATTGGCTTTTAGAACCGTTTCGAAATTCCTTGAAGGACACCTTCGAAAATGCAATCAAAGCACTAAAATCCCGGGCGCCGGTTGATTTGAGGGTCAATCTTATCAAAGGGGACCTGCCGACTGCCCAAAAGCAGTTGTGCGATGCCGGGGTTGTGACACAGCAGGTGGATAATTCGCCAACTGCCCTGAGGGTAATGCAAAACCCCCGCCGGGTTTCTGGCTCTGAAGCCTACAAAAAAGGCCTGGTTGAGCTTCAGGACGCTGCCTCACAGGCTGTGATTGCTGACCTGCCATTGGATGACGCGCGAATTGTCCTGGATTTATGTGCGGGCGGCGGTGGCAAAACCCTGGCTATGGCCGCGCTTGCACCTGAGGCGGAAATCTTTGCCCATGACATCAGTGCGGCACGACTGGAGCAACTGCGTGAACGGGCGCAGCGGGCGGGTGCCAGTGTCAAATTGGAATCCGACGCTCAAGACGTAAAGAACAGGCTGTATGATTTTGTTTTAATTGATGTTCCCTGCTCAGGGTCCGGTGCCTGGAGACGTAATCCAGAGGGTAAGTGGAAGCTGAGTTCCGCGTCGTTGGCAGAGCTTTGCCAGACCCAAAAACGCCTTCTTGAAACGGCGGAGAATCTGGTAAATGAAACAGGATATTTGGCGTATGTCACCTGTTCGGTATTGACCTGCGAGAATGAAGATCAAATAGCGGGCTTTCTGAAGGGCAGGACAAGTTGGGCGCCGACGATGCAAAAACGGTATTCCCTTCAAGACCCGGGCGATGGTTTCTTCTTGGCGGTACTAAAAAGGATTTAGAGCAACCTTAAGTTGAAAAGCATGGTGTTTTTGGGTATTCTTAACCAATTGAGTAAAGAATGCCGAGTGCTGGCTATTGGACTGTTAGCCTTTTCACAATTTCCCTGATTAAGAATGCGTGAAATTGCGGCGAGCGTTGTGCCGCAAAACTAAAGTAGTTTGAAGGCGAATTGTAGTCTTAAACCGTTGATATAGTTTCGTTTCTGATTAAGTTTGTTAATCAAACAAAAACCAGAAATGCTCTAGATGACAGAATTACCTTGGGGCGAAATGGGGAACACAAAACTATCTGATTTGTTTTTTCCGGCTGCCTTTGCAGGTTTTCTGGTTGTTGCTCTCGGCCTGTTGTCGCGGCTGTCTGGCTGGTATTTGTTGGCTGGCTGCTGTGCGCTTCTGGCAGGCTTTGTCGTCACAGCCTGTTTTGCCGAGCCTTTGGTCGTCAGAGAAGGAATGGGCCGGAATCAAAGTGAAACTGATACCGGGGTGATAGGCAACACGTCGGTGAAAACACCTATCCCGACAATCTCGGAACTTACGGAAGACCGTGTGGCAGCCTCGATTAAGAAGCAATTCGACAATCTTCCCATCGCATTGGTTCGGATAAACACTTCCGGCCTTGTTGATCAGGCAAACAGCCCGGCCCGCGGCTTTTTGGGAATAAACGCCGGTGAATCTCCCCGATTTGAAGATCTTGTTGAGGGTTTAGGGCAGACCGTTGATACTTGGCTTTCAGCGGCGCGGGCTAAGCCGAACAAACCCAAGCCTGAGATGGTTCAGGCAAAACGCGGCACCCGGGATTTTGTTTTACAGGTTTCACTGATGGATTCGCCGGTTGGACCGCCTGGTACCTTGATTGCAACCTTGAGTGATGCAACAGAGCTGAAATCTCTTGAGGCTCAGTTCGTCCAAAGCCAGAAAATGCAGGCGATCGGACAGTTGGCAGGCGGCGTTGCCCATGATTTCAACAATCTTTTAACTGCAATTTCAGGGTATTGCGACTTGTTACTTTTGCGTCATGACCAGGGCGATCCTGACTATGGCGATCTGGTCCAGATCAGCCAGAATGCCAACAGGGCAGCGGCTCTGGTTGGGCAACTGCTGGCTTTTTCACGCAAACAAAACCTGCGCCCAAGCATTCGGAAGGTTAATGACACACTGTCGGATCTGACGCATCTGCTGAACCGCCTGCTGGGCGAGAAAGTGCGGTTGCAAACTGAATTTGGAAAGCACCTGCCGTGTGTGTTTGTGGATGGTCGGCAGCTGGAGCAGGTGATCATGAATTTGGTCGTCAATGCGCGTGACGCGATGCCCGATGGTGGCGAAGTAACGATAATAAGCAGCCTGTATGACTGCAAGGAAGATACGGTTTTTGACAAGGCTACCGTTCCCGTTGGTGAGTACGTCTGTATCAAAGTGACGGATAACGGATGCGGTATTCGCCAGGACCGTTTGTCCAAAATATTTGAACCTTTTTTCACCTCAAAGCCAGTTGGCGAGGGTACTGGGCTGGGGTTGTCGATGGCTTATGGCATCATCAAGCAAACCGGCGGGTTCATCTTTGCAAGCAGCGAATTCGAAAAGGGATCATCTTTTACAATTCTGTTGCCAGCGCAATCTGCCAATGCACAGCCCCGTAAAGAAATCGTTAAAGTTGAGGCGTCGCGTTCGAAGCGGTTGGACGGGTTGACGGTCATGCTGGTCGAGGATGAGACGCCGGTGCGGGCTTTTGCGTCTCGGGCGATGAAGCTCCACGGAATTGAAGTGCTTGAGGCCGCTTCAGCAGAACTCGCGCTCAATAAGCTGATTGATAAGACCGTGCATGTTGATATCATCGTTTCAGATGTGGTCATGCCGGGGATGGATGGGCCAACCTGGGTGCGGATGGCATTAGAAGACCGGCCGGAAACCAAAGTAATTTTTGTCTCAGGATACGCTGAAGAAAAGGTCGCAAAGGATCACGCGGATATCGCCAATGCTGCGTTTCTGCCTAAGCCATTTTCGCTGCTGCAGCTGATCGATAAGGTTCGCGACCTGTCGTCCAGTTAGAGCAATTCTGCTTTTCACGATTCATTGGCGATTCCAATAAATCGTGAAACGCTCTAGGTACGCCGATGCAAACTCGAAACTTCCACGTTATCAGTTACATAGGCCGGCGGTTTTCATATTAGTTTGCCTCAGGTAAATGTAGAACGCTTTACGGTGACAAGCTCTTGTAAAGTTCAAAATCCTGCCGATAAGCATCACCAAGCTCGCGCCGAAGTTCTGGGCTGAGCTGGATATCTGCAAGCGGGGAGGTGTTCATTTGGCCAATTTTAAACTGTAAGCCGAGCCTGCGCTGTAAGAATCCAACCAACGTGTCAATTTCTTCATATCGGAATAAATGACTGATCCCCAAATCCCCCTCCCTGTTGCAGAGAAAGCGGGCTTGCGAACCGACGCGGGCAAATTCCGGCTGATCGTCAGATAGGTAGGCTTCGACAAATTGATTAAAACTGAGGCCGGCTGTGCCTTTTTCTGTGCCCTTTATCTCGTCCCTGCTGCGGTAGCGGTACCAGCTTCCAAGCCAGCTAACCGGTTCTCGCATTGCCGCAACGGTTTCAGGTGCATCGCCGGTCAGGGTCATGACAAAAGGTTCAAGCAGGCGTTGATACTTGCGGTAAGGTGTGTGCTTTGCGTTTGGTGATTTTGAAATACGGATATCGCAACGCATGCCAAGAGCCATTTCAATGGATGTTGAGGCAGTTTTAGGCGTCGCAAAAAACACCAACTTCTGCTTGAGAAAAATCAACATACCCGCACGCACACCTCAGATAGTTCACTTTTTAAGTGACTCTTTTACCAATCATAAACCTTCATGCGAAATTGTGGAATTGAAAATTTTACTTGAAATGTTCTCTTTTTGATCTCATACAGTGAAATGAGAACAAGAGGCGAACATCAGCAGAGATTGCCGCGACGCGTGCGATATGAAATAAGGACTAAAACAATGGCGACAAGCTTGCTTAATCTGGACGAAAGACGCGCAATGGACAAACAAAAGGCACTGGAATCGGCTTTGGGTCAGATCGAACGGCAGTTTGGCAAAGGCTCGATCATGAAGCTGGGGCAGGACAATGCCGTTATGGATATTGATTCGACCTCAACCGGGTCGATCGGTCTTGATATTGCCCTTGGTATAGGAGGTTTACCCAAGGGCCGGATTGTTGAGATTTACGGGCCGGAAAGCTCAGGCAAAACCACACTGGCCCTGCATGCCATTGCAGAGGAACAAAAAAAGGGCGGGGTTTGCGCATTTGTGGACGCGGAACATGCACTTGACCCGACCTATGCCAAAAAGCTTGGCGTTAATCTGGACGAGTTGCTGATTTCCCAGCCCGATGCCGGTGAACAGGCGCTGGAAATAACCGATACGCTGGTGCGTTCTGGCGCTGTGTCCATGGTCGTGGTGGATTCTGTGGCCGCGCTGACGCCCCGGGCGGAGCTTGAGGGTGATATGGGTGATCATCAGGTTGGTGCACAGGCACGGTTGATGTCACAAGCCATGCGAAAACTGACGGGTTCGATCTCAAAATCCGGCTGCACGGTGATTTTCATCAACCAGATCCGGATGAAAATCGGCGTGATGTTTGGCTCACCAGAAACGACATCGGGTGGTAATGCGCTGAAATTCTACGCCTCGGTGCGGCTTGATATCCGCCGGATCGGATCGATCAAGGATCGGGATGAGATTGTGGGCAACGCCACGCGGGTCAAAGTGGTCAAAAACAAGGTGGCCCCGCCGTTCAAACAAGTGGAGTTCGACATCATGTATGGCGAAGGTATTTCCAAGCGCGGTGAGTTGATAGATCTCGGCGTCAAGGCCGGAATTGTTGAAAAATCCGGCTCCTGGTTTTCCTATGGCGATCAGCGGATCGGGCAGGGGCGGGAGAATGCCAAGACCTTCCTGAAAGATAATCCGGCGATTGCTTATGAGATCGAGGACAAAATCCGCGCCGCCCACGGGCTCGATTTCGATGCGCCACCACCACCGGCAGATGAAGGGGATGAGGTGCTGGAGGCCTGACCCCGGTATCCTGTAGCGTCTTTGTGTTTTTGTTCCTGACCTGGGTATTTGGGGAGCATTGAAGCGAAAACGATTTGACAATATGCAAACGCCGGGGATTGGCCCGGCGTTTTCAATTGTCCTGTGGACAGTCTGAAAACTGGGCGGTAAACCCGTTTTCAGCCCGTAAGACCAAGCCCCAGGACCGACGCAGATGATCAGCCTCAACGACATTCGGACCACTTTTCTGGATTTTTTTGCCCAGAACGGCCACGCGGTAGTCGACAGCTCACCTTTGGTGCCGCGCAATGACCCGACGCTGATGTTCGTGAATTCGGGTATGGTGCAGTTCAAGAATCTATTTCTGGGGCAGGAGACCCGCGATTACAAACGTGCAACGACCGCGCAGAAATGTGTGCGCGCCGGTGGTAAACACAATGATCTGGACAATGTCGGATACACAGCACGCCACCATACGTTCTTTGAAATGCTGGGAAATTTCTCGTTTGGGGATTATTTCAAGGAAGAGGCCATTCCTTTTGCCTGGGACCTGATCACCAAGGAATTCGGCGTCGATAAATCGCGGCTGCTGGCCACCGTTTATCACACCGATGATGAAGCCTTTGAAATCTGGAAAAAGGTTGGAGTGCCCGAAGACCGTATCATCCGCATCGCCACGCATGACAACTTCTGGCAGATGGGTCCAACTGGCCCCTGCGGTCCGTGCACCGAGATCTTTTACGATCACGGTGACCACATCCCGGGTGGTCCGCCCGGCACACCAGAAGAGGATGGCGACCGGTTCATCGAAATCTGGAACATCGTTTTCATGCAGAATGAGCAGTTCGAGGATGGCTCTATGGTGGCGCTCGATATGCAATCGATCGACACCGGTATGGGGCTTGAGCGCATCGCGGCACTGATGCAGGGCAGCTACGACAACTATGATACTGATCTGTTCAAGGCGCTGATTGAGGCGTCGGCCCACGGCACCGGTGTTGAACCCTATGGCGACCAAAATGTGCATCACCGTGTGATTGCTGATCATCTGCGCTCTACTTCCTTCCTGATTGCCGATGGCGTGCTGCCCTCAAACGAGGGGCGCGGGTATGTTCTGCGCCGGATCATGCGCCGGGCTATGCGCCATGCGCATCTGTTGGGGGCGAAAGATCCGCTGATGCACCGGCTGGTACCAGAACTGGTGCGCCAGATGGGCCAGGCCTATCCGGAACTGGGCCGGGCACAGGCGATGATCCAAGAGACATTGCTGCTTGAGGAAACCCGTTTCAAAACCACGCTGGATAGGGGTCTTGGGCTGCTGGACGAGGAACTGGCGCAGCTTGGTGACGGAGCAAACCTGCCCGGTGAAACAGCGTTCAAACTATACGACACTTACGGATTTCCGCTTGATCTGACTCAGGATGCGCTGCGCGAGAAGGGCGTGGAGGTTGATACCGACGGATTTGACGCTGCGATGGATGCGCAAAAAGCCAAGGCGCGGGCAGCCTGGGCGGGTTCGGGCGAAGCCGCAGATGAAACGGTCTGGTTTGATTTGGCAGAACAGCACGGATCGACTGAGTTTCTGGGGTACGACACGGAAGTTGCGGAGGGGCAAATTCTGGCACTGGTTTCCGGCGGTGAAACAGTTGAAGCCGTTGGCAAGGGCGATGCGGTTCAGATTGTGCTGAACCAAACTCCGTTTTACGCGGAATCAGGCGGCCAGGTTGGTGACAGTGGTGCACTCAAAACAGACGGCGGCACTGTCGACATCACGGATGTAAAGAAAAAGGCCGGAGTCTTTGTGCATTTCGGCGAGGTGATAAGTGGCACAGTCGCAGAGGGCTCCGCAGCGGAACTTGCGGTGGGCCACTCCCGCCGCACGGATATCCGGGCAAACCACTCGGCAACCCATCTGCTGCACGAGGCCCTTCGCCAGCATCTTGGCGAGCACGTGGCGCAGCGCGGTTCGTTGAATGCTGATGACCGGCTGCGGTTCGATTTCTCGCACTCTAAGGCGATGTCAGCGCATGAGCTTGGCCAGGTGGAAACCGAGGTGAACGGCTATATCCGCCAGAATTCGCCGGTGGAAACCCGGATCATGACGCCGGATGAGGCGCGGGATATGGGAGCGCAGGCGTTGTTCGGTGAGAAATACGGCGACGAGGTACGGGTGGTTTCGATGGGAATGCAACAGGGCAGCGGCAAGGGTGGCGATGGCCAGACCTATTCGCTGGAACTTTGTGGCGGAACCCACGTTCGGCGCACCGGGGACATCGGCATGTTTGCGCTGCTTGGCGAAAACGCGTCGTCTTCGGGGGTGCGTCGCATCGAGGCGCTGACCGGGCAGGCGGCTTTTGACCATCTGGCGGTTCAGCAAAGCCGGTTAGCAGAGGCTGCAGGCGCGATGAAAGCACGGCCCGAGGATGTGCCGGATCGGGTTCGCGCACTGCTGGATGAACGAAAAGCGCTGCACGCGGAAATCGTGGAGTTGCGCCGGCAGGCGGCCCTTGGTGGTGGATCGGGCGCAGGTTCGGGTGCTGAAATGGTCAACGGCACCACATTTCATGGCCAGATTCTGAAAGATGTACCTGCCAGGGACCTGCGCGGGCTGATTGACGAACAAAAATCCCGGCTGGGATCAGGCGTTATTGTGCTGATTTCCGATGCCGGGGGTAAGGCCGCGGTGGCTGCGGGCGTTACAGACGATCTGACCGGAGAAGTTTCCGCGGTTGATCTGGTGCGCGCTGCAGCAGAGGCACTTGGTGGTAAAGGCGGCGGTGGCCGTGCGGACATGGCGCAGGCTGGCGGGCCAAGTGCGGAAAATGCAAAAGGGGCGCTTGAGGCGGCCCGAAAACTGTTGGAGGGATAAATGGCGGTTTACACGATGGCACACATTGATGTGCAGGACGCAGAAAATTACGCGAAATATGCGGAACTTGCCGGACCGGCGGTTGCCAAATATGGCGGTGAGTTTCTGGCACGCGGCGGCGAGACGGCCGTGATGGAAGGGGCATCGCGTTCGCGCAATGTAATCATCAAATGGCGTGATATGGAAACGGCCAAGACTTTCTACAACAGCCCGGAATACCAGGAAGCGCTATCCTACGGGTTGCCTGCTGCTAAGCGTGATTACCTGTTTGTTGAGGGTGTCTGATGGTAGCTTATATTATTGCTCGTATTGAAGTGACGAACCTTGAGGCTTACAAAGAATATGCCGGGCAAACCGTCGCTCTTGCTGAGAAATTTGGCGGTAGATTTCTTGTGAAAGCAGGGGCCTATGAGCAGATCGAAGGGTCCGGTCCCGACCGTCATGTGGTGATCGAGTTTCCAGATTCGGATGCGGCAAGGCGGTTTTACAATTCACCGGAGTATCGGGAAATCCTGCCCATCGCGCTGAACAATTCCAACCGGGATCTGGTGATCGTTGAAGGGGCTTAGAGCGGCGTTCTGGATTGGCGATTCCGGCCAAACCTGAAACGTTTTAATGGGTGGTGGAACCAGAAAACAGATTGATAACAATCACTCCTGCGACAATGAGTGCCATGCCCAGCAGCGCGGCGAGATCAAGTTTCTGGTTGAAAACCACATATCCGGCAGCGGTAATCAGAACAATGCCTAACCCGGACCACAAGGCATAGACCAGCCCAACGGGCATAACCCGCATGGTTAAGGCCATCAGATAGAATGAAATCAGATATGACACGGCCATCAGCGCGATTGGCAGCGGTTTGGTGAACTCGGCCGTTGCCTTTAGCGCCGTGGTGCCAATGGTCTCGAAAACGACAGCAAAAATCAGGGCTACATAGTGGCTTGGCATCACGATCCTCTGGGGCTGATTGTCAAAGAAATCCTTGCCCAAACCGATCCACAGAAACAAGAAAATTCGCCGGTGCAGATTATAATTTCGCTATTTGGCCGGCAAGGCGGCGACAAAATCCATGGCCAGTGCCATTACCTGACCACGGCGCAGGTCATCAACAAGCAATGCCTCATCAACTTCCAACATTCCGCCCATTTTCTTGCCCGTGAAGGCCAGTGGCGACACCCCTTCAACGGCCAAAGCTTCTGCTTCATTTGCCTTGCCGACACGGAACATTGCTCCGCCTTTGTGCGCGCCACACAGCATGTTGCCATTGAGCATGAAGCAAAGGCCGCCAAACATTTTTTTCTCGATGATCCCGTCGGTTTCTGCCAGAGCATCCCGAAGAATCTGAGCCTGACCTTCATCATACGCCATGAGCCGCTCCTTGATATTGGTTCGCGCCCAGCGTATCACGCGGCACGCTGAATTTGGAGAGTTTAAAGATGTCGGGAACCGACCATGGCAAGGCGGCAGACTGGGGCGGGCCGCAGCCTGCAATGATCCTTGTTGAGCCGCAAATGGGCGAGAACATCGGCGCGGCGGCTCGGGCGATGTGGAATTTTGGTCTGGAGCACATGCGTTTGGTAAACCCGCGCGACGGTTGGCCGAACCAGAAAGCAGTGGCGATGGCCAGTGGAGCCGGAAGGGTTCTGGATCAGGTCATGCTGACAGAAGTTACAACCGAAGCCATCGCAGATCTAAATTATGTATTTGCCACAACTGCCCGGAGTCGGGATCTGACCAAGCCGGTTGTGACGCCCGAACGCGCCATGGAACAGGCGCGCGCCATGATCGGGGAGGGCCAAAAGGTTGGTGTTTTGTTCGGGCCTGAGCGTGCCGGGTTGCAGAATGATGACATCGCAAGGGCAAATGCGATTATTTCGGTCCCGGTGAACCCGGCTTTTGCGTCGCTTAACCTGGCGCAATGTGTGCTGCTGACAGCATACGAGTGGCGCAGGCAGGGCGCGGAGCTCGAGCCAGAGGTTCTTGACCTGGCAGGAACAAAAGCTGCCGACAGGCGGGAAGTGCAGAAACTGACCGAGCAGATGGAGGAACGGCTGGATCGGGTCGGGTTCTTCTGGCCTGACGACAAGTCTGAAAGCATGATCACAAATCTGCGCAACATGATCAGCCGGATGCCGCTTACGCAGGCCGATGTGCGCACCATGCACGGGATCGTTCGCGCCTTGTCCGACAAACACCCGAAAACCCGCTGACAGTGCTTGTCCACGCCTTAAAGACCCCCTAGATTTCCGAGGAATTACCGGAGCCTCCCATGAGCAAACCCCGCAGTATTTTTGAAGACGTCAGCGATGGCAAGCCCGTGCCGGATACTCCAAAAGGCGGTGTGATTGACAGCGGCAAACGCGGATCGCGCAGGGCCATTGCGCGGTGGTTGATGGCTTTGTTTGTTTTGGTGTCGATGATGATTGTTGTCGGCGGGCTGACCCGCCTGACGGACAGCGGCTTGTCGATCACAGAATGGAAGCCGGTCACAGGCGCTGTGCCGCCAATGAGTGCTGAGGCCTGGGAAGGTGAATTCGAACGATATCAGCAGATACCGGAATACCAGTTGCAAAACAAAAACATGACGCTTGCAGAGTTCAAGTCGATCTATTGGTGGGAATGGGGCCACCGCCAGCTGGGCCGCCTGATCGGGCTGGTCTGGGCCGTTGGATTTGGGTTTTTCCTGGTAACCAAACGTATCCCGGTGGGCTGGACACCAAGGCTGTTGGGGATCGGTATTCTGGGTGGTCTGCAGGGCGCGGTGGGCTGGTGGATGGTGTCCTCGGGTCTGACAGGGCGGATGATCGATGTCGCGTCCTATCGCTTGGCGATCCATTTGGGGCTGGCTTTTGTTATCCTGGGTACAATCATCTGGTTATTTTGGCAGCTCAACAGATCGGAAATCGAACTGATGCAGGCGCGGCGCAGCAAAGAGCCGGGTCTGGTGCGCCTTTCGAGCGTTCTTACCGGGCTTATCCTTGTTCAGATCCTGCTGGGCGCCTTGGTGGCAGGGATTGATGCAGGTCGGGGCTACATCGACTGGCCAATGATGAACGGTGAGTTTCTGCCGTCTGAGAGTTTTGATTACACCCCGTTGTGGAGTAACTTTTTTGAGAACCCGGCGCTGGTACAGTTTGACCACCGGATGGTGGGGTATCTGGTTCTGGCGGTTTCTGGTTTTGTCTGGTGGGTGAGCCGCAGTTCGGCCGTTATAACAACCCGCCGGGTGTTCGATCTGGCCGTGCTCTTGATTGCTGTTCAAATGGTGTTTGGTATTGTCACCGTGCTGTATGCCGCGCCCTGGCAATCTGCGATCCTGCATCAGATCGGGGCAATTATGGTGATCTGTGCCGTATTACGTGGCCGGTTTCTCGCACTTTACCCCTTGGCTCAAAGCATCCGATAGTCTGGAAACCAAATGACCTCAAACAGTGCTTACGATGAATTGATGGCCCATGTGCGTGGCACTGTTGCGCTTGAACAGGTCTCTGGCCTGCTGGGGTGGGATCAGGAGACCCAGATGCCCCGCGGAGCAGCCGCTCAGCGGGCGGAGCAATCAAGTGCACTTGAAGCGGTGTTGCACGCCCGCCAGACCGATCCGCGGATCCCTGATTGGCTGGGGCAGATCCATGCGGACGATATGGATCAGACGGCAGTTGGGAACTTACGTTTGGTCCGCTGGAGTTATGACAAGAAATCAAAAATCCCGGCAGATCTGGCTGTTGAACTTGCGAGGATAACGTCTGAGGCTCAGGGTGTTTGGGCTGATGCCCGGGCTGCGGGCCGGTTTGCGGATTTCAAGGGTATCCTGGCAGAGGTACTGAACCTTCGCCGGCAGGAGGCACAAGCGCTGTCCGAGGACGGAAATTTGTACAATGCTTTGCTGGACACCTACGAACCGGGCATGACGGCTGACGAACTTGACCGTTTGTTTGGCGCGCTGCGCCAGGGGTTGGTTGGTTTACGTCAGCGGATCAATGACAGCGGGGTGGAATTTCCCGAACTGCAGGGTTCCTTTTCAAAGGACCAGCAGATGCTGATCGCCCGTGAACTGGCTTCCTCCTTTGGATACGACTGGGAACGCGGACGGCTTGATTTTTCGGTGCACCCGTTTTCTTCGGGCAGTTATAATGATGTCCGGATTACAACCCGTGTGGCGGAAGCCGACCCGTTCAACTGTTTTTACTCAACGATTCACGAGGTTGGGCATGCGGTTTATGAACAGACCGTAGATCGGCGCCACGGTCTGACCCCGTCAGGAAGGGGCGCTAGCATGGGGGTGCACGAATCCCAGAGCCGGATTGCAGAAAACCAACTAGGCCGAAGCCGAGCCTTTACCGGCTACCTTTACAGACGGATGCTTGAGGTGTTTGGCGACTTTGGCATTGCAAGCGAAGATGTTTTTTACCAGGTCGTCAACAATGTGGGCCGCGGGTTTATTCGCACCGAGGCGGACGAGGTCCAGTATAACCTGCACGTCATGCTGCGGTACGACTTGGAACGGGCATTGATAGGTGGCGATCTGGAAGTTGCAGATCTGGAGGCTGCCTGGAACGACCGGTTTTTGCTGGACTTTGGCTATCCGGTTCAAAGCGCTGCAGATGGTGTGTTGCAGGACGTTCACTGGTCAGTCGGTCTGTTTGGATATTTCCCGACCTATTCGCTTGGCAATATTTACGCCGGAGAACTTTATGAATGCCTGTTGCACGATATCCCTGAATTGCAGGAAAATCTGGATCGAGGAGATGCCGGACAAGCGGTGGCTTGGATGGGTGAGCGCATTCATCAGCACGGATCAGTGCTTGAACCGCTGACGGTGATCAAACAGACGATAGGGCACGCTCCAAGCGAAGCGCCGCTGATGCGGTATCTGAATCGGAAGTTTGGTGAGATATATGACCTTTAAGCTAATCTGCTTGGATTGCGGGTTGCTTTGACCAAGAATGCCAATCCACAGGCTAACGGACACGATAGAAAGCGCTGTCCCGATCAGGACGGAGGCTGCAGCGGTGTCTTTGGCCCGGTTGTACATATTGGCAAAAACGTAGGTATTGACGCCGGGTGCCATGGCAGCCGTAACCACTACGGCGCGGGTGAAAGTATCGCTCAGGCCAAACACCAAGGTCGCCATCATCAGAGCAATGATCGGGTGGATGACAAGTTTGACAACCACGATCATCGCAACCTCGCCCATGTTACCTGTCAGACCGTAACGAACCAGAACACCCCCCATCCCAAAAAGCGCAGCAGGCAGGGCAGCGCGTGCCAACATATCGACGGCTGAGTTGATGGTTTCCGGGAGGCTGGTATTTGTCAGATTGGCAAGAAACCCAAGCATCAGTCCGATCATCAGCGCGTTGGAGAACATGGCCTTTGATACAATCCGTATCGTTGCTGGCAATCTGCGGCCGTCGGCGCGGGCAAATTCCATTGTCGTGATGCCCAGAAGATAGCAAAACGGCGCATGGATCGCGATGATCGCAAAAACCGGTTCTTGCGCTGCAGTTCCATAAGCGCGTTCAATGATCGGCAGGCCAAGTAGGACGCTGTTGGCATAGAGCCCGCAAAACCCGATTGCAACGGCCTCGCCCGGGCGGCGGTGGAAGATCATCCTTGCGCCGATGGTGCCAAGAATGAAACAGGTCAATGAACCAGTGTAGAAGGACAGCAGTATTTGGGGCCGGAAAACGGTTTCCAGATCCAGTCTGGCGATCGCCAGGAATAACAAGCAGGGGATCGCGAAATTCTGGGTGAACTTCATCAGCGCGTCGGCGTGAGCTTTTGCGAAGAGATTGAATCTTACGGCGCAGTATCCCGCCCCGATAATCAGAAAGACCGGCAAAACAGTTTGCAAAATACTCAACATCAGAGGTCGAGCATAATTTGCATACCGTCAAAGGCGACCGATATGTGGTTGGCGGTTTCATTGCTGAGCGTCTGGTAATCCAGATCTATGTGCATATTTGTTAATACAGCCCGTTTTGGCTGAACCGTCTCAATCCACTCCAGCGCTTTGTCGAGATGGATATGGGTTGGGTGCGGGTCACGTCGTAAGGCATCCAACACCCAGTAGTCGAGGTTCTCAACAGCTTTCCAGCTTTTTTCGGTCATCTCTGAAACGTCGGGCAGATAGGCCAGTCCACCAATCCGGAACCCATTTGCCATAATCCCTCCGTGCTGGACTGGGAAGGGTTCAAAGGTGATTTCGCCGCCATCACCGCCAATGGTAACCGGGCCGTGCATGTCCTGCATTTCCAGGATTGGCTTATAAAGGCTGCCCTCCGGCTGCACAAAAGCGTAGCCAAACCGGCTTACGAGCGTGCGCTGCGTGGCCTCGTCCGCCCAGACCGGTACCCGCTTGCGCATGTTGAACACGATCATGCGCAGATCGTCGAGCCCATGGGTGTGGTCAGCGTGGTCATGGGTGTAAACCACTCCGTCAAGATGGCCGATTTCCGCGCCCAGCAGCTGATTGCGCAGGTCCGGTGAAGTGTCGATCAGAACGCTTGTGACACCGCCGTCATCATATTGCTGCACCAGCATCGAACAGCGCTGACGGCGGTTTTTGGGTTCGTTGGGATCGCACGCACCCCAGTGACCGCCCAAACGCGGCACGCCGCCCGAAGACCCACACCCCAATATGGTAAACACACGATGCGCCATTACGCGACCAGCCCATATTTTGCGGCCTTGGTAAAAAGCCGTTCAAAATTCTCGGTGGTTTGCGCGGCAAATTCCTCATATTCCATGCCAAACACCTCGGCTCCGACCCGTGCCGTATTGGCGGTATAGGCGGGCTCGTTGCGCTTGCCGCGATAAGGAACCGGCGCAAGATAGGGTGCGTCGGTTTCCACCAGCACTCGATTTGGCGGCGCAGCTGTAAATACTTCCCGCAGTTCTTGGCTGTTTTTGAAGGTCGCAATGCCTGACATCGACAGGTAAAACCCCAAGTCTAAAGCCGCCCGGCCCAGCTCTGCTGAACTGGAAAAACAGTGCATGACGCAGGTGTAAGCGCCCGATTGGTGTTCTTCCTTTAGGATCCGAGCCATGTCGTCATCAGCTGCCCGGGCGTGAATGATCAGTGGCAGGCCGGTCTGGCGGGCTGCTTCGATATGAATGTGTAAACTCTCCTGCTGAACTTCCTTGCTCTCGCTGGTGTAATGATAATCCAGCCCGGTTTCTCCGATCCCGACCATTTTCGGATGGCGGGCGATTTCCACCAGTTGCTCGATCGTTGCCATCGGTTCTTCCGCCGCACTCATTGGATGCGTGCCCGCGGCATAGAAAACAGGAGCATAAGCCTCGGCAATTTGCCGAACCCTGGGTTCATTGCACAAACGGGTGCAAATTGTGACCATGCGGGCCACTCCCGCGTCCTGTGCACGCGCGACTATACTGGGCAGTTCACCGTCAAAATCCGGGAAATCGAGGTGGCAATGACTATCGGTGATTTGTGGTTTTGCGGGCATTTCGGGACTCATCTGCGCCGGTCAGTTCCGCGCCGTTTCGTTCAGTTTCAGCAACATATCTAGGATCACGCTGGATGGGTCAAGATTTACCGCGCGGGCATGGGAAACGCGCAAAGTGAGTGACTGAGCCAAATCCGCCCATTTTCGCCCGCACGCTGCATTTGGAGCGAGTTTTGCCAGCATCAACGCTTCACCTGGGGCTGCTTCGGTCCAGACCGGAGGCTGCAAAGCGCCAAATATTGCCAGCCGGGCCAGAAGCAAAGAAATCATCTGGACAGTAACGTCATATCGGGCGGCGGCGTCTCTTCCGGTGCATTTGTCAGCCAGAGGCAAAGCAGTTGCGCGGTCAAGAGATGGTGCAGTGGCTGCAAGAGAAACAAGGGATTTGTACAATATGACGCCTTCGGAATTTATCAGTCGGATAGCTGTGCCAACTGAACCATCCGACAATATCGACAACGTGTCGGCTTCTGCCCCTACTTCAAATCCGGCCTGGTGAAGCGCAGTCATCTGATCTGACTGCGACAGTTTTGAACAGCGTAGGTCGCGGCAACGGGACCGGATGGTTGGCAAGAGCTTCGAAGGCTGATGACTGATGAGAATTATTACAACTTTTTCAGGTGGTTCTTCGAGGATCTTCAACAAGGCATTAGCAGCTGAGCGGGTAAGTTGATCGGCTGCGTCTATGATTGCAACCCGCCAACCCCCATCTGCTGCGGACAGGTTAAAAAAGCTCTTCAGTTTGCGAACTTCCTCCACAGAAATCGCCGATTTCAGCCGTTTGGCCTTTTCATCCCAGGGAATGCGGCACAAGAACAGCCGCGGTTCGCCAAGCGATTGAGTCCGCCGGACCACAGGATGGCTCGGATCGGTATCCAGCGTATTGGGGTTATTGGGTGCACCCGCAAACAACCCGGCCATATCCTCATTCGCCTGGCACAGTAAAAAACGGGCAATGCGCCAAGCCAGCGTCGCTTTACCAATGCCAACCGGCCCGGAGATCATCCAGGCGTGGTGCAGCCGCCCCGAGTCAAACGCCTGTAGAAAACGGTTTTCGGCCTGTGATTGCCCAAGCAACGAAAGGGTTTCGCGAGGATGGGGCGCGTCCTTCGCCCGGTCGGATTCCGGAATACTGATTTCGGTGTTCACAACAGGTCCTCGACCCGTTCACTTATCTGCGCATGAATCGGCGCCGGGGTGTCGTTTCCGTCAATGACAACGCAGCGATCTGGGAATTCGGCTGCCAGGTCCAGAAACCCTTGTCGCAGTGCGCGTTGAAAAGGCAAACCGAAATCTTCAAACCGGTCTTCACCCGAATTTCTAGCCAGGCCCCGGGACAGCGCGATTTCCGGGTCCATGTCGATGATAAAGGTGATATCCGGCTCCCGACCGATCATTAGTTCGTGCAACCGATCCACGGTGTTACGCAAATCGGCACGTGCTACCCCTTGGTAGACCCGGGTACTGTCGGCAAAACGGTCGCTGACCACAATTTCACCGCGACTAATTGCAGGCCGGATAGTGCGTTCTAGATGATCCCTTCGCGCGGCGGTAAACAGCAATATCTCCGTCTCCGGCGACCAGCGCCCGGGATCGCCCTCAACCAAAAGTCGGCGTATTTCCTCGGCTCCGTCTGATCCACCAGGTTCGCGCGTCAGTAGGGAGGGGTGGCCCAGGTCGTCAAGACCTCGCGCCAGCAGGTATGCCTGCATGGATTTTCCCGAACCGTCGATGCCCTCAAACGTAATAAATAGGCCCCTGCCAGCCATATCTTATTTCGTCGCTTCTGCGGGGGCGCCAATTGACCCGGTTAAAACCTGAACCGAAATTTTCAACCGCTTGAGAAGTCCACCGGTAGCAACGCTCTGACTGGCGACCACCGGATAACGGGTGGGTTTCAGCCCTGGAATTTCAACTGTCAGAAAGCCAACCTCTTGCCCCTTGCTGATCGGCGCCTGCAACGGGCTGTCATAGGTGACTTTCAGTTTCACATCGTCTTTGCTCTCATAGGGAACCAGAGCCACAACGTCTTTGGCGGTTTCCAGCCCGACACTATCGCGTTGGCCGAACCAAATCGGAGCTTCTACGATTTTTTTTTCCGCTTCGATGAGGGTTTTTTCTGAAAATTGCCGGAAGGCCCAATTCATCAGCCGCTCGCCCTCGCGCGCGCGCGCATCGGCGCTTTCGAGTCCGGTAATCATCAGAATGACCCGCCGGTTGCCCTGCCTGGCCGATGCGACCAATCCATACCCTGCCTCCGTTGTGTGACCGGTTTTCAGGCCGTCAACGCCAAGTCCAAGTTTAATAAGGGGATTGCGATTTTCCTGCGTGATATCAGCCCAGATAAAGCTTTCTTCCTGAAAATACCCGTAAAATTCTGGGAAATCCGTAATAATCCTGCTAGCCAGCAGCACCAGATCGGCAGCACTCATCCTCTGATTGGGGTCGGGCCATCCAGTGGCATTTGCAAAAGTGGAATTTTTCATACCGAGTTTCAGCGCCCGGCTGGTCATGATTCTGGCAAAGTCAGCTTCGGAACCGGCGAGGTTTTCCGCAACCACGATGCAGGCATCGTTTCCTGAATGAACGATAATTCCCCGGATGAGGTTCTCTACCGATACCCGCTCTCCGTCGCGCAGGAACATTTTGGATCCACCCTTTTTCGAGGCTTTTGCAGAGACAGTGAATTGGGTGTCAAGCGTGATCCTTCCGTCCTGCAGCGCCTCAAACAGCATGTTTAAGGTCATCAGCTTAGACATTGAGGCAGGCGGCAGAGGCATGGTTTCGTTCTTCGTCAGCAAAACCGTATTGCTTGTCTGATCAAACACCATCGCTGCGCGTGCAATAGTTTCATACGCACCAGCAGGCAGGCTGATTGCCAGATAGATTGTGGTAATTAATCCCAGCTTTGTCATTGCCAGCATGCGCTCCTATTCGCCTGCCCGATATTTAACCGGACGAAGTCCATGAAAGCAATCATTTGCAAATTCTCTGACTGGAATCCAACTCCCAGCAACGAATTGGCGGCAACCAACCGCCTATTCAGAGACGAAATAGGCGTCAGTAAACCCCTTGGCCTTAACCTTTGCCAGCAGTTGCTTTTGTTCTGTTGAATTGCCGGCCGGTCCAGCGATGACACGCCAGAAGGGTTTGCCATTGCTTGAGGACTTAACCATTTTGGCAGGAATGCCACTTTTCTTCATCGCGGCAACATTGTCAGAGGCATTCGATTCAACACTGAAAAAACCGATTTGTACATAAGGTTTCTTTAATTTGGATTTCAGCGGAGTCGGAGCGGCAGGTGCCGCCGCTGCTTTTTTCTGTTTCTCTGCCTTTTTGACAGATGCGATGACAGAACTTTCCAGTTCCGACGTGCTTACCGGTTCGATTTCGGTTGTTGCCACCGTTTCCGGCGTTTCAGGTTCCGGTGTTGGCTTTTTTTCTTCGACATTCACGGTTTCCCGGCGCAGAGCTGTCACTTTCAGCATCGTTGGCGTTCCGGCCAGAACCCCAAGTGCGGAGGCAGCGTCGGAAGACAATTGCAGCAGTGGCCCGGGATTTGCCCGTTCGCGCCGGAACAATGCCCCAATAACAAATTTTCCGTTTGTTTCATTTCGGATGATCACGCGTTCGGGTTGCTTACTGTCTGGATGTGCGACCCAGACCCCTCCGAGTGAAGGACGGCCATCCCACAGAGCTTTGGTATTCACTTCAAAGGCTTCAGGCGCTTCGACATCGCGTTCAACAAGTTTTATAGAATTGCCCTTCGGGGCAGATTCTACTGTTTCCTCTGAAGAATTTTTCTTACCGAAGTTCAGGCCCTGCAGCCCTTCTTCATCGCAACTGGCCACGCCGGCCATTAGCAATGCAAAAAGCCCGGACCTGACCGTTAGCCTGGTGCCACTCGAACTCCAGTCGATACCCATAATTCCCGTCTCCTGTCCCCAGTGCGGATTTTCCGATTGTTTCTGGAAACGCCGCCTGTTCTGCTCTGCTTCATTCCGGTCTTTCCGCCCTGTAGTGGCCGGTTTGGCTGCACAATAACCAAGATGGCGGTGTTAGGGAAGTCCGTTAATTATCTGTGATTCTCTGGCCAGCCGAGTTTTGCTCAAAATATCGCTTGAAGTTTGTTCGGACCGGTTTTACCTAGTCGACAGGGGCCAGGCGCATCATTTTTGGTCTGACCGGAGAGGTGGCAGAGTGGTCGAATGCGGCGGTCTTGAAAACCGTTGAGGTGCAAGCCTCCCAGGGTTCGAATCCCTGTCTCTCCGCCACAACTACCATTAAGTCATTGTAAATAAAAGGATATCTGAGACCAAATCAATCTGTACACGTATTATACACGTAGTCAAG